>NZ_JBEORU010000028.1:0-96887 GCF_040302465.1 Micromonospora sp. NPDC126480
AAACGCTCGGCTGGGACACCCCAGCCGAGCGCCTCGCTACTCTCCTAGCCGTCACCAACTAACCACCGTGTTGCAACGACCCCTTGAAACCACCCGGTAGAGGAAGGGCCCCTTCTTAACACTCCCGGAAGGGCCTTGTCCCGGAAGTTACTCGCGGGTAACGTGCGGGCATGAGCATCGACTCGCACCAGGTGGCCGCCGGAATGCTGGAGGCCGTGCCGTTCGCCCGTACCCTCGGCTTCGAGTTCGTCGAGGTGGCCCCCGAGGACGACGGCGGCGTGCGCGCGGTGGTCCGGCTGCCGGACTCGCCCGCCACCCACAACCACATCGGCGGGCCGCACGCCGGCGCCATGTTCACCCTCGGCGAGACCGCCTCCGGCGCGGTCGTGCTGGCCGCGTTCGCCCACGTCCTCGACCGGGCCACCCCGCTCGCCGTACGCGCGGACATCGCGTACCGGAAGCTCGCCCTGGGTGCGGTGCGCGCGACCGCGCGGCTCGGCCGCCCGGCCGCCGAGGTGCTCGCGGAACTGGAGGCCGGCCAGCGGCCGGAGTTCCCGGTACGCGTCGAGATCGCCACCGAGGAGGGCAAGCCCACCGGCGAGATGACCGTCATCTGGACGCTCCGCCCTCAGTGAGCCGGATGCAGCCGCCGCTCCCGATCAGATGATGTCGTGCCGGTCGAATCCGGCCGCTGAGACCGGTTGACCATCATCCGTCCGCGGACCCACCAGGGAGTCCTGGGTCGCGGCGGCCCAGCTGCCGCATCCGGACGGCCACGGCGACCACCGCGAAGAGCGCGATCGCCAGCACGACACCACCCACCACGTAGGCGGTGACGTTCCCGTCGGCGTTGAGCAGGAAGACGACCGCCCCGGTCGCCAGCGCGACGAACCCGGCGGCGACGAGCGCTGCCATCCCCCTGCTCGGCTCCGCCGACCGACGTCGGGCGGTGACGAACCCCAGGACCGCCGCGAGGAAGGCGAAACCTGCGGCGTACGGCCGGTCGACCGCGATCGCGTACGCCCCACCGAGGAGGCACACCACGGACAGGCCGATCCGGTACCACGCCGGCCAGTAGTCGTCATCCGCCATGCGATGTTCCTTCCCGGACCGGTGGGCGTGACAAACGTTCGGCAGGTCGACGGCCGTCGTGGATGCGGGCGGGCGGCTACCCTGCCGGCATGGAGCAGCGGATCAGCCTGGTCACCCTCGGCGTCGCCGACATCGCCCGCGCCCGCACCTTCTACGAGCGCCTCGGCTGGCGGGGCCAGGAGGCCGAGGAGACGGTCTTCTTCCAGGCCGGCGGTCTGGCACTGGTGCTGTGGGGGCGGGACAAGCTCGCCGAGGACGCGGGCGTTGCCGACGCCGGTGGCGGGTTCGGCGGGCTGAGCCTGGCGCAGAACGTCCGCTCCCGTGCCGAGGTTGACGCGATCCTCGCCGCCGCGGCGGCGGCCGGAGCGACCCTGACCCGCCCGGCCCGGGAGACGTTCTACGGCGGGTACGCCGGCTGCTTCACCGACCCGGACGGGCACGTCTGGGAGATCGCGCACAACCCGGGCTTTCCGCTGGCCGACGACGGCACCCTGACCGTCCCCGACTTCGACGCCGGCTGAGCGGAACGGCGTTTGACCCGGCGGAGCTCTGGTTAGATTCGTACGATGCTGGGCCTGCCTGCGCACGTGACCGCCTGCCTCTTCGACCTCGACGGTGTGCTCACGCAGACCGCGCGGGTCCACAACGCGGCGTGGACCGCGACCTTCGACGAGTTCCTCCGCCGCCGGGCCGCGCTCACCGGAGAACCGTTCCGGCCGTTCGACCCGGGCGACGACTACAACCGGTACGTGGACGGGCGTCCCCGCGCCGACGGCGTACGCACGTTCCTCGCCTCCCGGGGCATCGTGCTCCCCGAGGGGCTGCCGGGCGACCCGCCGGAAGCGGACACCGTCAACGGTGTCGGCAACCGGAAGAACGTCCTGCTGCTGGAGGAACTCCGGACCCACGGCGTCGACGTCTACCCCGGCTCGGTGGCGTACCTGAAGGCGGCGGTCGCCGGCGGACTGCGCCGGGCGGTCGTGACGGCCAGCGCGAACGGCCGGGAGGTGCTCGCCGCCGCCGGGCTCGAACCGCTCATCGAGGCCCGGGTGGACGGACTCGTCACCCGGGCCGAGGGGCTGCGCGGCAAGCCGGAGCCGGACACGTTCCTGGCCGGCGCGAAGCTGCTCGGCGTCGACCCGGCGAACGCCGTCGTCTTCGAGGACGCCCTCGCCGGTGTCGCCGCCGGCCGGGCCGGCGGATTCGGGTACGTGGTGGGCGTCGACCGGGTGGGTCAGGCCGACGGACTGCTGGCCAGCGGCGCGGACGTGGTGGTGCGGGACCTCGCCGAGCTGCTCGACCCCGAACCCGCCGGCGCCGGCCGCGAGTCGGCACCGCGGGAGTCGAGCCGGCTCGACCGTGGGCCGGTCGTGCGGGACCGGGAGGCCGGCGCGTGATCCGGGAACGCGCCTACCCCGTCGATCCCTGGCAGGTCCGGGAGATCCGGCTGGACATGGACGTGCTGGCCCAGTCCGAGTCGGTCTTCGCCCTGTCCAACGGGCACATCGGGGTGCGCGGCAACCTCGACGAGGGCGAGCCGCACGGGCTGCCCGGGACGTACCTCAACTCCTTCTACGAGCTGCGCCCGCTGCCGTACGCCGAGGCCGGCTTCGGGTTCCCCGAGTCCGGCCAAACCGTCGTCAACGTCACCAACGGCAAGCTCATCCGGCTGCTCGTCGACGACGAGCCGCTGGACGTGCGCTACGGCGAACTCCAGTCCCACGAACGGGTGCTCGACCTGCGGGAGGGCACCCTGCACCGGTCCGTGCACTGGCGCTCGCCGGCCGGCCGGGAGGTACGCGTCCGCAGCACCCGTCTGGTCTCCTTCCGCCAGCGGTCGGTCGCCGCGATCAACTACGAGGTGGAGGTCGCCGACGACAAGCCCCTGCGACTGATCATCCAGTCCGAGCTGGTGGCGAACGAGACCCTGCCGGCCCAGAGCAAGGACCCGCGGGTGGCGGCGGTGCTCGAGTCGCCGCTGCTCGCCGAGGAGGAACTGACCACCGACGACGGTGGCCTGCTGATCCACCGCACCAAGGTCTCCGGCCTGCGCCTCGCCGCGGCCATGGAGCACGAGGTGCAGACCACCGCGCGTACCACTGTCGAGTCCGAGGGCTACCCGGACTGGGTGCGTACCACGATCGCCTGCGTGCTCCACCCCGGCGAGACCCTGCGGGTCGTGAAGTACCTGGTGTACGGCTGGTCGAGCCGCCGTTCGCTGCCGGCGTTGCGCGACCAGGTCGGCGCCGCGCTCGCCGGCGCCCGCCTCGACGGGTGGGAAGGGCTGCTGCGGGAGCAGCGGGAGTACCTCGACGAGTTCTGGGACTCCGCCGACGTGCTGGTCGAGGGCGACCCGGAGGTCCAGCAGGCGGTGCGCTTCGGGCTCTTCCACGTGCTCCAGGCGGGCGCGCGGGCCGAGCGCCGGCCGATCGCCGCGAAGGGCCTCACCGGGCCCGGGTACGACGGCCACGCCTTCTGGGACACCGAGATGTTCGTGCTGCCGGTGCTCACGTACACCCATCCCCCCGCCGTGGGCGACGCCCTGCACTGGCGGCACCGTTCCCTGCCCACCGCCCGCGAGCGGGCCCGGACCCTCAACCTGGAGGGCGCGGCCTTCCCCTGGCGCACCATCGAGGGCCCGGAGTCCTCCGGGTACTGGCCGGCGGGCACCGCCGGCTTTCACATCGCCGCCGACATCGCCGACGCCGTCCGCCGCTACGTGCTCGCCACCTGCGACACCGACCTGGAACGGGAGATCGGCCTGGAGTTGCTCGTGGAGACCGCGCGGCTGTGGCGGTCGCTGGGTCACCACGACCGGCACGGCCAGTTCCACATCGACGGGGTGACCGGTCCGGACGAGTACACCGCCATCAAGAACGACAACGTCTACACCAACCTGATGGCCCAGCGGAACCTCATCACGGCGGCGGAGGCGGTGATGCGGTACCGGGACGAGGCGTTCCACCTCGGCGTCACGGACGAGGAGGCGGCGGCGTGGCGGGACGCGGCCGCGGCGATGCACATCCCGTACGACGACGAGGTCGACGTCCACGAGCAGGTGGAGGGCTTCACCCGGTTCCAGGAGTGGGACTTCGCGCACACCCCGCCGGAGAAGTACCCGCTGCTGCTGCACTACCCCTACTTCGACCTCTACCGGAGGCAGGTCGTCAAGCAGGCCGACCTGGTGCTGGCGATGCACTGGCGGGGAGACGCGTTCACCCCCGAGGAGAAGCTGCGCAACTTCCTGTACTACGAGCGCCGTACCGTCCGCGACTCGTCGCTGTCGGCGTGCACCCAGGCGGTCCTCGCCGCCGAGGTGGGCTATCCGGAGCTGGCGCACACCTACCTGCGCGAGGCCGCGCTGATGGACCTGCACGACCTCAACGAGAACACCCGCGACGGGGTGCACATGGCGTCGCTGGCCGGCGCGTGGATCGCGCTGGTCGCCGGGTTCGGTGGACTGCGCGACCACGACGGGACGCTGTCCTTCGCGCCGCGGCTCTCCAGCCGGCTGAGCCGCCTGGCGTTCTCGCTCCAGTGGCGGGGGATGCGGCTGCGGGTCGACGTCGAGCCGCAGCGGACCACGTACGCCCTGCGCAACGGCGACCCGCAGGACGTGCTGGATCTGCGCCACCACGGCGAGAAGGTCCGGATCACCTGCACCGAACCGGTCACCGTGCCGATCCCGCCGGCCGAGACACCGGAACCGGCCCCGGAGCAGCCTCCGGGCCGCGGACCGCTCATCCGCCTGCCCGAACGCCAGGGGTAAGGAAGGGGCCCTTGTTAACGCCTCCGGTAGAGGAAGGGCCCCTTCTTAACACTCAACCGCTCAGCCGGTCACAGCGGCCGGCCCTGCGACGGCCGACCGGCCGCGTCGCGCGGTGCCATCGCCCGCGGATCGTCGGCGGTGCGCGCCTGCGCCGCCTCGTCCGCCCAGTCCCGGCTGCGCTCGGTGTCCTGTTCCCGTCGGTCCCGCTCCGTGGCCTGCTGCCGGGACTCTCGCTGCTGCTGCTGCGCCATGGCGATCCTCGCGATCCGTCGGGGCGCTTCGCGCGCCGGTACGGTCTGCGGTCACCCACCGCCTACCCGGCGCGGATACCGGCAAACGCGGGCGGTGGCGTGCCGGCGGTGGTGTTAACAAGGGGCCCTTCCTCTACCGGAGGCGTTAACAAGGGGCCCTTCCTTTCACGCATGGTGGGGGAGGGGTGGGGAACGTGCCGGGCATGGACGTACGGAGCGGCGAGGTGACGATCCCGGCGGGCGACGCCCAGCTCACGGCCGACCTGCTGGTACCGGCCGAGCCAACCGGTGTGGTGCTGTTCGCGCACGGCAGCGGCAGTTCCCGGCACAGTCCACGCAACGTGGCGGTGGCGCACGTGCTCAACGGCAGCGCGCTCGGCACGGTGCTTGTGGATCTGCTCACCCCGGCCGAGGACGCGGTCGACGCGCGTACCGCCGAGCTGCGCTTCGACATCGGGCTGCTCGCCGGCCGGCTGGCCGCGATCGTGGACTGGCTCGCCGCCGAGCGGCCGTTCGGCCCGGTGCCGGTCGGGCTGTTCGGGGCCAGTACGGGGGCAGCAGCCGCCCTGGTGGCGGCGGCCGAGCGACCCGACCTGGTCCGGGCGGTGGTGTCGCGGGGCGGCCGGCCGGACCTCGCCGGGCCGGCGCTCGACCGGGTGACCGCGCCGACCCTGCTGCTCGTCGGGGGCCTGGACGAGCAGGTGATCACGCTGAACGAGCAGGCCCAGGAGGCCCTGCCGGACAGCGCGGAGCTGACGGTCGTACCGGGCGCCACGCACCTCTTCGAGGAGCCCGGCACGCTGGAGCAGGTCGCCCACGAGGCGGCCACCTGGTTCACGACCCACCTCCGCGGCACCACTGGTTGATCATGAGTTGGCGGCGCGCCGGTGCCGACCTGATGATCAATCCGGGGGTGGGGACGAGGCGCGGTGGCGCTGGATCGTGTCCAGTACGCGCCAGAGCACCGCGGTGATGGGAACGGCGACGAACGCGCCGGCGATCCCGGCGATCAACGTGCCGGCGGTGACGGCGACGAGGATGACAGCCGGATGCAGGCGGACCTGCCGCTTCATGATCAGCGGCTCGAGCAGGTTGCCCTCGGCCTGCTGGACCGCGATCACGGCGGCCAGCGCGAGCAGGGCCGTGACCGGGCCGTTCGCGGCGAGCGCCACCAGCACCGCCATCGCGCCGGTCACCGTCGCACCGATGATCGGGATGAATGCGCCGAAGAAGACGAGCAGCGCCAGCGGGAACGCCAGGGGCACCCCGAGCACCACCAGCGCCAGGCCGATGCCGATCGCGTCGATCGCCGCGATCATCAGGGTCCCCCGGCTGTACGCGCCGAGCGTCTGCCAGCCGGCCCGCCCCGCCTCCGCGGTCAGCGTCCGGTTCGGGCCGGTCGTCCGGTCCAGCACCCAGCGCCACATCGACCGGCCGTCCTTGAGCAGGAAGAACAACAGCACCAGGGCGAGCAGCGCCGAACCGAGCACCTCGGCGGCGGTCCGCGCGCCGGAGACCGGGTCGAGCCCGCCGCCCTGGCTGAGCCCCCGCCGGGCCTGGTCCGCCAGCCGGTCGAGCTGCTGGTCGGTCACCGGCAGGGTGGAGGTGACGAAGTCGCGGGTCTGCTGCACGCCCCGGGTCAGCTCCCCGGTCAACTCGTCGAACTGGTTCGCCGTCAGGTTCCACACCAGCGCTCCCACGCCGACCAGGACGCCGAGCAGCAGCAGCACGGTCAGCAGCGCCGCCAGCGACGCCGGCAGCCGCAGCCGGCGCAGCAGCCGCTGCACCGGGTCGAGCAGTGCGGCCAGGAAGATGGTGGCGGCCACCGCGATGGCCAGCGGCGCCAGCAGTACGGCGATCATGCCCAGCAGGTACAACCCGGCGACCACCACGACCAGGCACGCGCTCCACACCACCGCGGTGCGGACGAGCCACGGCAGGCCCGCCCAGGTGGACCGGGGTCCCCGGTCCCGCATCCGCTCTGCCGTCCGCCCGTCCTCGACCACTCGACCCTCCTCGATCCCGGGCGAGTCGGTACCCGGCCGGCGCTTCCGCCACACCCACGTTATGGCCTGTTCCGGTGTCCCGCCCGGGCTCGGGCCGGAACCGCCCGGGGCCCCCGGCCGGCGTTTGTGCTCACGGCCTCCGGGAACGCAGAAGATCGAACCCCGAGACCGAGGAGGATCCCGTGGGGAACTTCATGAACAAGGCCAAGGAGCTCGTCGACAAGTACGACAAGCAGGTCGACAAGGGCATGGACAAGGCCGGTGACATGGCCGACAAGCGCACCGGCGGCAAGCACGGTGAACAGATCGACAAGGGCGTGGACATGGCGCAGGCCCGTACCGGTCAGGGCGACCAGGGCCGCTGACGGCGTCCGCGATCCCGGGTCGCCCGGTTCGGGCGACCCGGGATCGTCGTGTCAGCTCTCCTTGTCGCGGAGCTCGGCCGTCGTGGTGGGGCGGCCGCTGAACGCGTCGCGTACGCGGTCGACGAGGCCGGTGCCCGGGGCGAGCAGCTTGTTCGCCGGCGGGCGGTCGGGTGCGGCGGGGTGCGGGCGGGTGGGCGCCATCCGCTTGGCCGTGGTCACCTTGCCGGCCAGCTCGACCAGTTCCTCGCGGGCCACCGCGGCCCGCAGCCGGGGGAAGAGGTCGTGCTCCTCGTCCCGTACGTGGTGCCGGATGGTGCGGGTCAGATGGGCGAGTCGCTCGTCGAAGCGGGGGTCGGACGGGTCCACCGCCTCCAGTTCCTTCATGGTCCGCTCGGCGTCGGCGTGTTCGGAGATCTCGTGATCGGCGATCTGGTCGCCGTCCGGCAGAGCCCTGCGGGCGGCCGGGTAGACGTACATCTCCTCGGCGATCGCGTGGCGGACCAGCTCGGCGATGACGACGTCGGCCAGGTGGCGGCGGTGCTCGGGGGTGCCCCGCCGACTCTCCAGCTCGACGAAGAGGACCTCGACCTCCCGGTGGTCGGCGGTGAGGACGTCGACGACGTCGTGATCCATTGTGGTGCTCGGGTCGGTCATGGCGTGCCCCTTACCGGTTGCGGAATCGGTGCGGGCCCTCCTACCCCCGACACTCGGGTCAAACCCAGCGCCGAGCAGCGGTGCCGGCGGTCGCGCTGGTCTGGACCGGTGCGGCGGACCTGCCGTACGCTCAACCCGGCCCGCCCTCACGGTCCCGTGAGGAGCAAGCATGCCCTTGAACCGCCTGCTGACCCTGGGGGTCGCCGCCGTCACGGCGGTCACGTTGAGTGTTCCCCTGGCCGCGGCCCCCGCCTCGGCCGGCTCGTTCCACCACCGATCGGGCGGCAGCCTGGTGCTGGTCGGCGGTGCCCTCGCCGACGACAACGCCGCCGTCTACGGTCGCATCGTCCAGCTCGCCGGTGGCCCCGGAAGGGCGCGGATCGGCATCTCCACCGCCGCCGCCCCGGTGCCGGCGGAGGATCCGGACGCCGACACCCCCGACTGCAACAACAGTGTCTGCAACGGCGAGTACTACGCGGATATCTTCGAGCGGTTCGGCGCCGCTGACGCCCAGTGGATCCCGATCGACCTGGACCGCCCGGAGAAGGCGGACGACCCTGCCGTGGTCCGCCAGATCGCCTCGATGACCGGCTTCTTCTTCGGTGGCGGGGACCAGTACCGGTACGTCACCACGATGACCCGGGGCGAGGCGCAGCGGGACTCCGCCGCGCTGGCCGCCGTGCGGCGCAAGCTCCGCCAGGGTGCCGTCGTGGCCGGTACGAGCGCGGGCGCCCAGATCATGGCCGGTCGCGACATGATCACCGGTGGCTCGGTCGACCCCGGTCTGCGCGACGGCGCGAAGCCGGGGTACTTCGAGGACGCCAGCATCCTCGGGTACCTGCCGAAGGGCGGGTTCGGCTTCTTCACCGACGGCCTGCTGGACACGCACTTCTCCCGTCGCGGGCGGGAGGCCCGGTCGATCCGGCTCGCCTCGGACACCGGCAACAACCGCGTCTTCGGGTTGGACGAGAACACCGCCCTGGAGGTGACCGGCGTCGGGTCGCGGCACCGGAAGCTGCGGGTGCTGGGCCAGCGGGCGGTGACCGTGCTGGACCTGCGTCGAGCCCGGACGACCGGCGGTCCGGTCTGGGGCATCGAGGGCGTGCGGTGGACCCGCCTCACCGCCGGGGACCGGTACCGGTCGGACCGCTGGCAGCCGGTCTTCGCTCCCGGCAAGCAGCGGGTGACCGGCGCGGACACCTGCGCGGTCACGCCGTCCGAGGACGTCTTCTGGAACTACGGCCTGGTGAACCTCGCCGAGGCGTTGATCGACAACGCCGGCTGCGCGTCGGTGTCCGACGTGTCGTGGGAGAACGACCCGCAGTGGGAGGCGACGCTGACCCGTGGTCGCGGCTTCGCCGCGTACCGGTCCGGTGAGGCGACGTCCTTCACGAACGTGCTGATCGGCATCCGCGCGGCTTGAGGGCGGCAGGGCCCCCGGCCGACGGGGGCCCTGCTCAACCCGCAGGGTCAGCCAGGATGGCGGCCAGCGTGTGGCGTGCGGTTCCCGCCATCACCGGGTTCGTGTCCACGTAGTAAGCCAGCGCGCCGACGGCCTGGACCAGCGCCCAGCCCTGTCCGCGCGCCCACGCGGCGTCGTCGACGGCGAGCGCGCGGCGGTAGCGGGCCCGCGCGGCGGGCGGCAGCAGGTTCCAGGCGGTCACCAGGTCGACCGCGGGGTCGCCGACGCCCACCGTGCCGAAGTCGATGACCGCGGCGAGCCGGCCGTCGCGTACCAGGAGGTTGCCCGGCATCAGGTCGGCGTGCAACCAGCGGTCCGGCCCCTGGTGGGGCGGGGCGTCGCGGCAGCGCGCCCAGATCCGGGCGACCTGTGGCGCGTCGGTCAGGTGCGCGCATTCGCCCAGGTACCGCTGGACGTACTCGTCTTTCTCGACCAGTGGCCCGCCCCGGGAGCGGCCGTCCCACGACCGGCCGCCGGTGTCCAGGCCGTGCAGCGCCCGCACGAAGGCGGCAAGGTCGTCGGCGAACCGCTCGGCGTCGCGGAGACGGTCCGGGTGCGCGCTTTCGCCGGGGATCCAGCGGTACGCCGTCCACCAGCCCGGGTACGCCGTGTCGGGTTTCCCGAGGCCGAGCGGTGTCGGCACGGGAAGTGGCAGGTGCGGGGCGAGTTGACGCAGGTGCGCCTGTTCGCCGGCCAGCTCGGCGCGCGCTCGCCGGCCCGGATCGGGCTGCAGCGGGAAGCGCAGCACGACCTGGTCACCGACCCGGAACAGCGCGTTGACGGTGCCGTACGACCGGACCGGCCGGATCGGCAGCCCTCGCCAGCCGGGGAACTGACCGGCGACGAGAGCGGTGACGGTGGCGAGGTCGACGTCGACCTGGTCGGCGTGCATCCGCATCGGGCGATCGTGGCAGCCCGCGTCCTGGCGGTGCTACGGGATTTGGCGCCGGGGCGATGTAACAGAAGTTACGTATTGAGTATCGGCCGCCTCGGATGTAACTCTTGTTTTATCGATTCGTGGCCACCCGGAGGTGCCCGTGTCCCCTACCCCCAATTCCCTTCGCACCCGGCTGGCGGTGCTCACCGCCGCCAGTCTCCTCGCCGCCGTCGCGCCGGTCGGGGTGACCGCGGCCCACGCCCAGGTCATCCGCGACCGGCAGGGCAGCTCGACCGACGTGAGCCGGTCCACCTGGTCCGGCCCGGCGTACACGTTCAACGGGTCCGGTGGTGTCGTGGCCGCCACCATGACCCAGGCGATCAACGCGATCCGCGGCGGCACGGGCTCGATCGACGTGGTGGTGCTCGCCGGTTCCGACGGCGGCACGCCCGAGTGCGACGACATCATCGGGCTCTCCGGCGTGAACTCGTGCACCACGCTGACCCTCACGGCGGCACGGGACGGTGACAACGCCCAGGTCAACACCGACATCCGCAACGCCGAGTTCGTCTACTTCGCCGGCGGCGACCAGTGCCGCTACGCCGCCTGGAAGGGCACCGCGCTGGAGGCGTCGGTCGAGTCCGTCGTGGCCAAGGGTGGAGGCGTCGGCGGCGGCAGCGCCGGGCACCACATCAACAGCGACATCGTGTACGACGCCTGCGGCGGCAGCGCCACCTCGTCGATCGCGCTCGACAACCCGTACGACCGGTCGATGACCTTCACCACGGGCATGTTCCGCTGGCCGAACTACGCCAACACGATCAACGACTCGCACTTCGCCGAGCGGGACCGGATGGGTCGCACGATGGCGTTCGTCGCCCGTGCGATCAAGGACGGCCGGACCAGCGGTGGCGCGGCCTGGGGCGTCGGCCTCAACGAGGGCGCGTCGCTGTTCGTCGACAGGTTCGGGCTCGCTACCCTCAGCGGATCGAGCGGGTACGTCGTCCTCGGCGACCACCAGCCCGAGGTGGCCGTCGCCGGGCAGCCCCTCACCTACTCGAACTTCAAGATCTGGCGGCTGACCAGCGGCCAGACGTACAACTTCGCCAACCGGCCGTCCTGCGGTTACTACCTGCGGAGCGTGACGAACGGGGTTCCGAGCGGCAACCTCTACAGTGGCACGCCCGTCACCGACTGCTCGACGGACCCGCCGCCGCCTCCGCCGGCCGGCTCCAGCCACGCCGAGGTCGAGCCCAACGACTCGCGGGCCGCCGCCAACGACGTCACGACCAACGCCTACCCGCTGACCATCACCGGCGACATGAAGAGCAGCAGCGACCGCGACTACTTCAAGGTGAGCGTCGCCAGTGGTCAGACGCTGAGCGTGACCTGTGCGATCCCGTCGGCGTACGACGCCGACCTGTACCTGCTCGCGTCGAACGGGAGCACGGTGACCCGCTCGGTCAACGACGGCGCGGGCGCGGACGAGTCGGCCTCGTTCACCCGGACGTCCTCCGGCTCGGCCACCTACTACGTCGAGCTCGAGGCGTACTCCGGCTCCGGCACCGCCGACTACACCTGCACGGTCTCGAAGTCCTGAGACCCGGCGTCCGCGACCCAGGGGGTGCTCGCAGTCCGGCGGGCACCCCCGCGCTGTCGGAGCGGTACCGGGGCGGCTCGGCCGGTTACGCTCAGCGCGTGTCGACCTCTGATCTTGCCGGTGACCCGGCGCGCCCGGCCGACGATGAGCTCACCCCCGGCCCGGAGCATCCCGGTGTGGCGGCCATGATCCGGCAGCGCCTCGGCGAGTGCACGCCGGCCGAGCGCCGGGTCGCCCGGGCGCTACTGGCGTCGTACCCGGCCGCCGGTCTGGGGACGGTCGCCTCGCTCGCCGGCCGGGCCGAGGTGAGCGCGCCGACCGTGCTGCGTTTCCTGAGCCGGCTCGGCTTCGGTGGCTACCCGGAGTTCCAGAGCGCCCTGCGGGACGAGCTTGCCGAGCGGGAGACCTCTCCGCTGACCGCGTACCGGGCGGCGGAACGGACGGCCGGCCCGCCCGCCGGGGCGCTGTCGCGGGCCGCAGCCAGCCTGCCCGAAGCGGTCGCCGGCACCCTGGCCGAGGTGCCGCAGGGCGAGCTGGACGCCGCCGCCCGCCTCTTCGCCGATCAGAACCTGCGGGTCACGGCCGCCGGCGGCCGGTTCTCCGGCCTGCTCGCCCACTACCTGGTGCTGCACCTGATGCAGGTCCGTGGCAACAGTCGCCTGCTGCCGCCCACGTCGGTGGAGCGCACCGACATGCTTGTCGACGTCGGCCGGCGTGATCTGTTCGCCCTGTTCGACTTCCGCCGGTACGAGGAGCCGACCCTCGCCCTGGCCCGCGAGGTCACCGCCCGGGGCGCCCGGGTGGTCCTGTTCACCGACCGGTGGCTCTCCCCGGTGGCGGGACTGGCCGAGGTGGTCCTGCCCAGCCGGGTCGACTCACCGTCACCGTACGACAGCTTCGTGCCGACGTTGGCGCTTGTCGAAACGCTCGTGGCGGCGTTGATGGACCGGCTCGGGCCGGTCGCCGGGAAGCGGTTGAAGGTGATGGAGCAGGCCCAGCAGACCTTCGGGGAGAGCTGATCCGGACGTTACAGAAATCTGTAACTTCACAAGCTGCGTAATGAACGTTACAGTCCGGGGGCTGGTTCGTCTGGCCCCCGGAAGGACACCTCATGCGCATCCGTCAGCTCGCCCTGACCACCGCGGCCACGGCCCTGCTCGCCGTCACCGCCGGCTGCGGCGGCGACTCCTCCACCGCCGCCTCCGGCCCCGAGGTCGCCACCGTCTCCGTCACCATCGAGGGCGTCGGGGAGGTCACCACCGACGCCGAGCTCGCCCGGAAGGTCCCCGCCGCCGTCCGCGACCGGGGCACCCTGACCGTGGCCACAAACGCGCCGTACGAGCCGTTCATCGACTTCAAGGAAGAGGGTCGGACGGACGAGTTCAAGGGCCTCGACCACGACCTGTTCCAGGCCGCCTCCGCCCGCCTGGGCATCAAGGCCACCTTCAGCCAGCAGCCCTTCGACGGCCTGGTGCCGGGCCTCCAGGCCGCCAAGTACGACGCCATCGTCGGCGGCATCACCGACAAGAAGGAACGCCAACAGGTCGCCACCTTCGTCGACTACTCCGCCTCCGGCACCGGCTTCCTGGTCAGGACCGGCAACCCGCTGGGCGTGCGGACCGTCGCCGACCTGTGCGGCCGCAAGGTTGCCGTGCAGAAGGCCAGCAACCAGTCGACGAACCTCGCCGCGTACAGCAAGTCCAGCTGCGCCGGCAGGGCCGTCGAGATCAAGGAGTACCCGGAGAACCCGCAGGCCGTGCAGGCGCTGATCGCCGGCAACGTCGACGTCGTCGCCGCCACCAAGGTCAACCTGGTCGACACCGCCGCCACGCTCAGCGGGAAGGCCGAGCTGGTGGACGACCCGTCGGCCCCCAACGGCTGGCTGGCGAGCCCGAACGGGTTCGGCTTCCTGAAGGCGAACAAGGAACTGGCCGAGGCGTACCGGGCCGCGGTGCAGTCGCTGATCGACGACGGTACGTACACCAGGATTCTCGCCCAGTGGAAGCAGGAGCCGATCGCCATCAAGCAGGCCACGATCGACCAGGCCATCGACTGACCGGGGCGGCAACCCCCTGAACCGCGGTCGCCGGGCGCCCTTCCGATTCGTGAGGGCGGGCCCGGACGGCGCGCCCGGCGACCGCAACCCGTCCCCGCTGGAGGCACCTCGATGACGAGCGACACCGAGACCCTACGGGTCGTCCCCGTCCGGCACTACGGCCGCTGGCTGACCGCGATCCTCGTGGCCGGGGTGGCGGCTCTCTTCCTCCGGGCGCTGCTGGACAGCCCCAACCTCGAACCGGCCACCGTCGGCGCGTACCTGTTCAAGGACTACATCCTCGACGGCGTCGTCACGACGCTCTGGCTGACCCTGCTGGCGATGCTGCTCGGCACGGCCGGCGGCGTCCTGCTGGCGGTGATGCGCCTGTCGGCCAACCCCGTCCTGCGTGGCGTCTCCTGGGCCTTCATCTGGGTGTTCCGGGGCACCCCGCTCCTGGTGCAGATCATCTTCTTCGGCTTCCTGGGGGCGCTGTTCCCCCGCCTCACGCTGAGCGTGCCGTTCACCGGCACCGTGCTCTTCGACCAACCGACAAGCGTCGTCGTCACCGGCACGGTCGCCGCCGTGCTGGCGCTGTCGCTGAACGAGATGGCGTACGCCGCCGAGGTCATCCGGGGTGGCATCCTCGCCGTCGACAACGGCCAGACCGAGGCCGCCGCCGCGCTCGGGATGAGCCCCGCGCTGACCCTGCGCCGGGTGGTGCTGCCGCAAGCGATGCGGGTCATCATCCCGCCGATGGGCAACGAGACCATCACCATGCTCAAGTCCACCGCGCTGGTCTCGATCATCGCCGGCCGCGACCTGATGACCGCCGTGCAGACGGTCTACCAGGGCAACTACAAGGTGATCCCGCTGCTCGTGGTGGCGGCGATCTGGTACCTCGCCCTGGTCAGCCTGCTCTCCGCCGGTCAGTGGCTGATCGAGCGCCGGTTCGGCCGCGGCTTCGCGCAGGGAGGAGTCCGATGACGACCGTCGGAGACCCGGTGGAGACGACCCGGCCGATGGTGCGGGCCGAGGGGGTCACCAAGAGGTTCGGCTCCGTCGCGGTGCTCCAGGGCATCGACCTGACCGTCGCCCCCGGCGAGGTGACATGCCTGCTCGGCCCCTCCGGCTCCGGCAAGTCCACATTCCTGCGCTGCATCAACCACCTCGAGCGGATCGACGGCGGGCAGCTCTGGGTGGACGGCGAGCTGGTCGGCTACCGCCGCGTCGGCGACAAGCTCTACGAGCTGAAGGCCCGCGAGGTGGCCCGCCGTCGGCGGGACATCGGCATGGTCTTCCAACGGTTCAACCTCTTCCCCCACCTGACCGCCCTGGGCAACGTCGTCGAAGCGCCCGTCCGCGTCCTCGGCACCCCGCGGGCCCGGGCCCGCGCCGAGGCCATGGCCCTGCTGGAGCGCGTCGGCCTCGCCGAGAAGGCGGACAACTACCCCGGCCAGCTCTCCGGCGGGCAGCAGCAACGGGTGGCGATCGCCCGCGCCCTGGCCATGCACCCCAAGCTGATGCTCTTCGACGAGCCGACGTCCGCCCTGGACCCGGAACTCGTCGGCGACGTGCTCGACGTGATGAAGGGCCTGGCCGCCGACGGCATGACGATGGTCGTCGTCACCCACGAGATGGGCTTCGCCCGCGAGGTCGCCGACTCCGTCGCGTTCCTCGACGGCGGCGTGGTGGTGGAGGCCGGCCCACCGGGCGAGGTGCTGAGCAACCCGAGACACGACCGAACCCGCGCGTTCCTGGACAAGGTCCTGTGAGCGGGACCGGCACGGGCGTGGCGAGCGCCGACCTGCTCGCCGCGGCCGGCGCCCGGCTCACGGCGTACCACGAGCGGCTCGCCCAGCTCGTCGCCATCGACTCCGGCTCCGGTCAGGTGGACGGGCTGCGGCGGGCGGCCGACCTGGTCCAGGCGTGGTGCCTGGCCGCCGGGATGGCGGTCGAGCGGGAACCGGTCGCCGACCCCGCCGGCACCCCGCTCGGCGACGTGCTGATCGGCCGGCGGCGCGGACGCGGCGACCGGCGGATCCTGCTCGCCGGCCACCTGGACACCGTGTTCCCGCTCGGCACCGCCGCCGCCCGCCCGTTCCGGATCCAGGACGGCCGGGCGTACGGGCCAGGGGTCAGCGACGACAAGGGTGGCGTGCTGGCCGGCCTGGCCGCCTGCGAGGTCCTGGCCGAGCTGGGACTCGACGCGTACGGCGAGCTGATGCTGGTCTGCACGCCGGACGAGGAGATCGGTTCCATCGGGAGCCGCCAGCTGCTTCGGTCACTCGGCGTCGACGCGGACGTGGCGCTCTGCCTGGAATGCGCCCGGGACAACGGTGACCTGGTCTCCGCCCGCAAAGGCGTCGCCGACCTGGAGATCACCTTCCGGGGCCGGGCCGCGCACGCCGGGATCGAGCCGGAACGGGGCGCGAACGCGTTGCTCGCCGCCGCCCGGCTGGCCGTCGCGCTGGACGCGCTCAACGGGCGGTGGCCCGGGGTGACCGTCAACGTCGGCCACCTCACCGCGGGCGCACGGCCCAACGTCGTGCCCGACCGGGCCCGGATGCTTGTCGACCTGCGCGCCTGGCACACCCGCGAGTACGAGGACGCGCTCGCCGAGATCCGGCGCCTGGTCGCCGAGCCGCTGGTCACCGGTGTCCACGCCGACCTGGTCGTGCAGGCGCCCACCCCGCCGTGGGAGCACGGGCCGGCCGGACAACAGCTGACCGAGCTGGCGGCGAAGGTGGGCGCCGGGCTGGGTATCCCGGTGTCGCACACGGCGACCGGCGGCTGCGCGGACGCCAACCTGCTCGCCGAGGCCGGTGCGGCGGTGCTCGACGGGCTCGGACCGGTAGGTGGTGCCGACCACAGCCCGGCGGAATGGCTCGACCTCGACTCGGTAGTTCCCCGTACCGCCCTGCTCGCCGGCCTGATCCACGAGGTGAGCCGGCTGGACCGGGGGTGACGCGGTGGAGAGCCGGCACCGGACATGCCGACGGGCCGGCCTCCCCGGACGGGGAGACCGGCCCGTGAGCGGTCAGGAGGAGTAGCCGCGCTCGGCGATCCAGTTGGCGAGCTTCTCCAGGGTCATCCAGTACTCGGCCTGCGGCGCCGCCGGATCGGCGATCCGGAGGAGGTCACCACCGTCGCGGTAGCCCACCAGCGTCAGGTAGTGGCCGCCCTCGTACGAGTGCGGCGCGCCGTCGGTGTCGACCGCGGTGCCCTTGATGTTGGCCACCACCGGGCGTCCCTCGTCGAGGGCGCGGACGACGTCCTCGCGGAGCCGGTCGACCTCCTCCGGCTTGGCCACCGGGCCCGGGATCTCGGTGGTCCGGTACTTCCCACCGGTCAGCTCGTTGAGCACCCGGGTCGTGTCGAGGGCCGAGTCGGTGCCGGCCTCGGTGGTGCCCAGCCGCTCCGCGACCTCGTCCTGGGAAAGGGCCTTGCCCTGCGCGGACAGGGCGATCCGGGTGGCGGCGGGACCGCAGTAGTAGAAGTTGGGCTGCGCCTGGTACTCGACGCCCACCATGCGCTCGGCCCGCTTGTCGCCTCGGCCCGGCTTGTCGACCTTGTCGGCACGGACCGACATGAGGGGTTCGGTCCGGGCGGCGTGGGCGGCGGCCGCCGGGCCCACGACGCAGCCGCCGGCCACCAGCAGGCAGGCCACCGACAGACCGCTCTTACGCACGATCGGGTTCATGGGTCGGGCTCCATTCGGGGGGTCTGACGCCTCCGGACGATCCGGAGACGGCAAGCACCGGGAAAGGCGCTCGGCTCACGGACTGGACAGCCCGGGGCTCGGCCCGCGGGTGCACTCCGACGGGGCCGGTCCGGTCGGCGTCGTGCCTCCGGTTTCGGCCACCGGGGGATGCAACCGCCGGGGCGGGCAGGGGATTCCGGGGTACGGGTGGCGCTGCTCACCCGCCGGCCTCGCGGGCGAGCGCCGGCCGCCCGGATCCGGTCAGTCGGTCACAGACCGCCCAAGAGACGCGTCACCGTGATCTCGATGACGACCCGGGACGGGTTGGGACGCGGGGTGCGGTAGCGCTCGGCGTACCGGCGCTCCGCCTCGGCGACCGACTCCGGGTCGGACCGGAGGACCGCCCGGCCCTCGATGGTCAGCCACCGCCGCCCGTCGACCTGGCAGACCGCCACCGGGGCGCCGTCGGGGCCGGCGGCCGCGACGTGACGGGCCTTGCGGGAGGTCCCGCTCGTGATGACCCGGGCAACGCCGGCCGCCGGGTCGAGGGTCACCCCCACGGGTACGACGTGCGGCGTCCCGTCGGCGCGCAGCGTGGTCAACGTGGCGAGGTGCCGTTCCCGGCAGAACCGCGCCACCCGCTCGTCACCCAGGTCCACAGTCCCGGTCCTCCTTCCGCCTGCCGGCGATCCTCCCACGCCGTCAAGCGGGGCTGGCCGGCCTGGGTTAGCGTGGCGGTGTGTCGCGGGAGGTCTGGCTGATCCTCGGCGTCGTGGCGGTGGTCACGCTCGTCGGGGCGGTGGTGCTGGCCATCCGGGTGCTCCGCATGCGCCGGCTGCTCGGCAGCCTCGGCGTCGGGGGCCGGGTCGCGTTCTACGGCGCGCTCGTCTACACCGTGCTCCCGGTCGACCTGCTGCCCGACCCGATCTACCTGGACGACATGGCCGTGCTCGCCGGCACGCTGCTCTACCTCGGTCGCCTCGTCCGCCAGCGGCGTTCCACCCCGCTCACCGACGCCGCCCGGCCGACCCCGCCGATCGCGACCCGTCGAGCCGGGGACCGCTAGGCGGGCCCGGCGGCAGGCCAGCCCCGCCGATCCGGCGCTCAGTAGGCCGGGACCGCCGCGCGGCCTCGGGCCGGTGAACCCAACGCCGGCACCGCCGGGATCTCCCGCGTCTGTTCGGTCGCGGGCTCGGCGGCGGCGCCGATCAAGGTCAGCACCGACGGCTGCTCCTCCGGGCGGCGGCCGAGCGCCGCGTACGCCTCCTCGCGCAGGGCGCGCGCCGCCTCCGCGGCCCGCTCGGCCGACCGCCAGGCGGCCTGCTCCCGTTCCCGAGCCGCCCGGTGCCGGGCGGCGAGGTTGTCGCGTACCGCCCGGCGGAGCACCAGCTCCTGCTCGACCGGGTGCAGCCGCGGGTCCCACCCGTCCTGATGGGCGAAGACCGCGCTGAGCTGCTCGACCGACAGTTCCCGCCGCCAGTACGCGGCCAGCGCGGCCCGGTGCAGGAAACGCTCCCGCTCGGCGTACTCGGCCGGTGTCCGCTCGGTACGCGGCAGCGGCAGTGCCGCCGCGCCGCCGAGCCTGCGGACCTCGACCTCCGCCTCCTCGTACGCGGTCCACGCCGACTCGACCGCCTCCTGCGCGGACAGCCACTCGGTACGCAGTCGCCGGGCGGTGGTGGCGGCGCGCTCGGCGGCGACGTTGACCTCCTCCGCGTACCGGTTCAACTCGCGTTCCTCAGCCACCCGTTCCAGGTCGCTCGGCAGGGCTGCCCGGCGGATCCGCAGGCCGGCGTGGAAGGTGGAGCGGCTGGGACGCAGCAGCAGGGCGGCGACGGAGACGGCGACGACGGCGAGCAGCCCCAGCCAGATGGCGGCGGCCCGGGGGACGTCGGGGAGGACGGCGGAGAGAACGGTCTGCATCAGGTGACACCTCGCGGTCGACGGACGGACTCGACGGTGGCCCGGTCGCGGGCGGGAGATTCGTGGGCCGGCATCGGCGGGACAGGTGCGATCGCGCAAGCCGGTGGTCGTCGGCGGGCCGGATCTTGCGGGATCCCCAGGGCACGTGGCACCCGGGGTGCGGATCAGGCCGAGGGCGGGCCGCGCCGGGTCATTGCGCCCGGCCCCGGCTCCGGTGGTGCGGCGCCGTGGGCGGTCGGAGCCGGGACGCCGGCGATCGGCTCGCCGATCGGCTCGACGATCGGCTCGACGACGAGCGGAGCCCCGGCCACGGTCTCACGCGCGGCGGATGCGGACGCGGTCCCGAGCGACGGGCGGACCGGTTGCGGCACCGCCACGACGGCGACCGTGGGGTGCGGCGCGATCAGGGCCCGGTCCGTGCGGTGTTGCGGCGGGGTCGGCGCGGTGACCGGCGACACGGCCGCGTCGACGACATGGGAGGCGACCGTCTCGTGGGCCGTCGAGGCGGCGGCCGGAGGCGGGGCCACCGAGGCGGCGGCGCCGAGCCCGGTGGTGAGCGCCAGGACGGCCACCGCCAGCCGGGTCATCTCGCGCAACGATCGCAGCACGGCACCCCAGAGCGGGTGGGCGGACGCGGCGGACGGCACCCGCCAAACCTATCTCCGGATCGCGTCGAATGCAGGCGGCCGGGGCCTCGGATGGGGTGACCGGCACCACCTGTCCACTGTGTTCGGAGGTGCCCGGCCTCCGGGTCGGCAAGGGGAGTTGCCGGCCGACGAAGGGGGACCACCCCGCGGTGGCCCCCTTCCCGTGGATCCGGGTCAGCTGCCGAGCACCGGCGGCGCGCCCTCCGGGCCGTCCGACCAGACCATCTCGTCCTCGGTCAGCCAGGTGAGCCGCCCGTCGGACGGGTCGTCGTCACCGCCGTGCCCCGCGCCGAGCACTCCGGCACGGTTGGCGCCGGCAGCACGGTCCGTACGGCCGAGGCCCCCGATCGCGCGGTCCCCCGGTGCGCCGCGGCCGGCCGGCGGCCCTTGGCGCAGGCCGCCGGTGTCCCGGCCGGCTCCCTCGCTGCGACGGCCGTCGATGCTGCGCCCGACACCGGTCGCAGATCGCGTCTCCGGTGCGGCCGTGCCGCCCGTGGGCCGTGCCGCCGTGGGGGCGGTGCCGCTGGAGCCCGCGAGCGAGCCGGTGCCGAGGATCCCGCCGGCCGGCGTGCCACCCGGGACGCCGAAGGTGAGGCCGGGACCGGTGCCGGGCGTGGCCGGCGGGGTGCCGCCCGGGCGGCCGAGCGCGGCGAGGCCGGCGGTGGCGCCGCCCAGCAGTGCCCCGCCGACCAGCGGATCGGCGCCGGCCAGCGAGGTTCCGCCGCCGGTGCCGGTCGCGGGCACGGTGCCGAGCGGACCGGTGCCCGACGTGCCGGAGCCGGTCGGGGTGCCGCCGCCGGTGCCGGCGGCGGGGCCGGTCGACGCCCGCTCAGGAGTCCCCACGGTCGCCCCACCGGTCTGGGCGGCGAGCCCCGTCGACGTCGGCGCGGCCGTAGGCGTGCCGACCGCCGGGCCGCTGCGCGGCGCCGGTGCGCTGCCGTCGACGGTGCCCGGCGTGTCCGGCGGCGGCGGCACCGGCGGGACCAGTCGCCCGTAGGCGGACAGGTCGTAGCCGGCGGCCAGCTCGGAGACCACGTTGACCATCCGCTGGTGCGCCTTCTCCTGCTCGGCCTTGTCCTGCTGGTGGCCGAGCAGGCCGCCGACGACCATGCCGGGAACGCCGAAGATGGCGCCCTTGGCCGCCCCGGAGACCGCCTGGTCGTGGTCGTCGGTCTCGGCCGGGCTCTCCGCCTGCTCGCGGGCGGTGCGCAGGTGGTCGGCCATCAGGGTCAGCCCGCGGCCGACGTCGGCCATCCCCTCGCCCAGCGACTCCGCCCACGAGGTCACCAGACCGACCCGGCGCTGGAACTCCTGGCCCGCCGCACCCGTCCAGGTGTTGGCGAGCTTCTCCAGGTCGCCGGAGAGCTCGCGGCGCAGGTCCTCGACGATGCCCTTGAGCGCCGTCCACTGTGCCGCTACACCGTCGATCTGACCGGGCTGGCCGGCCATCACGCCGTTGTAGAGCTCCTCGTGACTCACGCCCTCGTAGCGCTGGCTGTATTCAGACACGCGGCGACTCCTCCCCGGTCAGCGCCTCGTCGACCCCGGTCAGCGCGGCGGCGATGTCGGCGGCGTTGGCCTGGTTGCGCGCCTCGGCCGTGCGGTAGCGGGCGAGGATGGTGGCGGTCGCGGTCTGCGCCGCCTCGACGGCGGTGCGCAGCCGGGCGACGTGCTGGGAGTAGGCCAGGTGGATGTCGCTGTACTTCCGGGCGTTGTCGGTGGCGTCGGCGAAGCTTCCCAGAGCCGGCGGTCGGCACTGCATCTCCGTGTCGAGCTTGCGCACCGCCCGCTCCGCCTCGGCCAGCCGGTCGGCGAGCTTGCGGTGAAAGTCCTCAAGGGACATCAGGTCGACTGTCGTGCGCCCCGTCATGGCAGCATCCCTGTACGTCGTGAGTCGATAACCGTTGGCAACGCTCAGATTAGTCGACCCGGGCGACACCGGGCGACCCGCCGACCGGCCGGAGCCTCAATCGCCGGCCGACGATCCAGTCGCGGTCGTGGCCCGGGGCTCACCCGGCGCGAAGCGGGTCAGCGCGTCCTCGCGGTCGAGGGTGGGACCGGTCGGGATCAGAGCCAGCAACGACGCCGGAACCACAAGTGGGGTCACCCCCTCGTAGCCGAGCGCGGTGAGCGCGCCGGGGCCGAGCGGGTGCCGGATCCCCTGTGCGGTGACGAGGTGGACGGTCGCGCCGGCCGCGGCCGTACCGCTCTCCCCGGAGCCGGTCGCGGCCTGGACCAACACCCCCTTGCCGCCGGGAAGCAGCACCGCCTCGGCGGTGCGCAGGCCGTCGCGGCCGGACTGGCGGACCGGCAGCGGCCCCTGCGGCCCGGCGGACAGCTCGGCCGGTGCCCGGTCGAACACCTCGATCGTGGTCGTGGGCGGCCCGCCGTCCGGGCCCGCACGGTAGGTCGCGCAGAGCACCGTTCGCCCCGCCGCCACCGGGTGCAGGGTCGGCAGCGTCTGCGGCAGGCCCTCGGCCTCGACCCGCTGGTCGGTCAGTAACCGGCCGGCCTCGTCCGGTGTGATGTCCGTCACCGAACCACCGGTCCGGAGCAGCAACAGGGCGCTCACCTCGCCGATCGAGGCGAGGCCCTCCCGGGTGAGGACGTAGTGCCGGCCCGCCGCCCGGTAGACCTGGCCGATCCGGGCCCGTTCGCCGCCGACCTCGACGTCGCCCCGCTCGTCGTCACCGGAGATGGCGGGCTCCCGCAACGCCGGCCCGGCCGGCACCGCGTTGAGCAGCTGCTGGCCGACCGTGAGCGTCGGCGCGCCCGCCATCCGCAGCGCCGCGACCGCCGGGTCGCCGCCGAGCAGCTGCAGGCGGGCGTCCCCGGTGAGCAGATGCCGCTGGCCGTCCACCTGCACCAGCACCGCCCGGTCGCCCAGGGCGGTACCGCCCGGCAGCGCCCGGTCGACCACCAGCCGTGTGGTGGAGCGCCCGGAACCGGACTGGTCCGGCACGTCGCAGACCGACCACGGCAGGCCGGTGAGGGACTTCCGGTCGGGCAGGGCGTCCGGAGCGCCGACGATGCCCACGGTCCCACCGCGGGGACGGTCCCGGATCGAGGCCTGCGACATCGTCCGGACCTCGGGGTCGGCCTCGCCGAGGATCAGCCGGGCGGAGGCGTAGTTGAGCGTGGGGTGCAGCTGGCCGTCCAGGAAGACGTACGTGGCCCCGGTCTCCCGCTCGATCACCAGGGTGTTCGGTTCGAGCGGGGCGGTGTTGCCGGTGAACTGCCCGTACGCGCCGACGCCGCCGAGCACCACCGCCGCGGCGATCACACTGCCGAACACCGCCATGCCGAGCCGCCGCATCGGCAGGTTGCTCGTCTCCGGGTCGCCCGACATCAGGGCCGAGACGATGCGGCGGGTGACGAAGCGGTACGCCTGCACCTGGTCACGGCGGGTCCGCATGGCTAACCTCCGGCGGGGGTGGGTCCGCGACGATCAGGTCCGAGTCGGCGCCGCGGGCTTCCCTACGATAAGGGGCCGGCGGTGGGCCTCCGGGACCCCCGCCCGCGCCGGCGACGACCCCGCCGCGCACCGTCCAGGAAGGACTCCCACCGATGACGCAGGTTCAGGCGCCACCGGGCCCGCCGCCGACCGCACCCCGGGCGGTCCGGCCGATCCCCGCGCCGGCCGGTTCCGCCTCGCGGCGGGGTCGGCTGGGCGCCGTGACGGTCGGTCAGCTCGTCGTACTGGAGCTGTGCGTCCTCGCGGTCGCCGCGGCGCTGGGCGGGCCGTCCTGGCTCGCGGCCGGCGTCGCCGCGCTCGCGATGGTGGTGGTGCTCGCGGTGTTCGCCCGGTGGGGCGGTCGCTGGTGGTACGAGGACCTGCTGCTGCGCCGACGCCTGCGCCGGCGCGCCGAGCGGGCGCGTGGCAGCGTCGCGGCGGGCACCGCGCTGGACCCGCGACTCGCGCCGCTGGCGCCGGAGCTGTCCGTGGTCGAGCTGACCGACCGGGGTACGCGGCTGGGCGTCGGTCAGGACGCCCAGGGCTGGTTCGCCGCGGTCGCGGTGCAGGGCCGGCCGGGCCCGGGTCCCGTCGAGTCGTCAGTGGTCGACCGGGTGATCCGGGTGCTCACCGAGTTCAGCGGCCCGGTCACCCGGGCGCAGGTGGTCGCGCACACCCTGGTCTGGTATCCGGCGCCGGGCGCGCCGCCGGCCGCCCACCGTACGGTCTGGGTGGCGCTGCGGTTGTCCGTGCGCGACGCGCGGGTGGAGTCGGTCAGCCGCGGCGGCGGCATGCCGGGCGTGCACCGCACCCTGTCGGCGGGGATCAGCCGGCTGGGCAAGGCGCTGACCACCGCCGGCCTCGCCCACCGCCCGCTCGGCCGCGACGAACTGCGCGCCGCGGTGGTCTCGGCAGCCGGGCTGGACCTGGCGCCCGCGCCACCCACGGAGACGTGGACGGGGCTGCGCGGGGGCGGCTGGACGCAGCGCTGCCTGACCCTGCGGGCCCGCACCGAGGCGCCGTTCGCCGCCCTGGTCGACGGTGTCACGGCGACCTCCGCGCCGTCGCACACCTTCGCCGTCGGGGTGCTGCCCGGCGGGCGGGTGGCGGCGCCGCTGCTCCGCGTCGCGGCGCTGGACAACCACGTCGAGGCGCTGGTCAAGGTGGTCCGGGACGTCGCCCGCAAGTGCGGCGCGCCGGCCCGCCCGGTGGACGGTCAGCACGCGCCCGGCGTCTACGCCACCACCCCGGTGGCCGCCGTCGCCGACACCCTCACCCCACCTGCCTAGCCCCGGTGCTCTTGGCGCGTGGGGTCACGGGCGGAGGTTGACTATCCAGCCGTACAGGCCGACCACCCAGACGGCCAGCGGCACCAGCGAGATGATCAGCAGGATCTCGACGATGTCCAGCAACCGGCCCCAGACCGGGGAGATCCGCTTGCCGGCCACGGTCAGGCCGTAGATCAGGCTCACCACCGCCGCGAGCACCAGGCCGCCGAGGATCAGGCCGAGGCGCAGTGCGGTGGAGCCGCCCGCGAAGGCGGCGGCCGCCGTCAGGCCGAGCCCGGCGGTGCCGGCGAACAGCACCGGCGTCCGCTGCGCGCGCCCGAGGAACGGCCGGGCCCGCAGCATCGACAGCAGGGCCAGGACGAGGCACAGCAGTACGGCCGACAGCCGTCCGTCCAACGCGAGCACGACCTGGGCGCCGAGCACCAGCAGCGACACCGTCCACACCAGACCGGTCAGGAACTCGTCGGCCAGTTCGCTGAGCTGGAGAACCCGCCGCCCGTCCACCGACTCGCTGTCGGTCTTGAGGTCCTCCGGCCCGGTGGGAATGGACGGCACCGGCAGCCTGGCCAGCCGGTACGCGGCCATCGGCAGCGCCGGGACGGCGCCGAACGCCACGGCGGCCACCACCGCCGCGGCGGCTGCCGGTCCGATGCCGAACCCGAGGCTGAGCAGGGCGCCGACCGCCGTGGCCGCGCCAACCGCGACCGCGCCGAAGAAGACCGGGAGCCGGTCGCCGACCGCCAGCACCGCCACCGCCGCGCCGACCACCACCGCGGTGGCGGCGAGCAGCACGTGCGGCGCCGCCAGTTCGGTGAGCGTCCGGTCACCGGCGAGCAGCAGCAGGCCGCCGACGGCCGCGTACCCCAGCCCGGCCAGCGCCAGCGCGGACCCGGTGGCGCTGTCGGCGGCGGCCCGGGACAGCACCGCGGCGCCGACCAGCAGCGCGACGGCGACGAGCAGCGCGGCCACCGCGCCGGGGAGCTGCGGCGGGCCGGTGAAGAGCGCCGCCAACGCGCCGCCCCCGAGCGCCGCCGCCGCGAAGAGCACCGCGTACGCCCGGGTCGTGCCGACCTGCCAGGCGCCGGGGCGCTGGTTGGTGGCGGTCGCCACCGCGTCCACCACGTCATCGAAGACGATCTCCGGTGCGGAGGCGCTGCGCGGGTTGAAGTAGAGCACCTCGCCGTCGCGGATGCCGAGCTGCGCGGGGGTGCGACCGCCGTCGAGAGGCGACCCGCCGAGCCGCGCCAGGCTCCAGCCGCCGTGCCGGACGCCCTCGTCCGCCAGGTCCTCGCCGGCGTAGCGGAGCAGGGTCGGCAACAGGTCGGCCAGGGGTACGTCGGACGGCAGCGCGAGGTCCATCCGGGTGCGTGGCGCCACGATGGTGATCCGGCTCAACCCACCGGTCGCCGTCTTCGTCGCCACAGTGGCCTCCTCGCTCGTCCTCCGGCCCGGACGGGACCGCCCCGCGCGGGTCTCCGACGCCCACGGGAGATTACCTACGATGGCGGGCGCGTACGATGCCCACCCGACGACCCGGGCCACCCGCGCGATCGTCTCAGGGGGGACGCGATCGTCTCAGGGGGAGGAGACAAGCCGTGAGCACGGTGGTGTTCCGCCGACCGCCACGCCAGCCGGGCCCGGCCCTGCCACGGGGCGAGGTCCTGCTGGAGTCGCCTCCGGAGCTGCCGGAGCCGACGCCACGCGGGATGGGTCAGCTGCTGATGATCCTGCCGATGGTCTGCGGGGTCGGCGCGATGGCCTTCCTCTACGCCGGGCGCGGCGGCGGCATGATGACGTACGTCGCCGGCGGCCTCTTCGGCGTCTCGATGCTGGGCATGGCGATCGGCTCGCTCGCGTCCTCCGGCGGCAACGACAAGGCCGAGCTGAACGCCGACCGGCGCGACTTCATGCGCTACCTGGCGCAGATGCGCAAGCGCACCCGGCGCGCGGCCGAGCAGCAGCGGGCGGCGATGGCGTGGCGCCACCCCGAGCCGGACGCCCTCTGGTCGATCGCCGCCTCGCGTCGCCTGTGGGAACGGCGGATCACCGAGGACGACTTCGGCGAGACCCGGATCGCCACCGGGCCGCAGCGCCTCGCCGTGGAGATCGTCCCGCCGGAGACCAAGCCGGTCGAGGACCTGGAGCCGATGAGCGCGATCGCGCTGCGGCGTTTCGTCCGGGCCCACTCGACCGTGCCGGACCTGCCGACCGCCCTGTCGGTGCGCGCGTTCAGCCGGGTCGTGCTGCGCGGCGACCGGGAGCCGGTGCTGGACCTGACCCGGGCGGCCCTGGGCCAGCTGGCCACGTTCCACGCACCGGACGACCTGGTGGTCGCGGTGGTCGCCGCACCGGACCGGCAGGGCGCCTGGGACTGGGTGAAGTGGCTGCCGCACGCGCACCACAGTGGACGCAGCGACGCGGCCGGTGCGCGACGGCTGGTCTTCGCCAGCCTCGCCGAGGCGGAGGAGGCGCTCGCCGGCGAGCTGGCCGGCCGGCCCCGCTTCGCGCCCGAGGCGAAGCCGCTGACCACGATGCCGCACCTGGTCGTCGTGGTCGACGGCGGTGAGGTGGCGGCGACCTGCCAGCTGATGGGGGTGGGGCTGCTCGGCGCCACGCTTGTCGACCTCTCCGGCGCCGTGCCCCGGGACGCCGGCCGGTGGCTGCTCTGCCTGGACGCGGGCGACGGCAGTTCCCTGGAGCTGGTCCGCGGCACCACGTCGTCCCGGCTCGGCACGCCGGACCGGCTCAGCGCCGCCGCCGCCGAAGGGCTGGCCCGGCAGCTGGCCCCGTACCGGCTCTCCCAGCAGCAGGCGACGGCGGACGAGCCGCTGGCCCGCAGCATGGAGCTGCCCGACCTGCTCGGGGTCGGCGACGCCGCGACGCTGGACGTCCGCCAGACCTGGCAGCCGCGCGGCCACCGGGACCGACTGCGGATCCCGCTCGGCGTCGGTCCCGACGGCAACGTGGTGGAACTGGACTTCAAGGAGTCCGCGCACGAGGGCATGGGCCCGCACGGCCTGGTGATCGGCGCGACCGGTTCCGGCAAGAGCGAGCTGCTGCGGACCATCGTCGGCGCGCTGGCGGTCACCCACTCCTCCGAGGAACTCAACTTCGTCCTTGTCGACTTCAAGGGTGGCGCCACCTTCGCCTCGCTGGAGGCGCTGCCGCACACCAGCGCGGTCATCACCAACCTGGCCGACGAGCTGCCGCTGGTCGACCGCATGAAGGACGCGCTCGCCGGTGAGATGACCCGCCGGCAGGAGGTGCTGCGCGCGGCCGGCAACTACGTCTCCCGGTACGACTACGAGAAGGCCCGGTCGGCCGGCGAAGCGCTGGAGCCGATGCCGAGTCTGCTCATCATCTGCGACGAGTTCAGCGAGCTGCTCGCCGCGAAGCCCGACTTCATCGACCTCTTCGTGATGATCGGCCGGCTGGGCCGCTCGCTGGGCGTGCACCTGCTGCTGGCCAGCCAGCGGCTCGAGGAGGGCAAGCTGCGCGGCCTGGACACGCACCTGTCGTACCGGATCGGTCTGCGTACCTTCTCCGCAGTGGAGAGCCGGATCGTCCTCGGCGTTCCGGACGCGTACGAGCTGCCGAACGCACCGGGCCACGGTTACCTGAAGACCGACACCAGCACCATGCTCCGGTTCCGGGCGGCGTACGTCTCCGGCCCGTACCGGGCTCCGGGGCAGCTCGCCGCGGCCTCACAGGCGATGGTGCAGCGGCGCGTCGTGCCGTACGGGGTGGACTACCTGCCGGTGCTGGATCCGCAGGTGCCGGTGCCGGCCGCACCCGAGCCGGAGCAGCCGGCCGAGGGCAAGGCCGTGGCGATGCTCGACGTGCTCATCGACCGGATCAAGGGGCAGGGCCGGCCGGCGCACCAGGTCTGGCTGCCGCCGCTGGCCGATCCGCCCGGCCTGGGTGAGCTGCTGCCGGCGCTCAGCGTCCACCCGACGTTCGGGCTCTGCACGGCGAACTGGGGCGGCCGGGGCCAGCTCACCGTCCCGGTCGGCGTGGTGGACCGGCCGTACGAGCAGCGCCGCGACCCGATGCTCGTGGAGCTGGCCGGCGCCGGCGGCAACGTGGTGATCGTGGGGGCGTCGCTGAGCGGCAAGAGCACGATGCTGCGTTCGCTGCTGGCCTCCCTCGCGCTGACCCACACCCCGCGTGAGGCGCAGTTCTTCTGCCTGGACTTCGGCGGCGGCGCACTGCGCAGCCTGGAGGGGCTACCGCACACGGCCGGCGTCGCGGGCCGGCGGGACACCGAGGCGGTCCGGCGGACCGTGGCGGAGGTCGTCGCCGTGCTCGACGACCGGGAGATCCGGTTCGCCCAGCACGGCATCGACTCGGTGGCCAGCTACCGGCGCCGCCGGGCGGCCGGCGAGTTCGCCGACGACCCGTTCGGCGACGTCTTCCTCGTGGTCGACGGCTGGAACACGCTGCGCCAGGAGTACGAGGAGCTGGAGCAGACGATCACCAACCTGGCCAACCGCGGCCTGGGTTTCGGCGTACACGTGATCCTGACCGCGGTGCGGTGGGCGGAGATCCGGATCAACATGCGGGACCTGCTCGGCACGAAGCTGGAGCTGCGGCTCGGTGACCCGAACGAGTCGGAGATCGACCGGCGCGCGGCGGCGAACGTCCCGACCGGCTCGCCCGGGCGCGGTCTCACCCGGGACAAGCTGCACTTCCTCACCGCGATCTCGCGGATCGACGGTCGCCGCGACATCGAGGACCTGACCGAGGCGTCGGTCGCCCTGGCCAAGCACGTCGCCTCGTCCTGGCCCGGCCGGCCGGCGCCGAAGGTGCGCCTGTTGCCGCGCAAGCTGCCCGTCGCCGAGCTGGCGCGGATCATCGACCGCTCCGCTCCGGGGCTGCCGATCGGTGTCAACGAGGCGGCGCTCGCCCCGGTCTACCTGGACCTGGCCAACGAGCCGCACCTGACCGTCTTCGGTGACGCCGAGTGCGGCAAGACGAACCTGCTGCGGCTGATCGCCCGGGGCATCACCGAGCGGTACACCCCGGCCCAGGCCCGGCTGGTCATCGCCGACTACCGGCGTGGGCTGCTCGGCGCGGTCGAGGGGGACCACCTGCTCGACTACGCGCCGTCCAACCAGCTGTTCGCGCAGGGCCTGGCCTCGATCCGCAGCGCCCTGTCGAACCGGCTGCCCGGGCCGGACGTGACCACCGCCCAGCTCCGCGACCGCAGTTGGTGGAAGGGCCCGGACCTCTACATCCTGGTGGACGACTACGACCTGGTCGCCTCGGGCGGCAACAACCCGCTCAGCGCGCTGCACGAGCTGCTGCCGCAGGCGCGCGACATCGGCCTGCACCTGATCGTGACGCGGCGGGTCGGTGGTGTGGCCCGGGCGCTGTACGAGCCGGTGCTGCAACGGCTGCGTGAGCTGGACTCCCCGGGCCTGTTGATGTCCGGCAGCCGGGAGGAGGGCGCGGTCTTCGGCACCCTGCGGCCGAGCCCGCAACCGCCCGGCCGCGGCACCCTGGTCCGGCGGCGCGACGGCCAGCAGCTCATCCAGACCGCCTGGTCGGAGCCGGGATGAGGTAAGGTCCACGATGGACGGTGACGGTCGTGGATGTGTTCGCGGTCCGACGCGACAGGCCACGACCGGATCACAGTCCGTAATATTGGGGCCCGTAGGGGGCTGCGCCGCGTTGTGCGGGTCCGCTACGGTCTCCTGAGGAGAGTGTCCGTCGGTGGGGTGTGTGCCTTGCCGCGGGGGAGGGCGCGGCAGATCCGCCGCCACGAGAAGACGGAGGGGTGTGAAGCATGGCGTTCGAGGTCGAGGCAGCGACTCTACATACCGCCGCGAGTGACGTGCGGTCCACGCGCAGCGAGGTCGACGGCGAGCTGAAGAAGCTGTGGAACGTGGTCGACGACCTGGCCATCGCCTGGAAGGGGCAGGCGTCCACCGGGTTCCAGACGCTCATGCAGAACTGGAACACCAACACCGCCAAGCTGCTGACGGCGATGGACAACATCGCCGACCTGCTCGACAAGTCGGGCACGACGCACCAGGTCAACGACGAAGAGCAGCAGCAGATGCTGGACAAGTTCCACTCTGCTCTCAACCCGTGATCCGACGAGACGAGCAGGGGGAGGACTAGATGAGCATCAAGGTCGATTACGCGGCCCTCGAGAACGCCAACCAGCAGATGCAGACCATCTCGCGCACCATCGACGAGAAGCTGGACACGCTGCGCTCCATGCTGTCCAAGCTCCAGTGGGACGGTCAGGACCGGGCCGCGTACGAGCAGCACCAGGCCCAGTGGGACTCGGCCGTGCGCGACATCAACCGCATCCTGAACGAGATCGGTGGCGCCGTGGGCATCGCCCGCGAGAACTACGTCAGCACCGAGATGAGCAACGCCAAGGTGTGGGGCTGACTCGAACGTCGACGCGGCTCCGGTCCGGCCAGACCGGGCCGGAGCCGCGCCGTGTTCGGGGTTGGACGGGTCCTGGGGGAGTCATGCGTACGGGGAAGCACCTGCGGCTGTTGCCGGCCGCCGCCGCTGCCGTGGTGGCACTGGTCGCCGCGGCCGGCCCGGTGGTCGTGCCCGCGCCCGTCCAGGCCGCCGACACCGTCCGCGGTCTCCAGTGGTATCTCGACACGCTCAGGATCCCGCAGGTGCACAAGATCACCAAGGGTCGCGGCGTGGTCGTCGCCGTCGTCGACTCCGGCGTCGACACCACCGTTCCCGAACTGCGCGGGCAGGTCCTCCCCGGTAAGGGCATCGGGTCGGGCGTGGCGCCGGACGGCCGGCGTGACGTCGACCAGGAGAAGGGGCACGGCACCGCCATGTCCGGGCTCATCGCCGGGCGCGGCGGCGGTCAGATGCGGCACCTCGGCATCGCGCCGGAGGCCCGCATCCTCCCGGTCGCGCTCCAGCGGGGCTACCGGTCGGAGCACATCGCCGAGGGCATCAGGTGGGCGGCGGACAACGGCGCCGACGTGATCAACCTCTCCCTCGGCAGCGACGGCCCACCCTCCAAGGCGGAGACGGACGCCGTCCGGTACGCGCTCGCCAAGGACGTCGTCCTCGTCGGATCGGTGGGCAACCGGAAGCAGGGCGTACGCGACGTGGTGAGCCCGGCCCGGATCCCCGGTGTGATCGCGGTGACCGGCCTGAGCAAGCGGGGCAGCGCCTTCGCGGAGAGCGTGCACGGGCCGGAGGCCGTGCTGGCCGCGCCGATGGAGGACATCATCTCCCCGGCACCGCGGTCGGTCTCCCGGAACGGGTACGCGATCAGCAGCGGCACCAGCGACTCGGCCGCCATCGTCTCCGGCGTGGTGGCCCTGCTGCGGTCGCGGTACCCGGATCTCGACGCGGCCAACGTGGTCAACCGGATCATCCGCACCGCACGCGACCAGGGCCCCGCGGGCCGGGACAGCCAGTACGGTTTCGGGTCGGTCGACCCGCTCGCCGCGCTGACCCGTTCGGTGCCGGCGGTGCGCGCCAACCCGCTGGTCACCGCCGCCGACACCGCCTCCGCCGAGCCCTCGCGTGGTGCTCAGGCCCGGGAGGACGACGGGCCGGCCGTCGCGATCACCATGAAGAAGGGTCCGGGCGCCTGGATCGCCGGCGCGTTCTGCCTGGCCGTGCCGATCGGCGTCGTGGTCCTGGTGATCGTGCTGGTCCGGCGCTCGCGCCGCCGCCCGCCGGCCGCCGGCCCGCCCGGCTTCCCGGCTCCCGGCGCGCCCGGCTATCCGCCCACGCCGCCCGGTTACCCGGCTGCGCCGCCCGGCTATCCGCCCGCGCCGCCTGGTCACCCGCCCGCGCCGCCCGGCTATCCGGCTGCGCCGCCCGGTCATCCGCCCGCGCAGTCCGCGGTGCCGGGCGCGCCACCGCCACCTCCGCCCGCTCCCGGCGGGCACCAGCAGTAGGCCAGCATCCCAGTCGGCTAGGGGGAGGAACCGATGACGGAGGACCGGACCGGATCGCCGGACAGGACCGAGATCCCGGACGAGATCCGCTTGGACAACCCGATACCCGTGCCCATGACGCCGCTGGTGCCGACCATGCACCTGGACGGCGTCACGATGGACAACGTCAACCGGGCGGAGCGACCGACCGCCCTGATGCCGGGGGCGAACGAGGCGGGCGCGCAGACGGAGTGGGACGCGTCCAGCCTGGACGAGGCGATCCGCTGGCTGGAGTCGCACGCCGACTTCCTGCACAAGCAGTCGTACAAGATGGTGGAGATCCAGGACACGATGGGCGGCTCGGCCGCGCCGGGTGTGCCGGGCCAGACGAGTCCGCTCGGCACGTTCCCCCGCGCGCAGGACCTGGCCACCAAGCACTCCTCCCTCTTCACCAGCACGCAGCAGGGCGTGCGGAAGCTGGCCGAGGACCTGTACCAGGCGGCGAACGCGCTGCGCGAGGTCAAGGAGAACTACGAGACGGCGGAGCGCGCCAACGCGATGACCGCCGCCGAGATGAACCGCATCTTCGCCGACGCGTCCAACGAGCCGGCCTGAACGGGGAGGGTGAGCCGTGCCGAGCTGGGAAGAGATGTGCCAGCAGGTCGTCGTGGCGGGCCGGCCGGGTGACGTGGCCACCGCGGCGTCGCTCTGGGAGCAGCTGCTGAAGAACGTGAACGCGGTGAAGGAGAGCCTGGAGACCAACGTCAAGGACCTGGGCGAGGTGTGGAAGGGCGAGGCGTACGAGGCCTTCAAGACGCGGGTCACGGGGATCGCGACCGAGGCCGACCGGGTGGTCAAGGACGCCGAGGGTCAGAACGGCATCGTCCAGTCGCTGCGGACCGCCGCGGACGACCTGACCGCCGCCCAGGCCCGGTTCCCCATCCCGGCGAGCTGCGTCAACGACGTGCTGGAGGCGCGTAACGGGCGGCTCGTCATCGACACCGGGTTCTTCGAGGCGAAGGTCAAGCCGGACTTTCTCGGTCTGCTCGACCCGCTCACCTCGCTCTACGACTGGATCAACGACAAGTCGTCGGAGGCGGCCGAGGTCTACGGCGACGTCAGCGGCCGGTACCTGACCACCGACCAGGGGATGCCGGGTTCGACGGGGGTTCCCCCGACCGACTTCAGGCCGGACATGCGCACGCCCGACCTGGGCACCGGGCCCGGGGGGACCGCGCCCGGCGGGGCGCCGAACCTGGGCGGCATGCCGTCCGGCGCGAACCTGCCCGGCGGCGGCCCCTCGGCGAACCTGGACAGGCTGCCGGGCACCGGCACCATGCCCGGCACCGGCTCCGGCGCTCACCCGGACCTCGGCGGCGGCTCCGGCACCGGCTACCCGTCGGGCGGCTACCCGGGCACGGGCAGCCTCGCCGACGACTACGGCAGCGGTCTCGCCGGTGCCGCCCCCGCCGCCACCGCGCCGGGCCTGGGCGGCGGTGGCCTGCCCGGCACCAGCGGCCTGGGCGCGAGTACCGGCGGTGCCGGTCTGGCCGGGGGCGGCGGAATGATCCCCGGCGGTGGATCCCTGGGTCGCCCGGTGACGCCCGGCATGGCGCCGATGATGGGTGGCGGCATGGCCGGCGCCGGTCGGGGCGGGGGCCGGGGTGGCGGTGGCCGGCTCGGCGCGGGCGGCAAGCTGGGCGCGGGCGGCGGGATGGCGCCGATGATGGGTGGCGGCATGGCCGGCGCCGGTCGTGGAGCCGGAGGTCGCGGGGCAGGCCGGGGAGCGCCCGGCGCCGGCGTGGCCGGCCGGGGTGCCGGCGGGGCCGGTGCCCGCGGCGGGGCCGTCGCCGGCATGGGCGGGACGGGCGGCGCCGGGTTCGGCGACGAGGAGGTCCCCCGCAACACCTGGCTGGAGGAGGACGAGGACGTGTGGGGCGCGGACGGCGACGGCGCGCCCGGCGTGCTGCGCTGACCCGATCGACGTCCAGGGCCTCTCCTCGCCGAGGAGGGGCCCTGTGCATGTCAGGTGGTCGGGGTGGGGTCGGCCGGCCGCCGCCCCGGTCGCCAGCCGCGCCGGCGCCCCCGAACCAGGACCGGCTTGACCGCCAGCAGCAACACGGCCAGCGCCGCGCCGATCGCGGCCGTCCACAACGCCACGTCCCGCTGCCAGGCCAGCGGGTCCTCAGCCGGCGGCGGCGCGGCCAGCGCGGCGGGTGGTTTGTCGGTCCGCGTGCCGAGCAGGTCGGACACCGCTCGGTAAGGGTTCACGACGCCGTGACCGACCTCGGCGTTGTGGCCGCCGGGCGGGTTGTCGGCCGTCCGGACGAGCCGGTCGGCCACCTGGTCCGGCGTGAGGTCCGGGTGGGCGGCCCGCACCAGCGCGACCACCCCGGAGACGTACGCGGCGGCGAAGCTGGTGCCACCCTCGGGTCGGTTGAGGTAACCGTCGCCGCCCGGCGCGGGGCCGACGATGTTCAGGCCCGGGGCGGCGACGTCGACGTAGTCGCCGGCCACCGAGCTGCCGACGTGGCCACCCTCCTCGTCCACCCCGGCGACCGCGATCACCCCCGGGTACGCGGCGGGGTACGCCGTGAGGTTCTGCTGGTCCTCCGCGCGGTTGCCGGCGGCGGCGACCAGCACCACACCCTCGTCCAGCGCGTCGCGGACCGCGTCGGCCAGCTCCGGCGTCTCGACGGTGACCAGGGACAGGTTGATCACGTCGGCGTCGTTCTGCACCGCCCACCGGATCGCCTGGGCCACCTCGGCCGGCAGCCCCTCGTCCCGGGTCGTCCTGCCCGCCTCGGGCAGGATGCGGACCGGGAGGATGCGGGCCTCGGGCGCGATGCCGCTGAACGGCGCACCGGTGCCGTCCCGGCCCGCGATGATGCCCGCGATGATGGTGCCGTGCCCGTCCAGGTCACACTGGCCCTGCTGCTGCGGCAGGTTGTTGAAGTCACGCCCCGGGCGGACCTTGCCCCGCAGTGTGGGATGGATGGCCGACACCCCGGAGTCGATGACCGCGACGGTGATCCCGTCGCCCCGGCTGAGCCGCCACGCCGGCGCGGGCTCCAGGCGGCGGGTCGCCCACGGCGTCTCGGCGGGCGCCGCCGTGCCGGGCGGCCCGCAGCGGGGCGCCGCCGCCGCGGGCGAGGGTGCGACCGCGAAGGTGCCGAGCAGCAGAGCGGCGGCTCCACTCAGGAGGGCCCGGGCCCCGGCTCGGCGGGCGGGAGCGGGCCGGTCCGGTCGGAAGCTCTCGCGCACGCGGTGAGACTACCGCCGCGCGTCGCCGGCGGGGGTACCGCCCGTCGTGCCCTCGCTCACCGGCTCCTCGGCGAAGACCGCAAGCAGGTCACCGACCTGCCGGTCCGCCTCCGCCGGGTGCCGGAAGCGGCCGGCGGGGTTCAGGGTGTACTCGTTGCGCCGGCCGACCCGCGTGCGGAGCAGGTAGCCGCCCGCCTCCAGGTCGGCGACGATGGCCTGCGCGGCCCGCTCGGTGATGCCGACCTCGTCGGCCACGTCGCGCAGCCGAGCGGTGGGGTTGCGGGCGATGGCGAGCAGCACGTGGCCGTGGTTCGTGAGGAACGTCCAGTTCCGGGTGTTCCCCTGCTCTTCTGCGGTCGCCATGCCGTCATCGTATGACCCGTCCCGGTAGCGCCCACCACCGCCGGGGCTCCGTCGCACGTCGCGCAAGGGCTCGCCGACATATGAAGCGCATATCACGCATACCTTGACGCGGCTTCTGCTGCGTGTGACCGTGGGTGCCAGCCCGAGTCCAGCGCCGGCCCCGGGTCCCACCAGGTTCGCCGCCGCAGGGACGAGGTGAGGCATGAGTCGCAGCGCGCAGAGCGAGGCCGTCGCCAGCTCTACCGGGCCGGAACGGGCGCTCGCCGAGCTGTACGCCGGCAACCGGCGGTTCGTCACCTGCGAGCCGCGTCATCCCAACCAGGACGCCGGCCGTCGAGCGGCCGTGGCGGACGGGCAGCAGCCCTTCGCGGTGATCGTCGGCTGTTCCGACTCCCGCCTCGCCGCCGAGATCATCTTTGACCGCGGGCTGGGCGACCTCTTCGTGGTGCGTACGGCGGGGCACACCGTGGGTCCCGAGGTGCTGGGCAGCGTCGAGTACGCCGTGACCGTGCTCGGCACGCCGCTCGTGGTGGTGCTCGGCCACGACTCCTGCGGCGCCGTGCAGGCGGCCCGTACGGCGGCAGCCACCGGCACGCCCCCGTCCGGCCACCTCGGTGCCGTGGTGGACGCCGTGGTGCCGAGCCTGCGCCGGGCGGACGCCGAGGGGGTCGCCGACCTCGACGGGATCGTCGACATCCACATCGCCTGCACCGTCGAGGCGATGCTGGACCGGTCGGAGCCGCTCGCAGCCGCCGTGGCCGCCGGGCGGTGCGCGGTGGTGGGGATGTCGTACCGCCTCGCCGCGGGTGCGGTGCGGACGGTGGCCGCGGTGGGCCTGCCCGACGTCGACGCGGCCGAACGCGCGGCCGCCTGACCGTCCCGGGTCCCGGCGAGCACGGACACCGAGGGCCGCCCCGCCACTCGCGGGGCGGCCCTCGTCGGTAGCCGGCCTACAGCATCGACACGTGGACGTGATCGGTGTGGTCCGACGCGCCGCTGTACGAACTCCAGCCGGTCGCCGGGAACCAGATCTGCCGGTTCCAGATCACGTAGTAGACGCCGAGCCGGTCGGCGTTGCGGACCAGGAACGCGGTCAGGTCGTTGCCGTACCTCCGCATGTCGTTGTTGTGCCAGGAGGCGAACCCGCGATTCTGGAGCGACCAGTCACAGGCCCGTCCCTTGGGATGCTCGAACGGGCCGCCCGACCGGTGGCAGCCGACGAACCGGTTGAAGCCGGCCCGCTTGACCTCCTTGTACATGTGCAGCGTCCGGGGGGTGACGCAGCCGGAGGTGGTCGGGTCGTTCTCGCTGCAGGACTGGGGCTTCCAGTCGCCGCTCGCGGTGCGGCCCGGGGCGATCCGCGCGACCGGCGAGGTGGCGCTGACCAGGCCGCCGGTGAGTCCCTTGCCGCCAACCAGCCGCAGTGCCTTCTCCGCCTCCCGCTTCTCGCGGTTCTTGGCGTTTGTCAGCTTCTGCTGCTCACGGATCTCGGCGTCGAGAGCCAGCTTGGCCTGCTCGGCTCGGTTCTTGACCTCGTTGACCACGCCGAGGCGCTTGTCGTTGACGAGGTTCAGCTCGTCCAGGGCGGTCGCGCGGGCGATGAACGAGTCGGGGGTGTTCGCGGTCAGCAGCATCGACATCGCACCGATACGGCCGGTCCGGTACGACTGGGCGGCGATCTGGTTGACCTGGGGCGCCAGGGCGTTGAGATCGGCCTGTGCCTTCCGGAGCTCCAGTTCGAGGGCGAGCTGGCGCTCCTGCGACTTCTTCAGCGCGGCGTTCGCCTTGATGAACTCCCGGTTGCGGGACTCGATCAGGTCGCCCAGCAGCTTGGGCTCCTCGTCGTGCCCGGAGGGCTGGGGGGGAGTGGTGGGGGCGGCCGAGGCCGGGGTGGGCCCGGCGAGGACGGCCAGCGCGGCGAGCACGGCCACCACGGGTGTCAACCAGCGGCGTAGGGGTGCCGTCACAATGTTCCCTTCCGTCGACCGCCGACCGGGTTAGCTGACGGGTTCGGGACGGAAGCGGCCCCTACCGCTGGCGCGGATTCACCCCACGTACCTGGTTCCCCGGCTCGCCTGGTGGCGATTGGGCGGTGGCCCCGCTGGCGCCGGTGCGCGCCTTCGGCGGTGACCGGGAGCGAGGTTACCTGACAGTCGTCCTGGGGATCTACGTCCCGAAGCCGACCAAACGCGCGATTTCGTCGGTGCACTGCGTAATCAGTGACGCGTCTATCAGGAGGACGGTCCTGGATCGTCACGCTGCGGAGTGTCACCATGCGGTGTCCGTACTCCTGTCGCGGTCGGGCCACCTGGTGGTGGCGGGGGCGGTCCCGCCGGCGCGGGGTGTGCTGAGCGCCTCCAGCGCCTCGGTCCGTTCCGGGGCCGGTCGCGGGGTCGGCGCGGGGGTGCGGTCCCCGCCGCCCGCCCCGCCGGTACGCCGGCCGGCGGTGGTGACCAGGGCGGCGAGCCCGGTGGTCAGCGGGACGGCGGCGATCAGTCCCAGGGTCGCGACCGCGCTGCGGACGATCTCCTGGGCGAGGAACTCGCTGGTCAGGATCTGACTCACCGGCCGCGAGTCGGCGGTCAGCAGGAGCAGCACCGGCAGCGACGCGCCCGCGTACGCCAGCACGATGGTGTTCACCGTGGAGGCGATGTGGGCCCGGCCCACCCGGGTCGCCGACCGGTAGAGCTGGCGGCGGGACAGACCGGGATTGGCGTGCGCCAGCTCGGTGACGGTGGCCGCCTGGGTCACGGTGACGTCGTCGAGCACGCCGAGCGAACCGATGATGATCCCGGCCAGCAGCAGGCCGTGCAGGTCGACGTCGGCCTGGAACATCGACAGGGTCGTGGCCTCCTCGCTGCCGTACCCGGTCAGGTGGGTGGCGGCGGTGGCGAGCGTGCCCAGCACGCCGGTGAGCACCAGGCTGCCCAGCGTGCCGAGCACCGCGACCGACGTCTGTGTGGTGACGCCGTGGGTGAGGTAGAGGACCACGAACATGATCAGAGCGGCGCCGACCACCGCGACCAGCAGCGGCGACCGGCCGGCGCTGATCCCCGGCAGCACGAAGGTCAGCAGGATGGCGAAGCTCGCGGCCAGGCCGGCGAGCGCGGCGAGCCCGCGCCAGCGTCCGAACGCCACGATCGCGGCGGCGAAGAGCGCCACCAGCCACACCAACGGCTTGCCCCGCTGGTGCTCCGCGATGTTGTACGCGCTGGCGGACGGGTCGGCGGGGTCGGTCAGCTCGACCAGGACGACCTCGTCGCCGACGGCGACCGCCGGCGCGCCCGGCCCGGCGGGCACCGGGGTCTCGACCTGCTGCCCGGCGTCCGGCCCGTCGTCGACCCGGACGGTCACCGTTCCGCACGGGCCGTCGCCGGTGGCCGGGCCGCCCTCGGGCGCCTCCGGCGTCGGCGGGCACGGCTCGGTCACCACCCTCGTCACCGTGGCGTGGTAGCGGGGTGGTTCGGTGGCGGCCTCGGGCTCCCGGGTGTCCCGGGGCCACAGCACGAGGGCGGCCACCACGGTGGCGAGGAAGAGGGGGACCACCGTCGCGACGAGGATCCGTCGCACCCCCGGCGGGGCGGACGGAGCGGGACGGGTGTGGTCGGCGCCCATCAGAGTGTCTCCCAACGATTTCAGGGCGGGGTACGGGCCGGCGGGTCGGACGGTTCAGCGTTCCCCCGAACTCCTCCCGGCGAGACGTCCGGGGGTGGCGTCGTGGCCACGTACCGTGACGGCCGGGCCGGGCCCCGTGTGGCCGCGCGCGGTCGGCGGCGGCACCGGCGCCCCGGGGTGGGCGGAGGCCGGGCGGTACGGGATCCGAAGGGCCATCGGCCGAATCGTAGCCAGCGCGACCCCGCGGGCGCAGGTCGCGCGCCGTGGTGTCGGCCGCCGGACCTGGCGGTTGCGCCCCGCGGCCGGGTGCCGGCGGGGGATGTTGAGAGCATGGCGGCGCATCCGAAGCCGGGCGGCGGCCCAGCGCACGGCGGGCACGAGAGCCAGGGCGGGCACGAGGTCGAGGGCGGGCACGGGCGGCCCGGTGGGCACGACAAGCACGCCGGGCACGACAAGCACGCCGGGCACGACCCGGAGATGTTCCGCCGCCGGTTCTGGGTCTGCCTGCTGCTCACCGTGCCGGTCGTGCTGACCAGCCACCTGGTGATGGAATGGTTCGGCTACCGGCTGGAGTTTCCGGGCCGGTCACTGGTGGGGCCGGTGCTCGGCTCGGTGGTGTTCTGGTGGGGCGGCTGGCCGTTCCTGGTCGGGGCCGTCCGGGAGCTGCGGGACCGCGCGCCGGGGATGATGCTGCTGGTCGCCATGGCGATCACGGTCGCGTACGCCGCGTCGCTGGCGACCAGCCTCGGCGCGTTCGACCTGGACTTCTGGTGGGAGCTGGCGGCCCTGGTCACGATCATGCTGCTCGGCCACTGGCAGGAGATGAAGGCGATCGGGCAGGCACGTGGTGCGCTCGCGGCGCTGGCCGCCCTGCTGCCGGACGACGCCGAGCGGGTCGCCGCGGACGGCGCCACCGCCCGGGTGCCGGTCGGCGACCTGCGAGTGGGTGACGTGGTGCTGGTGCGGCCCGGCGGGCGGGTGCCGGCAGACGGCCGGGTCACCGACGGTGCCGCGGAGCTGGACGAGTCGATGATCACCGGGGAGTCCCGGCCGGTCACCCGCTCGGTGGGCGACCGCGTGGTGGCGGGCACCGTCGCCACCGACTCCGCGGTGCGGGTCCGGGTCGAGGCGCTCGGCGAGGAGACCACCCTGGCCGGCATCCAACGGATGGTGGCGCAGGCGCAGCAGTCGAGCGGCCGCGCCCAGGTGCTGGCCGACCGGTTCGCCGCCGGCCTGTTCTACGTCGCCACGGCCACCGCCGTGGTCACGGTGCTCGCGTGGACGGCGTTCGGCAACGCCGACGAGGCCGTGGTCCGCACGGTCACCGTTCTGGTCATCGCCTGCCCGCACGCGCTGGGCCTGGCGATCCCGCTGGTGATCGCCCTGTCCACGGCGCTCGCGGCCCGCTCCGGGATCCTCGTGAAGGACCGGCTGGCGCTGGAGCGGATGCGCACCGTCGACGCGGTGCTGTTCGACAAGACCGGCACCCTGACCCGGGGGGAGCACGTCGTCACCGATGTGGCCGCGGCGCCGGACGCCGCCGACGGCGAGGTGCTGCGGATCGCGGCGGCGGTCGAGTCGGACAGCGAACACCCGTTGGCGCGTGCGATCGTCACGGCCGCCCAGCAGCGCGGCGCCGTCCCCGCTGGGACCGGGTTCCGCTCGCTGCCCGGCCGCGGGGTGCGGGCGACGGTCGAGGGCCGGGAGTACGCGGTGGGGGGTCCTGCTCTCCTGCGTGAGCTGGGTGTGCGGCCGCCCGCCCCGTTGGCCGGGGCGAGTGACCGGTGGGCCGACCGGGGCGCGGTCGTGTTGCATCTGGTGCGGCTGCCGGACGCGGTGCTCGGGGCGGTGGCGCTTACCGACGAGGTGCGGCCCGAGGCGCGGCAGGCGATCGACGAGCTGCGCGCGGAGGGAATCCACACCATCGCCATGATCACCGGAGACGCCCGGCCGGTGGCCGAGGCGGTGGCCGCCGACCTGGGTTTCCGGCGTGGCGTGGACGAGGTGTTCGCCGAGGTGCTGCCGGCGGACAAGGACGGCAAGGTGACCGAGCTGCAGCGACGCGGCCTGACGGTTGCGATGGTGGGTGACGGGGTCAACGACGCGCCGGCCCTGGCCCGGGCCGACGTGGGCATCGCCATCGGGGCGGGTACGGACGTCGCGATCGAGTCGGCCGGGGTGGTGCTCGCCTCGTCCGACCCGCGTGGCGTCGGCGCGGTGGTCCGGCTCTCCCAGGCGTCGTACCGGAAGATGCGGCAGAACCTGGGCTGGGCGGCCGGGTACAACGTGGTGGCCCTGCCGCTGGCCGCCGGGGTGTTCGTCTGGGCCGGGCTGGCGTTGAGTCCCGCGCTGGCGGCCGTGCTGATGTCCGGGTCGACGATCGTGGTGGCGCTCAACGCCCAGCTGCTGCGGCGGGTGCGCCTCGAGAGCAAGGAAGGGCCCCCTCTTAACGCCTCGCGAGGTGAAAGGGCCCCTTCTTAACGCGCGGGGAGGTCAGCCGCGCTTCATCAGCCGGCCGACGGCGGCCATCATCTCGGTGGCCATCTCGTCGGCCCGACCCTCGGCGGCCCCTTCGTGCAGGCAGTGGCGTGCGTGCCCGTCGAGCAGGCCGAGGGCCACCTTGTCCAGCGCCGCCTGGATCGCGGAGATCTGGGTGAGGACGTCGATGCAGTACCGGTCCTCGTCGACCATCTTCTCGATGCCCCGGACCTGCCCCTCGATGCGGCGCAGCCGCGTGAGCAGCTGGTCCTTGGTGGCGGTGTAGCCCCGGATCGGGGCGGGCGTGGGTGTGGTCATGCGAACCAGGATAGCGTACCCCTAGGGGGTATGTTACTGTCCTGGGCAGTTACCCCCAGGGGGTATGCTGGGTGACGGAGAAGGAGAGGTTCCATGGTCACCACCACGTACCAGGTGCAGGGCATGACCTGCGGGCACTGCGTGAGCTCGGTAAGCGCCGAGGTCGGCGCGATCCCGGGCGTCCGGGACGTCCAGGTGGATCTGGCCTCCGGTCAGGTCACCGTCAGCAGTGCGGACCCGTTGGACATCGAGACCGTGCGCGCCGCGGTCGACGAGGCCGGCTACGACCTCGTCGGCGCCTGACGCACGGAGAGACCGAGGTACCCCATGAACACGGCGACGAAGCTCAGCGGCTTCGCGCTCGGCCTCGTGGCGGTGTTCGGCGCGGCGTACGGGGTCGGCCAGGTGACCGGCCCCGTCGCCCCCGCCGCCGACACCCGCCACGACGACACCGGGCACGCCGGTGAGACCGCGCACACCGACGAGACCGGGCACGGCCAGTCGGCGGGCGCCCACCTGCCCGGCGGCCTGCTCGTCTCCGACCGCGGCCACACCCTCCGCCCGGTCGAGGCACCGCCCGGGGAGTTCGCCTTCCAGATCACCGGCCCGGACGGCGAACCGGTCACCGCGTACGAGGTGGCGCACGACAAGCGCATGCACCTGATCGTGGCTCGCCGGGACCTGTCCGGCTTCCGCCACGTGCACCCCGAACTGGCTCCGGACGGCACCTGGCGGGTCGACTCCCCACTGACCGGGCCGGGCGTGTGGCGGGTCTTCGCCGACTTCACCCCGGGCGGCGGCGAGCCGCTGACCCTGGGCGTCGACGTGACCGTCCCCGGTGAGCTGGTCGACCGGCCCCTGCCGCCGCCCGCGACCAGCACCACGGTCGACGGCTACACGGTCACCCTGGCCGGCGCGGCACAGCCGGGCCGGACCAGCGAGCTGACCCTGACCGTGAGCCGCGACGGCGAGCCGGTCACCGACCTGGAGCCCTACCTGGGCGCGTACGGTCACCTGGTGGCGTTGCGTCACGGCGACCTCGCGTACCTGCACGTCCACCCGGACGGCGCGCCGGGTGACGGACGGACGAGGCCCGGCCCCGAGGTGACCTTCCTCGCCGAGGTGCCGTCCACCGGCACCTACCGGCTCTACCTGGACTTCCAGCACGACGGCGTGGTGCGGACCGCCGAGTTCACTCTCGTCGCGGGAGCGACGGGCGGGGCGGTCACGGTCGCCCCCGCGCCCACGCCGACCAGTACCAGCGCACCCGCCCCGACCGGCGGCGCCGACCACGGCACCCCCGGCCACGGGCACGACTGACGGGACCGCGTGATGACCACCACGAGCAAGCCCCTGCCGATGGCACCCCACCAGATCGAGCTGGCGATCGGCGGCATGACCTGCGCCTCCTGCGCCGCTCGCATCGAGAAGAAGCTCAACCGGATGCCCGGCGTCACCGCCACGGTCAACTACGCCACCGAGAAGGCCAGCGTCGCGTACGCCGACGACGTCACCCCGGACGACCTGATCGCCACGGTCGAGAAGACCGGCTACACGGCGGTCGTGCCGCCCCCGCCGGCCAGCGCGGGCGAGCAGCCGGTGGACGAGCTGCGCGGGCTGCGTACGCGGCTGTGGGCGTCGGTCGCGCTCACCGTGCCGGTGATCGTGCTGGCCATGGTGCCGGCCTGGCAGTTCACCTACTGGCAGTGGCTGTCGCTGACCCTGGCCGCCCCGGTGGTGGTGTGGGGCGGCCTGCCGTTCCACCGGGCTGCCTGGGTCAACCTGCGGCACGGCGCGGCGACCATGGACACGCTTGTGTCGTTGGGCACCCTGGCCGCGTTCGGCTGGTCGGTGTGGGCGCTGTTCCTGGGCACCGCCGGTACGCCCGGCATGACCCACCCGTTCAGCTTCGACATCGTCCGCGGCGACGGCGCGGGCAACATCTACCTGGAGGCGGCGGCCGGCGTCACCACGTTCATCCTGGCCGGCCGCTACTTCGAGGCGCGGTCGAAGCGCACCGCCGGAGCGGCCCTGCGCGCCCTGCTGGAGCTGGGCGCGAAGGACGTGGCGGTGCTGCGCGGCGGCGCGGAGGTCCGCGTCCCGGTCGACCAGCTCGCGGTGGGGGACCGGTTCGTGGTGCGCCCGGGCGAGAAGATCGCCACCGACGGTGTCGTGGCCGAGGGCACCTCCGCGGTCGACGCCAGCATGCTCACCGGGGAGTCCGTCCCGGTGGAGGTCGCGCCCGGCGACACGGTCGTCGGGGCCACCGTGAACGCCGGCGGCCGCCTGGTCGTCCGGGCCACCCGGGTCGGCGGCGACACCCAGCTCGCGCAGATGGCGCGCCTGGTCGAGGCCGCGCAGACCGGCAAGGCCGCCGTGCAGCGCCTCGCCGACCGGATCTCCGGCGTCTTCGTGCCGATCGTGATCGCGCTCGCCGCCGGCACGTTGGGCTGGTGGCTGGGCAGCGGGGCGGGGCCGACGGCCGCGTTCACCGCCGCCGTGGCGGTGCTGATCATCGCCTGCCCGTGCGCCCTGGGCCTGGCCACGCCGACCGCCCTGCTGGTCGGCACCGGCCGGGGCGCCCAGCTCGGCATCCTGATCAAGGGTCCGGAGGTGCTGGAGTCGACCCGGCGGGTGGACACGGTCGTGCTGGACAAGACCGGCACGGTCACCACCGGGAGGATGACCCTGGTGGACGTGCTCCCCGCGAGCGGGCAGGACCGCTCCGAGTTGCTGCGCCTCGCCGGGGCCCTGGAGGCCGCGTCGGAGCACCCGATCGCCCGGGCGATCGCCGCCGGTGCCGGACAGGAGGTCAACCTGCCGTCGGTGTCCGGGTTCACCAACCTGGAAGGGCTCGGCGTGACCGGCTCCGTCGCCGGCCGCGAGGTGCTGGTCGGCCGGCCGAGGCTGCTGCGGGAACGGGATCTCGTCGTACCGGAGGAGGTCGCGGAGGCCGTGACCGCCGCGGAGGCCGACGGTCGGACGGCGGTCCTCGCCGGCTGGGACGGGCGGGCGCGTGGCGTCCTCGTGGTGGCCGACGTGGTGAAGCCGACAAGCGCGGCCGCGGTCACCCGACTCCGGGAGCTGGGCCTCACGCCGGTGCTGCTGACCGGCGACAACGAGACCGTCGCCCGGGCGGTCGCGGCCGAGGTCGGTATCGACCAGGTGATCGCCGAGGTGCTGCCGGCGGACAAGGTCGCGGTGGTGCGGCGGCTCCAGGACGAGGGCAGGGTCGTGGCGATGGCCGGCGACGGGATCAACGACGCCGCCGCGCTCGCCCAGGCCGATCTCGGGCTGGCGATGGGCACCGGTACGGACGTGGCGATCGAGGCCTCCGACCTGACCCTGGTCCGGGGTGACCTGATCGCCGCCGCCGACGCGATCCGGCTCTCCCGCCGCACCCTCGCGATCATCAAGGGAAACCTGTTCTGGGCGTTCGCCTACAACGTGGCGGCCCTGCCGCTCGCCGCGGCCGGACTGCTCAACCCGATGATCGCCGGCGCGGCGATGGCCTTCTCCTCGGTCTTCGTGGTAGCCAACAGCCTCCGGCTCCGGGGTTTCCGGCCGGTGGCCTGACCACGGTTGGAGGTCGGTCTCCGGGGTACACCGGAAGGTGACGTACCCCCGGACTCTGGAGGCCGACATGGGCATCGAAGACAAGGTGAACAACACCGCCGAGAACACCGCCGGCAAGCTCAAGGAGGGCGCCGGGCGCGCCACCGACAACGAGCGGCTCGAGGCGGAGGGCCGCAACGACCAGGCCAGCGCCGACCTGAAGCAGGCCGGCGAGAAGATCAAGGACGTCTTCCGGAGCTGAGAAACGGTGTACGCGTCCCGCCGGGCCGGCTGTGCCGCCCCGGCGGTGACGTGTCCCGCCGACGAGTCCACTCGTTGCCAGGACGACGCCGGGGCCTCACTTCGGGAGCGGCGTCCCGGGCGTCCGGCGGACGTCCCGGTCGCGGGCGTCCACTCCGGACGCCCCGGTGCGAAACGGGGGTGAACCGGTGTCCCGGTCGGTCGTGATCGCGCGGCGCGCTGCCGCCCTGGCGGCGCTGGCCGTGCTGGTCCTGACGGGGCACGGTGACCACCGCGGCGAGGCCGCGCCCCCACCCGCGGTCAGCACCACCCGACGGTGACCGCGGGTCGTGCTGCGCGGCGGCCGGCGCGCGCCCCCGTGTCGCGCGCCGGCCGAGCTCCAGTCAGCGCAGGACGCGGTACGTCACGTGGGTGACGGTCGGACCGGCGACCACCCGGGTCTGCTCCAGCCGCAGATCCGTGAGACCGGCGAAGAGCGGCTCGCCCGCGCCCAGCACGACCGGCACGATGTGCAGCTGGAGCGTGTCGACCAGACCGGCGCCGAGGTACTGCCGGACCGCGCTCGCACCACCGGCCACCGCCACCTCCCGGTCACCCGCGGCCGCACGGGCCTGCTCCAGCGCCGATCGGATCCCGTCGGTCACGAAGTGGAACTCGGTGCCACCGGCCATCGGCAGCGACCGGCGGGGATGCCGCGTGAGCACGAAGACCGGCGTGCGGAACGGGGGCTCCTCGCCCCACCACCCACGCCAGCTCTCGTCCCACGCCCCCTCGCCGCCGCCGAACATGCGGCGCCCCATCACGTACGCCCCGACGCCCCGGGTCACCTCGTCGACCACCTGCGAGTCGACCCCGGGTTCGCCACCGGCCCGGCCGTGCTGCTCCCGCCACCGGTCGGCGGCGAAGAGCCACTCGTGCAGGCGCAGTCCGCCCCGCCCCAGGGGATCCTGGCGGCTCTGGTCCGGTCCCGCCACGTACCCGTCAAGTGACACCGAAAGCTGACACGTCACCACGCTCATGTTCAGGTAGACGATCGGGACGGGCGAAAGTCACCGGCGCCGGCCACCGCGCACCGGTCGGGCCGGCCGGCCGGGGGCCAACGACGCGGCGTCGGCGGCGGCCGTCCCCGACGACCAGCCCTCGGCGTCCCGTACGGTCAACCGGGCCCGGGTGACTCCGGGGAAGAGGGTGTCGAGGCGTTCCCGCACCGCCTCGGAACGCGCGGCGAGCACCGGCAGCAGACGGTCGGTTCCAGCGGACTCGGTGGCGGCCCCGGTCGCCGACCGCAGGCGTTCCCCGATCCGCAGGGCGAACGCGTTCAAAAACGACTCGTCGTACCCGCGGGTCCGCCGCCCGCCGGTCGGCCGCCGCTGGTCGCGCCCCCGCAGCATGGCCGCCGTGGCCTGCACGAGCAGCGACGTGTACAGCAGCTCGACCGCCTCCAGATCGGCCGCCCAGCCCAGCACCGTGCTGAAGCCCAGGTCGTCGGACCACACCGCCTCGCACCGGTTCGCCGCCGCGACCTCCTGCACCAGCAGCGCCTTCGCGCCGGCGTACGGCGCCTCGGTGCCGAGTCGCACCCCGGTTGGCACCTCGTCCGTCCCGGGCGCGGCCAGCAGCGCGGCCTCGATGCTGTGCCGCGCGATCAGCTCCTGGGCCTTGCCGGTCAACGCCTCCGCCTCGGCGGGGAAGGTGGTCGACTCGGCCTTCGCCAGCAGTGCGCGCACCCGGTCGAGCATCCGCGACCCGCCGGTACGGCCGCCGCCGCTCACCGCCACCGGCGAGCCGGGCGGTGGGCGGAGCAGCGCGACCGGTGGCAGCCCGTCGAGCAACGCCACCGCCGCCACGGCCGCGCGCAGAGCGCTGTACCGGTCCGTGCCGGTGCGCGCCGACCAGCCGGTGAGGTGGCGACCGTCGGCCTCCCACCACACCGACGCGTCCAGTTCGCGAAGCTGCGCGTCCCACCACTCGGGGACCGGAGCGGTCAGGTCCCGGCGGTGCGCGGCGAGCGCGTCCACGACCAGCCCGGCGTCGCGCGACCCGAGCCGGCGGGTCGCGATCCGGGCCAGGTCGGCCGGCTGCCAGCCGCGCGGCACGAGCCGTCCGACGCCCCGCGCCAGCCGGTCCAGCAGCGCCGTGTCGACCTGTCGCGTGCCCGCCGCGTCGACGGCGCCGATCATCAGCCGGTCCAGTTGCCGCTCCGCGCGGCGCACGTCGCTGCCGCGCGCCGCCGTCACGGCGTCGCCGACCAGCTCCTCGGCATCCGGCACCGCCGCTCCCCCCGCTCGTCGAAGAATCCGCGCCCGGCCGACCGTACCTCCGGCCGCCCCGCAACCCGGACGACCGTGATGGGTGCCACCCGGGCCGCATGATCCGCCCGGCCGGGGGTAGCCACGTCGCATTTCACCGCCACCCGGACGGTGCCCGGGTCGGCGTCACCGTCGACGGGGGTGGACGACATGGTCAACAGATCCGGCACCACCGGGAAACATCCGGTGCGCACCGCCGCACAGCTCTACGGCGTGGTCTTCCTGCTGATCGGGATTCTCGGGTTCATCCCCGGCATCACGACCGACTACGACACGATGAAGTTCGCCGGGCACGAGTCCGAAGCGAAGTTGCTCGGTCTCTTCCAGGTGTCGATCCTGCACAACCTGGTGCACTTCGCGTACGGGGTGGCCGGGTTGGCGCTGGCCCGGACGATTCCCGGAGCCCGCGCGTTCCTGGTCGGCGGCGGCGCGATCTACCTGGTCCTCTGGCTGTACGGCCTGGTCGTCGACCACGACAGCGCGGCGAACTTCGTGCCGCTGAACACGGCCGACAACTGGCTGCACCTCTTCCTCGCCGTGAGCATGATCGGCCTGGGGCTGGTCCTCTTCCGCCGGCCCGGCAACCGCCGCTGACCGGCCGACCCGCCGGTGCCGCCGCTGTCGCCACGGGAGGCGAGTCACGGGTCAGCGCGCGGTGTAGAGCGAGCCGGCGGTCAGCCGAAGGGTGAAGCCGTCCGGGCCGCGGTGGCGGCTGACGTGGTTGCACGACTGGTAGGTGATCCACATGCCCAGGCCACCCGGTGCGCCGTCGCCGACCGGGAGCATCCCGGCGAACGGGTCGGCCGGGCCGGAACCGGCGTCGCTGACCGTGACGACGATGCGATCGGCAGCCGCCCACACCCGCAGCCGCACCGGCGGCTCACCGTGGCGCAGCGCGTTGGTGACCGTCTCGCTGACCGCGACCACCAGGTCCTCGAGATGGTCCACCGGCAGCCGGCCCGGATCCACCCGCTGGACGGCGGCGCGGGCCTCGGCGGCCGTCGGGTCGTACAGCTCGATCGCCGGTCGGGTCGCCTGGACCGGGTCGGGCGTGAACGGCCGGTCCTCCCGCAGGAAGCTCTCCGGGCGGGTCCACGTGGGGCTGGGCACGTGCCGCCCGTCCGGCGTGGCGAACCGGGGATGGGTGCGGGCCACGTCCGCCAGCACCTCAGGCGGACAGATCCGAGTGTCGTACGCACACATGCTCCACAGCGGGAAGTCGTCGTACGCCCGGTTGATGGCCGACTCGTACCGCGCCCACCAGTCCCACAACGCGCCGAGCGCCACCTCCGGCACCTCGCCGATGATCCGGATCTGCCGCGCGCCCGCGGCGACCTGGTCGGCGAGGAGCTGGCGGTAGAAGCGGATCGCGGCGGCGGGCCGCGCGTACAGGTCGCCGCCGGGCAGGAACTCCACCGTTGTGTCCGCCGGCAGGGCCGCCCGCACCAGCTTTCCGGTGCCTTCACCCAGCGCCACGAACGTCGGTTCGCCGGCCTCGACACCTCCGTTGAGGAACGGCACCGCGACGGCGAGCAGCTCCTCGTCGGTGTCGTAGCGGACCGCCTCGTGGTAGTAGCCGGTGTGCCCGGCCGCCGCACCGGTCCTCATCGGATCAGCTCCACCTGAACTCGGGTGAGGCCCAGCAGCTCGGTCAACCGGGCCGCGGCGGGACGGGCCGTCCGCAGCACCGCGACGGCGTTCCGGCGCCGCGCGTACGCGTCGAGGACGGCCAGCGCCCGGTGGTCGAGGAACCGCAGCGCGGTGGCGTGGAACACCAGGCGGCCGTCGGTCGGGTGCAGGTCGGCCCGTTCCAGCGCGGTGCGGAACAGATCGTGGTTCGACAGGTCCAGCTCGCCGGCCAGCGCGGCGTGCCCGTCCGGCTCGGCGGCGCCGTACAGGTGGAAGAGGAGGTCGGGCCGGTTGCTCGCCGGGTGCATGCAGGCCAGCGCCAGCACGGTCGCATCCCCCAGCACCGTCCGGTCGTACGCGCACACCGCGCCGAACGGCCGGGTGCGCATCCAGCGGTCGATCTGGTGCTCGTAGCGGGTGAAGGCCTCGAGCTGGGCGGGGGTGCGGACCAGTTCGGTCGCCTCGGCCACCACCCGCAGGCCGGTGAACCCGGCGGCGAGCGCCGCGTCGGTGGCGGCGGCGTACGCCGCGACCTGCGCGGGTGGGTCGACCACGACACCCGAGGCGTAGGTGTCGCCGAGGGACACCACGGCGGCGGCGCCCCGGGCCAGCGCAGCGGCGAAGTCGGGCCGGCGGACCAGCCGGTCGGTGACCGCCTCCGGCGGGGCGGGCGTCACGTACCAGACCTGTTCGCCGGCTGCCAGGCCGGCGGCGAGGAGGCGCTCCGCGTGCGCGGCGAAGACCTGCCGGTCGTCGTACGACCAGCAGAGATGACCGCACGATGCGGACGTGTCCATCGCGCCAGTGTATGCCGGGCCGTTGACCTTGGCCTCCGGCCGGTGGCGCTCACTTGCGCGGGAAGGTCGCCCAGATGTTCTTGGTGGTCTCGGTGGCGTACCAGCCGACGTCCAGGGAGAGGCGCTGCGCGATGTGCAGGCCCCGGCCGCCCGCCCCGGTCGGCTGCGTCTCGCTGAGATCCGGAGGCGTGCCGAGGTCGTGGTCGGCCACGTCGAGGATGAGACAATCGTCGGTGGCGAGCAGCCGGACGATGGTGGGCGGGATGCCGTGCCGCAGCGCGTTGGTCGCCAGTTCCGTCGCGATCAGCACGATCATCTCGGGCACCTCGTCCAGGGCCGCGCCGTCGGGCAGCACCGAACCGGTCAGCTCCTCGTGCAGCGAGGCGCGCAGCCCCCGCAACTCGGCCGCGTCGGACAGCCGCCACCGGCGCAGTTCGACGGCGCGCGACGGCGGAGGTGACGTGCTGAGTCGGCCCATGGCCCCTGTTGTACCCGGTCACCGCCACCGTCACGCCCGGCGGGCGAACCTGGAGCGCACGGTCACACCGCCAGGACGGCCGTCATCGTGGCGTAGCTGCCCAGCAGCACGATCCCCTCGAAGCCGAGCCGTCCCCAGCCGCACGCCTGGCGCACCAGCAGCCCGCCGAGCAGGACCGCCGTCATGAACAGGGCGCTGGCGGTCACGAACAGCTCTTCGGGACCGGCGGCGTGGTAGATGGACCCGCCGCGGTACGCGATGTCGCCGACCACGAGGTTGAGGGCGTCCAGCCCGTTGCCGCCGAGCACGGCCGCGATGGCCAGGGTGGGGGCGCCCCGGCGGACCGCGGCCACGGCCGTGACCGTCTCCGGCAGGGCGTTCACGGCCCCCATCAGGATCGCGCCGACGAAGCCCGCGCTGAGGCCGGTGACCACGACCAGGCTCTCGGCGGCCCGCGCGATGACCCAGCCGCCGACCGAGACCAGCAGGCCGACCGCCGCGAACCGCACCCAGAGCCGGGTGGTGCTGGTCCGGTCGAGGCTGCCGTGGTCGTGCGGGACGTCCGGCAACGTCTCGGTGGTGGCGACGGCCTGCCACAGCGGGCTGGCCCCGGACCGGCGGATCAGGTGCAGGCCGCCGAGGTAGGCGGCGACCATCGCGAACGAGGCGGGGTGCAGGCCGGCCAGGGTGACCTCCGGCGCGTACGAGCCGAGCAGCGCCAGTGCGAGCAGCGCGATGAGCAGCGCCCCGAACAGCACGTTCGACAGCGACGCGGCGGCGTGCTCCAGGTTGACCCGGCGGTGGAAGGCGTCCGCGACCGCGACCGCGGTGGTCTGCGCGGCGATCCCGCCCACCGCGTTGCCGTACCCGAGCTGCGGCTGGTCCGCCACCGCCGTGACGGCGGTCATCACGATGCCGGACAGGGAGGTCGCCAGCCCGAAGAAGACCGCGCCGAAGAAGGCCTCGCCCCAACCCGTCCGGTCGGCGAGGGTGTCCCCGAGGGTGACCAGGCGGATGCTGGCGAACACCGTCAGCACGCCGGCGACCCCGAACAGGGCGATGCTCAACCCCGGCGGCCAGGGCACGCTGGTCAGGAGGTCCGGCACCGGCCGGGGGTTCCCACAACCGGCCGGTTGAACCCCGACTCGCGGTGGATGTCCGGATCGCGCCGCCCGCGCCGGGTCCGCGCCGGGTGACGGCGCGGGCCCGGCCGGTGCGGGTCAGCAGTAGAGGTTGGCCCCGGCGGGTACGCCGAGAATGCCCACGAACTGCTGGTACCGGCTCACCCGGCTTTGCACCTGGGCGGGATTGCCGCCGTTGCACTCGATCGAGCCGTTGATGCTGCGGATGGTCTCACCGAAGCCGGCGCCGTTGACCATCGCCGAGTGGGCGGTCATCCGGCCCGGCCCGTTCTGGGTCATCCAGTACCAGATCGCGGTCTTCCAGGCCACCGCGGCGTCGTTCTGCACCAGCCAGGGGTTGGTCAGCAGCGGCAGCCCGAGTGCGTTACCGGCGGCGTTGTAGTTGAAGTTCCAGCTCAGCTGGATGGGGCCGCGTCCGTAGTAGGCGGCCTGGCCGGCGGGGCAGCCGTACGGCTGGCTGGCGTCGCAGTAGTGCGGGTAGTTGGCCTGGTTCTGCTCGACGATGTGGACGAGCCCTCCGGTCTCGTGGTGCACGTTCGCCAGGAAGGCGGCGGCCTCCTGCCGCTGCACGGTGGTGCTGCCGGTCTTCGTGAACGCGGGGTAGGCGCTCAGGGCGGCCACGAGCCCGGAGTAGGTGTAGAAGGAGTTCCGGCCCGGGAACATCTGGTTGAACTGGGTCTCGGTCACCACGAAGCCGCCCGGGTTGGTGGGAGGCGGGGTGGTGGGCGGCTGGCTGCCGCAGGTGTACGGGTTCCAGTACCAGGTGCTGATGATCGGGTCGTAGCCCGGGTTGTCGTGCTCGGCGATGTAGTAGAGCCCGTTGGTGTACCGGACGATGCTGCCGGCGGGGTACCAGGTGCCGGCGACCCAGTTCGGGTGGTTGCAGGTTCCGCCGGGTGGCGGGGTGGTTCCGCCGCCACAGCTGCCCAGGTCCTGCCAGACGCCGGTGGTCCCCGGCGGTGCCTCGTTCTGCGTCCACCACCGCGCCTGGTAGTTGCGGCCGTTGTGGGAGACCTGGGCGCCTCCGGTGTAGACGGCCGAGGCCTGCCAGGGTGTGGCGCAGGCGGCGGCGGATGCCGCTGTCGACGGGATGATCGCCATCAGCCCACCGGCGACGGCCAGTGCCGCCAGCGCGGCCAGGGCGCGCAGTCTCGACATGTGCTCGCTCCTTCCCGGGTGCCCCGCGCCGGCAACACGGGGCCAGTTATCGATGGCGCTCACTGTAGCACTACTGTTCACAATCTTTACTATTAAGATTGCGAAGGTGTGCCGTGCGCTAGCGCCGGCGATCAGTCGCCGGGGCAGAGGAGCGGGTCCACGATCGGCAACTCGACGACGCCGACGCACACGGTGAGCAGGCTGGTCGTGGCCGGCGTCGGTGTGTCCGTCGGAGTCGGTGTCGCGCTCGGCGGAGCGCTCGGTGACGGGGTCGGAGTCGGAGTCGGGGTGGTGCCGGGCGTCGGGCTCGTGGTGGGCCGGCCGCCCGGGCTGGCGTCCACCGCCGGGGCGACGGTGTCCCGCACCGGCGGCCGGACCTCCGGTGCGACCCGTGCCGGATGCCGCGTCCGAGCTGCCGGCGGCAGCGGCTCGCGGGCGGCGGCCTGCGGGACCGGCGCAGCGGTCGTCGGGGTGGCCGGCGCCGGGGGAGCGGCCCCGGCCGGGCCGGGCCGGTCGGCGGTGCCGGGCAGGGTCGCGGCGACCTCCGTCCGGTGCGGTCGCTCAGCCGATTCCGCGTCGACGAATCCGGCCGTCAGGGCGGTGAGCGTCGCCGCCGCCGCGACCGCGGTGCCGAACCGGCGCTCCGGCCGCAGCGCCGTGAACGGGGCGTCCGACGGCCGTGCCGGTGCCGGCGGGTTCGGCCGGGTCGCCTCGTGCTCCGCCAGCAGGGCGTCGATCTCGGCGACGACGGTGGCCCGCCGGTCGGTGGCGGTGGCGTACGCGAGGGTGAGGTAGAAGCGGGCGTTCACCGCACCGGCCGGCTCGGCGAGCAGCCCGGCGAGCCGGCGACAGTCGAAGGTGTGCAGCAGTGTCAGGGGCACGCCGGGGTGTTGGGCGATGCCGGTGGTGTCCGCGTACCACCATTCACGTCGGCTCTCCGGCCCTGCGAACGCCACCCGTCGATCCGTGATCACCGCCGCGCCCGCCGCCACGACCCGGAAGCCGCGCGGCAGGCGTCCGTCGAGTGGCGTGGCGCTCGCGCCGACGGTCAGGTCGGGAACCGGCAGCCCGCGTACGTGTCGTGCCGGGACCTCGACCAGCCGTGCCGTCGGCACGACCCGGAAGACCACCTCGTCGTCCTCGAACCGCACCGGCAGGCTGTCCCGCGCCGGGTGGCAGCCCTCGAAGGTGGCCGCCTCGATCCGCAGCCGGAGGAGGTGCTCGTGGTGCCGGTCCCAGGCGGCGACCGCCTCGTGGTAGGCGTACCGGCGCCGGGCGTCCTCGCGACGGGCCCAGGCGACCCGCCAGCGGGGTGCGGCGTCGGGGTTCGAGCCGTCGATGACCGCTGATATGGCTGTCACATCCGGTTCAACCCGGCACCCACCGAGAAGGAAACGTCACTTGCCGTTACTTCCGATAAGAGCCGAACGTTGTATTTGTCCACTCGTCGAACATCCATTCACCTCCTCCGTCGCGCCGCCTCCACCACGCAGACATCGGCAGCCGCCGATTGACAAAGTTTAGAATCCAAACTTAATCTCGGGATCGAGCTGGGTCACCATGCCCGGCGCCTTGCACCTGACCCCGCACCTCACCACCGTTTCGGAGGCACGCATGACCGGTCGGCCCGGCACCCTACGAAGAACGAGATGGCGGTTGAGCCTGGTCGCGACCGCAGTCACCACGCTGTTGGCGGGCTTCGCGCTGGCCGTCGCCGGCACCGCGCACGCGGCGGCCGGCTGCCGGGTGACCTACGCGGCGCCCTCGCAGTGGCCGGGCGGTTTCACGGCCAACGTCACCGTCACCAACCTCGGGGACCCGATCAACGGCTGGAACCTGACCTGGACGTTCCCCTCGGGCCAGCGAGTGACCCAGGCGTGGAACGCGACCATCACCGCGGTCGGTGACCAGGTCACCGCCAGCAACGTCAGCTACAACGCAGGCCTGCCCACAAACGGCTCGGTGTCGTTCGGCTTCAACGGCTCCTGGTCGGGCACGAACACCGCGCCCAGCACGTTCGCGCTCAACGGTGTCACCTGCACCGGGTCCGTGGGCGGCACGACGCCGCCGCCCACCACCACACCGCCGCCGCCGACGACGCCACCGCCCACCACACCGCCGCCGGGCACCGACGCCATGGCGGCCGTCGCCGCGATGCAGCCCGGCTGGAACCTGGGCAACACCCTCGACTCCACCGGTGCCGATGAGACCTCGTGGGGCAACCCGCGGGTGACCGAGGCCCTGCTGGAGAACGTCAAGGCACAGGGCTTCAAGAGCATCCGCATCCCGGTCACCTGGTCGGCGCATCTCGGCGGGGCGCCGAACCACACGATCGAGGCCGCGTACCTGAACCGGGTCAAGGAGGTCGTCGACTGGGCCCTCGCCGACGGCTTCTACGTGATGATCAACATTCATCACGACTCGTGGCAGTGGATCAACACCATGCCCACCGACCGCACCAATGTGCTGAACCGCTACAACGCGATCTGGACCCAGCTGGCGAGCACGTTCCGCAACTCCTCGTCGAAGCTGGTCTTCGAGAGCGTCAACGAGCCGCAGTTCACCGGCAGCTCCGGCGACGCCCAGAACGCCAGCCTGCTGAACGAGCTCAACACGTCGTTCCACCGGATCGTGCGCCAGTCCGGCGGCTACAACGCCACCCGGCTGCTGGTGCTGCCCACCCTGCACACCTCGTCCGAGCAGGCCCGGATCGACGAGCTGCTGGCCACCTTCAGCGCCCTCGACGACCGGAACCTGATCGCCACCGTGCACTTCTACGGCTACTGGCCGTTCAGCGTCAACGTCGCCGGCGGCACCCGGTTCGACGCCACCGTGCAGAAGGACCTGACCGACTCCTTCGACCGGGTCCACAACGCGTTCGTGAGCCGGGGCATACCGGTCATCATCGGCGAGTACGGCCTGCTCGGCTTCGACCGGCACACCGGCACCATCGAGCAGGGCGAGAAGCTGAAGTTCTTCGAGTTCCTGGGGTACTACGCGCGGACGCGCCAACTGACCACGATGCTCTGGGACAACGGGCAGCACTTCAACCGGACCACCTTCCAGTGGCGCGACCCGGAGCTGTTCGCGCAGATCGCGTCGAGCTGGACCACCCGCTCCGGCACCGCGTCGTCCGACCTGCTGTTCAACGCACGGGCCACGGCGATCACGAGCAAGTCGCTGACCTTGAACCTGAACGGCACGTCGTTCGTCGGGGTACGGCAGGGTGGCACCGACCTGGTGCGCGGCAGCGACTACACCGTCTCGGGCGATCAGTTGACCTTCACGGCCGCCGCCCTCACCCGCCTGACCGGCAATCGGGCGTACGGCGTGAACGCCACGCTGCACCTGCGGTTCTCGGCCGGCGTGCCGTGGCGGGTCAACGTGATCACGTACGACCGGCCGGTGCTGTCGAACGCCGCCGGAACGACGGGCTCGTTCGCGATCCCCACCCAGTTCCGGGGCGATCAACTCGCCACGATGGAGGCCAGGTACGCCGACGGGAGCAACGCCGGGCCGCACAACTGGACGTCGTACAAGGAGTTCGACGTGACGTTCGCGCCGGACTACGCGGCCGGTGTGATCACCCTGACCCCGGAGTTCTTCGCCGAGGTCAACGACAACAGCCCGGTCACCCTGACCTTCCACTTCTGGAGCGGCGAGCGGGTGACCTACCGGGTCACGAAGAACGGGGGCGGCGTCACCGGCGTGGCCGGCTGACGGGCCCGGCTGCGGGCACCGGCGTCCAGCCGGTGCCCGCAGCCACTTGCCGGGCGGTCCGCCCCGGGTGGCCCTGGCCGCCGGACGGCCGGGCACCGACGCGCCGCCGAGCTGACGCCGGCGAACACCGGGGGTAGTCGTGCTCGCAACCCCGAACAACTCCGCCGACGCCTTTGCTCTGCTTACCCATACGCAACAGTGACGCTCCGCAGTCCGCGCGGCGCGGAGACTGCCGGGTGGACGAGCGCCCAACCGCTGCTCAGCAGACATGTGCGTATTGGTAAGCAGAGCAAAGGGGCGCGTGAGTGCTGTCGTTCCCGAACCTGGGGCAAATAGCTGCCAGGGTGCGTCCCGTTTCGGACTGCGCACGGCAAATTGGGGTTCGATTCTTTCGTTTGTTTGCCGTACCGTTCCAACGGTGACGAAGCGGCTGACCGATGTGGCCCGCAAGGCGGGTGTGAGTGAGGCGACCGTCAGCCGGGTGCTGAACGGGCGCGGTGGTGTGTCCGAGGCGACCCGTACCGCGGTGCTGACGGCGCTGGACGTGCTCGGCTACGAGCGCCCGACCAAACTGCGCGGGGAACGCGCCCGCCTGGTGGGGCTGGTCCTCCCCGAACTGCAGAACCCGATCTTCCCGGCCCTCGCCGAGGTGGTCACCGGTTCGCTGGCCCAGCGCGGCTTCACGCCGGCGCTCTGCGCCCGCACCATCGGCGGCGTCTCCGAGTCGGCGTACGTGGAGATGCTGCTCGACCACCAGGTCTCCGGGGTGATCTTCGCCGGCGGGTCGTACGCGCTGGCCGACGCCTCCCACGAGCACTACCGGCGGCTGACCGACCGGGGGCTGCCGGTGGTGCTTGTCAACGCGGGCGTCGAAGAGCTCGGCTTTCCCCGCGTCTCGACCGACGACGCGGTGGCGGTGGAGCAGGCGTACGGTCACCTGCGCTCGCTCGGGCACGAGCGGATCGGCCTGGTGCTCGGCCCGGAGGACCATGTGCCGTCGCGGCGCAAGCTGTCCGCGCTGCGCCGGGCGGCGGGGTGGGCCGAGGACGACGACCGGTGGGTGGAGCGATCCAGTTTCTCCATGGAGGGGGCCCGGGTCGCCGCGACGAAACTGGTCGACCGGGGTGTCACCGGCATCGTCTGCGCCAGCGACGTGCTGGCTCTCGGCGCCATCCGCGCGGTGCGCCGACTCGGCCGATCGGTGCCGGACGACGTGTCGGTGGTGGGCTTCGACGACTCCGCGTTCATGACCTGCACCGACCCGCCGCTGACCACGGTGCGGCAGCCGATCGAGACCATGGGCCAGGCGGCGGTGGACCTGCTGGTGACCCAGATCGAGGGTGGTGGCGTGCTCGCCGACGAACTGCTCTTCGAGCCGGAACTGGTGGTGCGCGGCTCGACCGCGCCCGCCCCGGAACCGGGCCGCGCCCGGCCCTGACCCCCGCCTGCTGACGGACGCGACGGCCGTCGACCGCTGCCCGCGGTCGACGGCCGTCGCGTGTTGCGTGCAAAACGGGTGAAGCCGTGCGAACCGATCGGACCGCGTCGGGCCGTCGACGGCTACCCATCGGCAGTCGCTTTCTTTCGTCATTCGATCGAAACCTTGCCGTCATGAGTCTTGGTAGCTACAGTGACCGCACTCACATTTGCACCTTCACGGCGACACACCCGTTTCCCGAAGGGATGGACAGATGTCCGTACCGCAGTACCGGAAGGCTGCGGCGTTGGCGCTCGCGGCCGGCCTGGGGCTCGGCCTCACGGCTTGTTCCACGAAGAGCGACGACGCGAGCGGCGACGCGAGCGGCAAGGTCACCATCACCGTCGACTGCCAGCCGGTCGGCGCCCAGAAGGAGCTGCTGCAGAACTGGAACGACGACGTCGCCGAGTTCCAGCGGCAGAACCCCGACATCATCATCAAGAGCGTCAGCGTCGGCGAGCAGTGCAACAACCCGCCGGACTTCACCGCCCGCCTCGCCGGCGGCACGGTGACCGACGTGTTCTACGGGTACATGACCGACCTCCAGCAGGTGCTGGACTCCGGCCAGGCGATGGACATCACCGAGTACGCCGACAAGGACACGGTCCCGACCTGGGACAGCGTCGACCCGGCACTCAAGGAGGTCTTCACCGACAACGGCAAGCTCTACGCCGTCCCGGTGAAGAACTACTCGATGGGCCTGGTCTACAACAAGGCGCTGTTCCAGCGGGCGGGGCTCGACGTCAACAACCCGCCCAGGACGTGGCCCGAGGTCCGGGCCGCCGCCAAGAAGATCTCCGCGCTCGGCGAGGGCATCGCCGGGTACGCCGAGTACAGCGCCGGCAACACCGGCGGCTGGCACTTCACCGCCCTGCTCTACTCGCAGGGAGGTCAGGTGCTGACGCCGGACGGCACGAAGGCCGACTTCAACAACGCGATGGGCAAGCAGGTCCTGCAGAACCTCAGGGACATGCGCTACGGCGACAACAGCATGGGCGACCGCCAACTGCTGCAGTGGGGCGACCTGCTGACAAACGCCGCCGCGGGCAAGGTCGGCATGTTCATCGGCGCACCGGACACCACGCAGGCGATCGTCAGCCAGTTCCAGGGCAAGTTCCAGGACTGGGCGATGGGCCCGCTGCCCGGCCAGGACGGCCCGGCGAAGGCGACGCTCGGCGGTGGCGAGGGCTACTTCTTCAAGAAGGGCCTCAGCCCGGAGCAGGTCGACGCGGGGTTGAAGTGGATCGCGTACCAGAAGTTGACGCCGGGCAAGGGCCAGCTCGACTACGTCCGCGCCAAGCCGCAGAACTACCCGGTCGGCCTGCCGCAGCCGCTGCTCTTCGCCAACGGCACCGAGGCGCAGAAGCAGGAACTCGAGTTGCGCAAGGCCAACGCGAACGTCGACACCGCGAACTTCGCAGTCTTCGAGGCGAACCCGGTTCCGATCAAGGGTGAGCCCCGCAACGCCCAGGCGATCTACGCGGTGCTCGACGCGGCCATGTCCGGGGTCCTGACGAACCCGGACGCCAACATCGACGCACTGCTGAAGACGGCCGAGGACAAGGTCAACCAGCTCCTCGCCGCGCAGGGCTGACCTGAGCCGGTGGGGGCCGGTGCGCCGGCCCCCACCCGGCCCACCTCGCACCGTCCGGTCCCGACACCAGGAGTCGCCTTGACGATCACCTCCGCCCCGGGGGCCATCAGAGCACCCGGCCGCCCCGCACCCCGGTCACCCGAGCGGCCGCGGCGTACCAGCCTCGGCCGCAAGGTGCGGGACAACCTCACCGGCCACGCGTTCCTGATCGGCGCGGTGGTGTGCTTCGCGGTCTTCTCCTGGTACCCGATGGTCCGTGGCATCGTGATGAGCTTCCAGCGGACCCGGCGCGGCGAAACCACCTGGGTCGGCTGGGACAACTACCTTCGGATCCTCGACGACCCCAGCTTCTGGACCGCCTGGAAGAACACCTTCTACTTCACCTTCCTGGCGCTCGTCCTCGGCTACGCGGTGCCGTTCTTCGTCGCGATCCTGCTGAACGAGTTCCGCCACGCCAAGGGGTACTTCCGCATCCTGGTCTACCTGCCGGTGATGCTGCCGCCCGCCTCGGCTCTCTTCCTCTTCAAGTACTACGCGTACGACCCCAGCGAGGCGGGGCTCTTCAACGCGATCCTCAAGGCCCTGCACCTGCCGACCTCGCAGTGGATGCAGTCCCCGGAGATGACGATGCCGGCCATGGTGCTCGCGTCGACCTGGATGAACATGGGCAGTGCGGTCCTGATCTACCTGGCCGCGCTGCAGAACATCCCGGGCGAGCTCTACGAGGCGGCCGAGCTCGACGGCGCCGGGATCTGGCGACGTGTCCGGCACGTGACCATCCCGCAGACCCGGCTGATCCTCGCGCTCCTGGCGATGCTGCAGATCGTCGCCACCATGCAGCTCTTCATCGAGCCGCTGATCCTCGCCAACGGCGCGGGCGCGGAGGACTCGGCGACCTCGGTCGCGTACCTGATCTACCAGCACGGCTTCTTCCAGAACGATCTCAACGGCGCGGCCGCGCTCGGCGTGATCATGCTCGTCGTGCTGGCCGGCTTCTCCGCCGTCTACCTGCGGCTGACGGCGAAACAGGACTAGGACGGACGAGCCATGGCACAGGACTCCGGGACCCGCACCCTCATCTCCCCGGCCCAACTACGGCGCGGACGCGGCCGGGCGATCTACTGGACCCTGCTGGTCGTCACGATCATCGCGTTCACGCTCGTCTTCCTCGGGCCGCTCTACTGGATGGTCACCGGCGCGCTCAAGTCCGGGCAGGAGATCGCGCAGACCCCGCCGTCGCTCTTCCCGCAGGACCCGCAGTGGCGGAACTACACGGACGCGTGGAACAACCTCGACCTCGCCAAGCTGCTGTTCAACACGTTCTACTACGCGGCCGGCGCGGTGCTGTTCCAACTCGTCCTCGACACGGCCGCGGCGTACTCGCTGTCGAAGCTCCGGCCGGTCCTCGGCAACGTGATCCTCGGCCTGATGCTGGCGACGCTGATGATCCCGGCGATGGTCCTCATCGTCCCGCAGTACGTGACCGTGATCGACCTGCCGATCCTGAACCTCAGCCTGCTCGACTCACCGTTCGCGATCTGGCTGCCCCTGGTCGCCAACGCGTTCAACATCTTCCTGCTGAAGCGGTTCTTCGACTCGATCCCGGAGGAGCTGATGGCAGCGGCTCTCGTGGACGGGGCGACGCCGCTGCGCACCCTCTGGTCGATCATCCTGCCGATCTCCCGCCCGATCCTCGGCGTGGTCTCGATCTTCGCCGTGACCGCGGTCTGGAAGGACTTCCTCTGGCCGAAGCTGGTCATGCCGTCGCCCGAGACCCGGACGGTCAGCGTCGGGATCTACGCCTTCGCCGGCGGTACGCCGATGAACGTGGTGGTCGCCGCGTCGGTGATCGCCGCGATACCCACCGTCATCCTCTTCCTGATCTTCCAACGCAACATCATGTCCGGTCTGACCACCGGCGGCCTCAAGGGCTGACCCGGCGGCCTCGCCGACGTACCGACGCAGAAAGCAGGTGCTCGTGTCCGCAGCAGACAGTGGTCCGTGGTGGCGTGGAGCGGTGATCTACCAGGTGTACCCGCGTAGCTTCGCCGACGGGAACGGCGACGGCATCGGCGACGTCGCCGGCATCCGGTCCCGGCTGGGCTACCTGTCCGCGCTCGGCGTCGACGCGATCTGGTTCAGCCCGTGGTACCCCTCGCCGATGGCCGACGCCGGCTACGACGTGGCCGACCACCGCGACATCGACCCGGTCTTCGGCACGCTCGCCGAGGTGGAGGCGCTGATCACGGAGGCGCACGCGCTCGGCATCCGGACCATCGTCGACGTGGTGCCGAACCACTGCTCCGACGCGCACCCCTGGTTCCAGGCGGCCCTCGACGGTGGCCCCGGCGCGCCCGAGCGGGAACTCTTCTGGTTCCGCCCGGGCCGCGGCCCCGACGGCGACCGGCGCCCCACCGACTGGGTGGGCGAGTTCGGCGGCCCGACCTGGACCCGCACCACCGACCCGGACGGCACCCCCGGCGACTGGTACCTGCACCTCTTCGCCCCGGAACAGCCGGACTTCAACTGGGACCACCCGCGGGTGCGCGCCGAGTTCGAGGACATCCTGCGGTTCTGGCTCGACCGCGGGGTGGACGGCATCCGGATCGACTCGGCCGGGCTGCTGGTCAAGGACGCCACGCTGCCGGAGATCCGGCCGGATGCGGTGCACCCGTTCCACGACCTGGACGGGGTGCACGAGATCTACCGGGGCTGGCGGCGGATCGCCGACTCGTACCCCGGCGACCGGGCCCTGATCGGTGAGGTGTGGCTGCCGGACCGGCAGCGGTTCGCCAACTACCTGCGCCCGGACGAACTGCACGCGGCGTTCAACTTCGACTTCCTCGGCTGCGCCTGGGACGCCGCCGCGCTCCGCGAGAGCATCGACGGGACGCTGAGCGCCCACGCGCCTGTCGGCGCCCCCGCCACCTGGGTGCTCTCCAACCACGACGTCACCCGGCACGTCACCCGTTACGGCCGCGCGGACACCACCTTCAGCTTCGCGGCCAAGCGCGAGGGGATCCCGACCGACCTGGAGCTGGGCACCCGCCGGGCCCGGGCGGCCGCGCTGCTGTCGCTGTCGCTGCCCGGCGCCGCCTACGTCTACCAGGGCGAGGAGCTGGGTCTCTGGGAGGTCGAGGACATCCCGTACGAGCTGCGGCAGGACCCGATGTGGGAACGTTCCGGCCGGATCGACCCGGGCCGGGACGGGTGCCGGGTCCCGATGCCGTGGTCCGGCGAGTCACCGCCGTTCGGCTTCAGCCCGGAGGGCGCGGCGGCGCCGTGGCTGCCCCAGCCGGCCGACTGGAAGGACCGGACCGCCGCCGCGCAGGCCGGCGACGGGCACTCGATGCTTGAGTTGTACCGGGCCGCCATCGCCATCCGCCGGGCCGATCCGGCGCTCGGCGACGGCACGATGACCTGGCTGCCCGCCCCGGACGGGGTGCTCGCGTTCCGGCGTGACCCGGGCTTCACCTGCCTGGTCAACCTCTCCACCGTGGCGGTTCCGTTGCCGCCGCACACCGGCCGGCTGCTCGTCAGCGGCCCGCTCGACGACGACCTGTTGCCGCCGGACACCGCCGTCTGGCTGCGTACCACCGAACCGGCCTGACCCGCGCGGTGCCGGCGGTCCCGTCCCGGCCGCCGGCACCGCACCTCACCCCGCCGGCCCCGACCGGCGCGAGCAACCGGAGGCACCACCGCACCACAGCACGGGGGGATTCGGACCCACCGACGAGAGGGAGAGCTCCGCTCATGCCCGACCACACCACCACCGCCACCCCGCCCCGAAGAGCCCGGACCCGCGCGGGGGTGGCCGCCCTCGCCGGCGTCGCTCTCACCGCGACCTCGCTCACCGTCATCTCGTTGACAAGCACCGCCACCCCGGCCCGGGCGGCCGGGCTGTCCCCGTTCGACATTCCGGGCCGGGGCGCCACCGTCCCGTTCGTCGAGCAGGAGGCGGAGGAGGTCACGCACACCGGCACGAAGATCGGCCCGGACCGGCGCTACGGCACGCTGCCGTCCGAGGCGTCCGGCCGCGAGGCGGTCACGCTTGACGCGGTCGGCGAGTACGTCGAGTTCACGCTGACCGCGCCGGCCAACGCGGTCACGTTCCGCTACAGCATCCCGGACAACGCCGCCGGCACCGGCCGCGACGCCAGCATCGACGTGCGGGCGAACGGCACCCTGGTCAGGACGGTCCCGGTGACCTCGAGGTACGGCTGGTACTACGGCGGCTACCCGTTCAACAACAACCCCGGCGACACCAACCCGCACCACTTCTACGACGAGACCCGGACCGTTTTCGGGACCACCTACCCGGCCGGCGCGAAGATCCGCCTCCAGGTCTCGTCGGTCGCTCAGTCCCCCAGCTTCACCATCGACCTGGCCGACTTCGAGCTGGTCGGTCCGGAGATCACCAAGCCCCCGGGCGCGCTGGACGTGGTGGCCGACTTCGGCGCCGACCCGACCGGCGCCACGGATTCGACCCCGAAGTTCCAGGCGGCGGTCGACGCCGGTAAGGCGCAGGGGCGGGAGGTGTGGATCCCGGCCGGCACGTTCACGCTCTGGGATCACGTGGTGGTGGACAGGGTGACCCTGCGCGGAGCCGGACCGTGGTATTCGGTGCTCGGCGGCCGCCACCCCACCGACCGCAAACGCGCCGCCGGCATCTACGGCAAGTACGTCCCGGGCGGCGGCTACAGCGGCGAGATCCGTCCTCACGAGGCCGGCGGTCCGAGCCGCAACGTGACCCTGCGGGACTTCGCCATCATCGGTGACATCCGGGAGCGGGTGGACGAGCACCAGGTCAACGCCATCGGCGGGGCCATGTCGGACTCGGTGGTGGACAACGTCTGGCTCCAGCACACGAAGGTCGGTGCCTGGATGGACGGCCCGATGGACAACTTCACCATCCGGGACAGCCGGATCCTGGACCAGACCGCCGACGGCGTGAACTTCCACTGGGGAGTCACCAACTCCACGGTGACCAACACGTTCGTCCGCAACACCGGTGACGATGCCCTGGCCATGTGGGCGCAGAACGTGCCGAACGTGAACAACTCGTTCACCTTCAACACGGTCGGCGTGACAATCCTCGCCAACCACCTGGTCACGTACGGCGGCCGGGACATCCGGATCACCGACAACGTGACCGCCGACTCGGTCACCAACGGCGGCGGCATCCACGTCGCGAACCGCTATCCCGGGGTGCACGGCGCGACCGCCGTCGCCGGGACGATCACGGTCGCCCGGAACACACTGATCCGCAACGGCAACTCCGACTACAACTGGCAGTTCGGGGTGGGTGCGCTCTGGTTCTCCGCCCTCAACGAGCCGATCCGGGACGCGACGATCAATGTCACCGACACCGACATCCTGGACAGCTCGTACGCGGCACTGCACTGGATCGAGGGCGCCACCAGCGGGATCAGCTTCAGCAACGTCCGTATCGACGGCGCCGGAACGTACGCGCTCCAGGTGCAGGCGCCCAGCCAGGTCTCGTTCACGAACGTGCGGGCCACCGGGATCGCCCAGTCGAACCCGATCCACAACTGCGTCGGCAGCGGCTTCCAGATAAACCAGGGCCCGGGCAACTCCGGGTGGTACACGTCCGCCCCGTACTGCGGCCCCTGGCCGGAGCCCCGGTGGGGCGGCGGCCCGACCACCCCGCCGCCGAGCACTCCGCCCATGACCCCGCCGCCGACCACTCCGCCGCCCACCGGCGGCAACCTGGCTCTGGGCCGGCCGGTCACCGCGACCAGCAGCACGCAGACCTACCTGGCGGCCAACGCGGTCGACGGCAACGCCGCCAGCTACTGGGAGAGCGCGAACAACGCCTTTCCCCAGTCGATCACCGTCGACCTGGGCGCCGCGCGGGCCGTGGACCGGGTGGTGCTGAAGCTGCCGGCCGGCTGGGAACGCCGGACCCAGACCATCGCGGTGCTCGGCTCCACCGACGGGTCATCCTGGGCCACGCTCGCCGGGCCGGCCGGCCGCACGTTCGACCCGTCGTCGGGGAACGCGGCGACGGTCGCCCTGCCGGCCGGTGAGCGCCGGTTCGTCCGGCTGTCCTTCACCGGCAACACCGGCTGGCCGGCGGGGCAGGTCGCCGAGTTCGAGGTGTACGGCGGCGGCACGAGCCCATCGCCGACGACCCCGCCACCGACGACCTCACCGCCGACCACCCCACCGCCAAGCGGAAACCTGGCGGCCGGGCGGCCGGTCACGGCGACCAGCCACACCGACGTGTACGCCGCCGGCAACGCGGTGGACGGCAACGCCGCCACCTACTGGGAGAGCGCGAACAACGCCTTTCCCCAGTCGATCACCGTCGACCTGGGTACCGCCCGTCCGGTGTCCCGGGTGGTGCTGAAGCTGCCACCGTCCCCGGCCTGGCAGACGCGTACGCAGACGCTGGCCGTGCTCGGGTCCACCGACGGTTCCTCGTTCAGCACGCTCCGGGGCTCGACCGGCTACACCTTCGACCCGGCCGGCGGCAACACCGTGTCGATCGCCCTGCCGGCCGGTGAGCGCCGGTTCGTCCGGCTGACCTTCACCGGCAACACCGGCTGGCCCGCCGGCCAGCTCGCCGAGTTCGAGGTCCACGCCGCCTGAGACGTGCGGGGTGGGACCGCGCCGCCGATCCGGTCCCACCCCGTACCCGCTCCACCCCGCACACCGCTCCACCGCACGCGCCTCTCCACGTCCCGGGAAGAAGGTGTCCACAACCATGTCCAGAATCCGAACCCGACTGGTCGCGGTGCTCACCGCGGTCGGCCTGGCCGTCACCGCGGCGCCGGCGCCGCCGGCCGCCGCCGCGGGAGGCCCGAACCTCGCCGCGGGCCGGAGCGCCTCGGCCAGCAGCACCAACGGGCCGTACGTCGCCGCGAACCTCACCGACGGCAATCAGGGCAGCTACTGGGAGAGCGGCGCCGCCCTCCCGCAGTGGGCCCAGGTCGACCTCGGCTCCAGCCAGTCCATCGACCAGGTCACGCTGAAGCTGCCGGGCAGCTGGGAGGCACGTACCCAGACGCTGTCCGTGCAGGGCAGCGCGGACGGCAGCGGCTTCAGCACCATCGTCTCCTCCGCCGCCCGGTCGTTCAGCCCGGCCGGCGGCAACACCGTCACCATCACCTTCCCGCCGACCAGCACCCGGTTCGTGCGGATCGCCGTCACCGCGAACACCGGCTGGCCGGCCGCGCAACTCGCTGAGCTGGAGGTGTACGGCGCCGCCACCTCGTCGACCAACCTCGCCCTCGGCAAGGCCATGGCCGAGAGCGGTCACGCCGACGTGTACGGCGCCGGCAACGCCAACGACGGCAACGCGGCCACGTACTGGGAGAGCGCCAACAACGCGTTCCCGCAGTGGATCCAGGTCGACCTGGCCGCCACGGTGAACGTCAACCGGCTGGTGCTCAAGCTGCCCGCCGGCTGGCCGGCGCGCAGCCAGACGCTTACCGTGCAGGGCAGCACCAACGGGTCGAGCTTCGCCACCCTGGTCGCCTCGGCCGCGTACGCCTTCAGCCCCGGCTCCGGCAACACCGTCACCGTCACCGTGCCCACCGCGACCACCCGCCACGTCCGGCTGCTCTTCACCGCCAACACCGGCTGGCCGGCCGGGCAGCTCTCCGAGCTGGAGGTCTACGGCCCGGCGACCGGGGACACCCAGCCGCCCACCGCGCCGGCCAACCTGGCGTACACCGAGCCGGCCAGCGGCCAGATCCGGCTGACCTGGACGGCGTCGACCGACAACGTCGGGGTGACCGGGTACGACGTCTACGCCAACGGGGTGCTCCGCACCAGCGTCAACGGCTCAACCCTGACCTGGACCGACACCCAGCCGGCCGGTGCCACCGTCACGTACCACGTGCGGGCGCGGGACGCGGCTGGCAACCAGTCGCCGAACAGCAACGCGGTGACCCGTACCGGCGACACCGGTGACACGACCGCGCCGACCGCGCCGGGCAACCTGGCGTACACCGAGCCGGCGAGCGGCCAGATCCGGCTGACCTGGACGGCGTCGACCGACAACGTCGGGGTCACCGGCTACGACGTCTACGCCAACGGCGCGTTGCGGGCCAGCGTCACCGGCGGCACCCTGACCTGGACCGACAACCAGCCGGCGTCCGCCACCGTCGCCTACTTCGTCCGGGCGCGGGACGCGGCGGGGAACGTGTCGGCGAACAGCAACACGGTGACCCGTCCCGGCAGCACACCGGGCGGTACCAACCTGGCCGTCGGCAAGCCGGCCACCGCGTCCTCGACGGTGCACGTGTTCAACGCCGCCAACGCCGTCGACGACGACGTCACCACCTACTGGGAGGGCGCGCCCGGCGCGTACCCGAGCACCCTGACCGTCGCGCTTGGCGCCAACGCGAGCATCAGTGCCGTCGTGGTCAAACTGAACCCGGACCCGGCCTGGGGGCAGCGCACCCAGACCTTCCAGGTGCTCGGGCGGGAGCAGTCCGCGGGCGGCTTCACCACGCTTGTCGGCTCGGCGGCGTACTCGTTCAGCCCGGCCGGCGCCAACACCGTGACGATCCCGGTCTCGGCCACGGCGGCCGACGTCCGCCTCCAGTTCACCGCCAACACCGGCGCGCCCAACGGGCAGGTCGCCGAACTCCAGGTGATCGGCGCGCCGGCGCCCAACCCGGACCTGGTGGTCACCGCCGTCTCGGCCGCGCCGGCCACGCCGGTGGAGACCGACCCGGTCACCCTCTCCGCCACCGTGCGCAACGCCGGCACGGCACCCTCCGCCGCCACCACGGTCGCCTTCGACCTGGGTACGACCACAGTCGGCACCGCCAACGTCGGCGCCCTCGCGGCCGGCGCCTCGACCACCGTCTCGGTCGCCATCGGTCCCCGCAACGCGGGCAGTTACGAGTTCGCCGCGACAGTGGACCCGGCGAACACGGTGATCGAGCAGAGCGAGGCGAACAACCGGCGCACCGCGCCGAGCCCGCTGACCGTCAACCCGGTCGCCAGCTCCGACCTGGTCGCCGCCACGGTCACCTGGTCGCCCGGCACGCCGGCGGCCGGGGCCACCGTCACCTTCGCGGTGACCATCCGCAACCAGGGCACGGTGGCCTCGGCGGGCGGCGCGCACGGCGTCACGCTCACCGTGGTCGACGACGCCGGCACCGTGGTCCGCACCCTGACCGGCTCGTACACGGGAACCATTGCCGCCGGCGCCACGGCCGGCCCGGTCAACCTCGGCACCTGGACCGCGGCCAACGGCCGGTACACGGTCCGGGTCGTGCTCGCCGACGACGCCAACGAGCTGCCGGTGAAGCGGGCCAACAACACGAGCGAGCGGCCGCTCTTCGTCGGTCGTGGCGCGAACCTGCCGTACGACATGTACGAGGCGGAGGACGGCTCGGTCGGCGGCGGGGCGCAGGTGGTCGGCCCGAACCGGACCATCGGTGACCTGGCCGGTGAGGCGTCCGGACGACGGGCGGTGACGTTGAACAGCACCGGCGCGTACGTCGAATGGACCACCAAGGCGCCGGCGAACGCCCTGGTCACCCGCTTCTCCATCCCGGACGCGCCGGGCGGTGGTGGCATCGACGCCACTTTGAACATCTACGTCAACGGGGTCCTGCACAAGCCGATCAACCTGACCAGCAGGCACATCTGGCTCTACGGCGCGGAGAGCAGCCCGAGCGACTCGCCGAGCGCCGGCCCGCCGCGGCATATCTACGACGAGGCAAACGTGCTGCTGAACGCCACCATCCCCGCCGGCAGCCGGATCCGGTTGCAGAAGGACCCGGCCAACACCACCACGTACGCCATCGACTTCGTCAACCTGGAGCAGGTGGTGTCGCGGCCCAACCCCGACCCGGCCCGGTACGCGGAGCCGACCGGTTTCAGCCACTCCGATGTGCAGAACGCGCTCGACCGGGTGCGGATGGACACCGGCGGCAACCTGGTCGGGGTGTACCTGCCCGCCGGCACCTACGAGACCGCCCAGAAGTTCCAGGTCTACGGCAAGCCGGTGCAGGTGGTCGGCGCGGGCATGTGGTTCACCCGGTTCCAGACGCCGACGAGTCAGCAGAACACCGACGCCGGATTCCGGGTGGAGCCCTCGGCGAGCGGGTCGTCATTCGCCCATCTCTCCTTCTTCGGCAACTACACCGTCCGGCAGGACGGGCCGGGGAAGGTGTGGGGTGAACTGAAGGACGTCGACAACCTGACCCTGGACAACGTCTGGGTCGAGCACACGGTCTGCGCCTACTGGGGGGTGAGCGTCAGCGGCCTGACCATCACGAACAGCCGCTTCCGCAACACCTTCGCCGACGCGGTGAACATGACCAACGGCAGCACGAACAACCGGATCGCCAACTCGGAGGGGCGGTCCAACGGTGACGACGCGTTCGCGCTGTTCTCGGCGACCGACCAGGGCGCCAGCACCGGCAACCACGGCAACGTCCTGGAGAACCTCACCGCCACGCTGACCTGGCGGGCGGCGGGCATCGCGGTGTACGGCGGCTACGACAACGTCTTCCGCAACCTCTACATCGCGGACCAGCTGACGTACTCCGGCATCACGATCAGCTCGCTGGACTTCGGATATCCGTTCATCGGGTTCGGGGCCAGCCCGCCGACCCGGTTCGAGAACATCTCCCTGGTCCGGTCCGGCGGCCACTTCTGGGGCGCGCAGACCTTCCCCGCGATCTGGGTGTTCTCGGCGTCGAAGGAGTTCCGCGGCATCCGCGTGTCCGACGTGGACATCGTCGATCCCACGTACTCCGGGATCATGTTCCAGACCAAGTACGACCAGTCGGGGCGGCCGGAGAATCCGGTGACCGACACGGTCTTCACAAACGTGTCGATCAGCGGCGCCCGGCGCAGCGGCGACGCGTTCGACGCCAAGTCCGGCTTCGGCATCTGGGTTAACGAGATGCCGGAGCAGGGCCAGGGCCCGGCGGTCGGCTCGGCCACGTTCGTCAACCTGCGGTTGAACGACAACTGGCAGGACATCCGCAACACCACGTCGACCTTCACCATCAACCGCAACTGATCCGGGTTCCTCCGAGGCGCCGCCTCCCGGCGGCGCCTCGGCACTGGGTGACCCGGCCGCCTCGCGCGGCCGGGCCACCCCACCGGGTCGGTCAGCCGCCGAGGCTGGCGGCCGCGGACTGGATCGCCGAGGCGTACGTGCTCACCTGGGTGTAGACGCCGGGGTAGTTGGGCCGGGCGCAGCCGTTGCCCCAGCTGACGATGCCGACCTGGATCCAGGCGTTGGCGGCGTCCCGACGGAACATCGGGCCACCGGAGTCACCCTGGCAGGTGTCCACCCCACCGCTCGCGTAGCCGGCGCAGATCTCCTCGTTGGGAATGATCTGGCCGCGGTAGTACCGGTTGCAGGTGGTGTCGTCGACGAACGGCACGGTGGCCTTGAGCAGGTAGCGCTGCTGCGGACCGCCTTCCCGGGCGGCGCCCCAGCCGGCGACGGTGAAGGTGCCGTTGTCGTACGCGGTGCTGGTCGTGATCTTGAGCGTGGCGAGCGAGGTGACCGGGGTGGCGAGCCGGATCAGTGCCCAGTCGTCGCCGTTGCCGTTGTAGCCGGGGGCCCGGTAGACGTAGTTGGAACGCACCTGGATCCGGCTGGAGGACTGCAGGTCGACCACGCCCAGGGTGGCGGTGATGCTGGTGTTGGAGCCGGTACGGCCGACGCAGTGCGCGGCGGTCAGCACCAGTCGCGGGCTGTAGAGCGACCCGCCGCAGCCCATGGAGAGCCGGACCATGAACGGGAACTCACCCTGCGCCGCACGGGTGCCGCCGACGACGAACGGCGTCACGTCCCCGGTCGGCGCGGCGGCGGCGGGCGCCACCATCGCGACCGATCCTGCGGTGACCGCTACCAGGACAGCCGCCAACCGGCCGAGGAATCTACGCCAACGCACCATGGGTCCCTCCAAGACATCGACGGCGAGCCTCCTGGCTGCGCCGCATCCGCGGTGGCAGGGAGCCTATGGGCAGATATCGATGAACAGCAATGCGTTGGTGCATCCCGTCTTCGTCATACGCCCGCCCCGGTCGGTCCCGGCCCACCCGCCGGTCGCAGGCGGACCTCAGAAGATGTGCCCAAACCCCGACGAACCGCTGTCCCAGGTCCCTATGGTGGCGCCCATGGGGCACCAAGCGGTGGCAGGCCGCGACCGCTACCGGCGGTTGCGAGCGATAAACGTGCTCGTCGGTCTGTTGCTGGCGGTCGAGGGCATCTGGATGTGGGTGGCCAGCAGTGACCTGTCGCTGCCGGTCACCGCGTCGTACCTGACGGCGGACCCGGTGACGCTGCGGGACGCCACGCTCCCGGAGGTGGCCTTCCGGATCGCCGTCGGGCCGGCGGTGGCGGTCTTCCTGCTGCTCGCCGCGCTCGACCATTTCGTCACCGCCGCCCCGGGCGTGCACCGCTGGTATGAACGCAACCTGGACCGGCGAACCAACTACGCCCGCTGGATCGAGTATTCGGTAAGCGCCTCGATCATGATCGTCCTGATCGGCCTGTTCGTCGGGATCCGCGATCTCGCGGCGGTCATCGGGATCTTCGCCGCGAACACCGCGATGATCCTGTTCGGCCTGTTGATGGAGCGGCAGCAGACGCCGGGACGCGCGGACTGGAGCGCCTTCTGGTTCGGTACGCTGGTCGGCCTGGCACCCTGGCTGGCGATCGCCGTCTACGTCGCCCAGCCACCGGAGATTCCCGGCTTCGTGTGGGCGATCATCATCGTTCAGCTTCTCCTCTTCGCGAGCTTCGCGGTCAACATGGCGTTGCAGTACGCCCAGCGTGGCCGGTGGCGTGACTACCGCTACGGCGAGGTCTCGTACATCGTGCTCAGCCTCGCCGCCAAGTCCGCGTTGGCCTGGCTGATCTACGTCAACGTGCTGCGCACCTGATCGGCCCACCCGGATACAGGGGTTACCGGGGTTGCCCAACCTTTCTCCCAACGCAGCGTGGGCGGGGCAGTAGCCGCGACAACACGGCCAGCACCACCCGGTCGGCCGGTTCGAGATCGGGGCGGTGCGCCCGGCGGCGTAGCAACCGACTTACGAGCCCGACAACTGCCTCGCCGTCCTGCGCAAACCTCCTGAGCAGCGGCAAAGCCCTTCCGGTCGCGGACCGACCGGCGGCACGCCGGTGTCGTTTGGGTGACCGGGATGGCCCAGGCCGCCGGAGGCACACCTACCGTGGAGGGCGTGAGGCGCCTCTCCGCCAGCTCACGGTGTGCCACGGCCGAGGCCGCGGTAACGCGCCACGCTGTCACCCCGGTCGGAGTAATCGAGTGAGTAGCGCTGGCACCGGATTCGCGTGGGAGCGGTTCTCCGCCGAGGTCGCGCCGTCGCGGATCACGCTTCGCTATCGCCACCTGTTCGGGCCGCGACTGTCCATCACCCTGAGTGATGTGAGTGCGGACGGCTCGTGGCGCGTGCCGGCGAGCTACCAGTTCTTGGAGCCGTCGCTGAAGGACAGCCGCCCATACGCGATCATCAAGATCGTAGCGGCCCCTGGGGTCAGCGTGTCCCTGGATGGGTTTCCGCCGCTGCCCTATGACGCCAGACCGACGCTGCCGATGGTGGAGATCATCAGGGTGCAGGATCCGGAGCTGGTGCCGCCGATCGGTTTCGACTTCAACAACCACCACCTCATGGCGGAATACGAACTGGGCCATCCGTTCTGGCCGGACCCCGACGCCAGCCGGACCGGTAGTGTGCGCGACTTCACGCACAAGTTGCAGGCGCCGATGGACTACCTGAGTGTCGTGCCGCTGCACAACGGTGTCATTCTGCGCCATCACTGGAGCCGTCAAGACCTCATCATCACCGTGCCGACCTGTGCGCAGGATATCCAAGGCAAGCCGGGCGCCTACAACGGCAACGCCAAGTTCTATGTCCAGGTCAATCCTGGCGCTAGCGTGTGGAGCCCAAGCCAGGGGCGCGATTGGCTTCCCGTCGTCGAGGTGGTGCGGACACCTGACGTGCTGGTCGAGGTCGCCCGGATGCCGAAGGAGTTTGCGCTGACGGCATGGACCGGGACGTCTGCATCCACCACTGAGCGATTCTGGCAGATCTACGAGACGGACAAGATCTCGCGGGTACCCGATTTCGGTGAACGCTTCCTCAAGCCGTCCTCATCGTGGAGACACGTCAGCGTCGACGGCGTGAGTCAGCCCGTCGTGGTCAGCCCGGCCTTGGCCGCGATGGACCTGGCGGTGCGCTTCGTCCCCGGCCTCGGAGACGCGATCGACATCATGGAGTTCACCGACGCGCTGTTCACCGGACGGGACCTCTACGGTCGCAAGCTGTCCACGAGCGACATCGTCATGATGGGTGTGGGGGCGCTTTTGCCGTATTCCGTGCCGAGTATGCGCCGCGCCGGCAGCGCGGTCGCGGCGAAGGTCTTCGGGCGCAAGACCGCCAAGGCGCAGACGCTACTGGAACGGATATCCCGGCTCAGCAAGCAGGACGCCGACCTTGCTCGGGAAGTGGCAGACGCCATCAAGAAGGGGCGACACGTGTCCACGGCCCAGCTGCAGAAGTACGTGAAGATCTGCGAGAAGCTGAAAGGGACGCCACCATCGGCGGGTCTACTGCTCAATGTAGATCAGACCGGCTTCACCCATGCGGATCTGCAGGCCGCCTACCGCTCCTACCTGGTAAGCCCGGGCACACGGAAGGTCGATCCGCTGACCTGGGTCATCCGCACCCGTAACCCTGCGGCAATGCGGCTACTCCGGTCGGTCCTCGGGCAGGGCTACGCCAAGAGCGCACTGAGGTCGCAGGCCGGACGGGCCGTCAACCTCTTCGAGGTCCCGCGCCCCGCCGACCTGCCGGATGACAAGGCCGCCACGATTCTCCGGGATGTTTTCAGCCGCCCGAAGCATGACCTGCGCAAGCTTGAGGGATATCTCGGCGTGTCCGTGCGGGGGCTCGATCCCGACCTGGTGCTCAAGCAGCTGCCGACCGTGAATCCGGTCGTCAAGCTGGGCCTGCTCAACCCCATCAAGGGTGAGTTGCTGGAGATCATGTCCCGCGACCTCATGCTGAAGCATCTCGACGACGCCGTGAGACTGAAGCCGAACTATCGCCGTGCCCGCCTGTATCAGGACGTGATGATCCGCGTGCGCGACAAGGCCACCGGGAAACTCGGGCCGCCGCGGCAGTTCACCGACGGCATTATCGGATATCACGGGCGCAGCGGCTTTCAGGCCATCATTGTTTTCGAATCCAAATCCGGCTACCGGGGTGGACAGGAAGCCACCAAACAGACGTTCGACTGGGTGGAAGGGCGCCTGACCGATGCCGACGGCAGCGTGCTGGTGTTCCCCAAGGGCGCGAGGGAGACGCTGCCGGATGGCACCACGCGCCTGCTGGAGACGGAGCTGCGGTACATCTACGACCCGGCTGCCGCGCCCAAGCGGCATGTGGTCGGTCTCAACAACGCCAGGCGGGTGATGATCACCGCCAAGGGCAAGTCTCTGCTGGGCATCAACTCAGCCGATCAGATCGCCACCGGTGTCATCCGGCAGGAGGCGACGATGACCGCGGAGGAGCTGGAGCAGGCAACCAGACTCGTCGTCCGGGTCAGACCGCCCAAGTCGGGCGAGGAGGTTTTCGTGAGGCTACCGCAGCATGTCGAGGATGTCTCCTCAGCCCAGCTCGACTGGTTGGCGGCCCAGATCGTCGCCAAGGTTGCACGCCGTGCGGCCATTGAAGCGGACGGCTCCGGCGAGCAGTGACATCAGTCGAAGTCCTCGGCGAACTCGGCGGCCGATCCGGCGTCGCCACCGCCGGTCCAGGTCAGCTTCACGGCGAAACTCGCCTGTGCCGAATCCATACCCACCACCAGCGCGCCGTCCTCCAACGCCACCAGTCCGAAGGTGACCTCCATCGTGCTCGGCCGCTTGTCTTGCCCAACCTTGGCGATGGCGTCGGCGCACGCCCCGGCCACGCTGGCGAGTACGCCGAACGACTCCGACAGCCCGCCGTTGGAGCCACCGCCTGTGCCCGGCCCCACTTCGATGCTCACCGTTCCGTTGGGTCCTGAGAACGAACGGTACTTAGCCATTGTCCGGCCCTTCCGCTTCCAGGTCGGGAAGTTCCGGATCTGACTGCAGCCACACGAGCGTCGTAGGCACCTTGATCATCCAGGCTTGCGGATCGTCGGGGCTGATATCGACGTCGCGGTCGAGTTCCTCGATCAGGCCCGCATCCTGCATCTCGGCGACATAATCCTGGTAGAGCGCCAGCTCTTCTTCTGTCTGGTCTGCCACACCGGGCGCCATCAAGGTCCCACCAGGGTCAGGTGGGGTGAACATCGGCACATCGCCGCCTGTCCACAGTTTGCCGGTCAGCTGGTAGAACAGCACGGCCTGCGTGAAAGCCGGGTGGACCGGCACGAGCACCCTCGCCGCACCGGCCTTGAGGAACTCCTGAAACAGTGGGTCGGTGTCGGTCCGTGAGTGGATGTCCAGCCACTGCTTCTTGCGCGCCCAATAGTACGGATAGAACTCGTAGCTCATATTCTTCCAGTCGAACGCCTGCTCGATAAATTTGATCTCCGGGCTGAGCTCGACGGTGGGGTTGATGAGCACGTCTGGATAGTTCTCAGGGATTTCCTTGTCCGGGTGATGCGTGATCATGGCTGGCCCGTCGTACCGGTAGCCGGTCCAGAGCGTGACGACGCCCTTCTTCAGCTCTTCGCGCTCGATGGCGCGATTGATCTGCGGTGGGTTCCCGCCGATCTCGACCCCTTGCTGGATCTGAGCCGCGGCCAGCTGCTCCTCGAAGTTCATCAGCTCCTTCTTGTACGCGTTCATGATCGTGTTGTAGGTCTTGAGTTGCCATTGTGCGAACGCCTCGCCGGTCAGCGTGCACCAGATGACCACATTGATCATCAGGCTGCGCAGACCGCGGCCGTGGGCGCCGATCGGGAAGATGCCTTGGACCTGCGGCATCTCAGTCGGCCCCATCGTCGTGCCGGCGACACCGTCCTGACGCATATAGGCACGACGGGGCAGGTGGATGCCGAACCAGTAGTCGCCGCCCGACTTGACACTGCTGTAGTAGACGGCCCGGCCGCCGTATACGTAGCCCTCCGGGATCTCCATCTCGCTATCCACAAACGACCAGTGCGACTCCGCGTCACCGGGGAAGTCGCGGCCGATGATGCGCGAGATCCGGACGGTCTCCCGCGGCGGCGGCCCGATTCCCGCGCCATACTGCCTGGCAAGCGCTAGATAGTTTTCGCGCGTGATGTGCTCTGGCAGGAGATCCTGGTCCGGGTCATCGGGATTCGCCGGCGTCGGGGGCTCCGGAGGCAGCAGGTTGCTGTCGATGTTGTGCGTGCGCGCGAACACGTAGAACGCCGCCGGCTCGCCCACGATGAACTCGTAGAACAGGCGGCGCCCATAGTTGACGACCTTGACTCGATAGTACTTGTCGACCCACCGGTAGATACCTGTCCGATTGTCTCCGTCGGCGTTTTCGAACGTGTGGAAGTTTTTTTCCTCTACCTCTTCCAGAGTCCGGGTGGTGCGCTGTTCGCGCACCCGCTCGACGAGCTTGTTCAAGGATCGGTCGGTGATCTCCTTGGCATAGTTGGTGGCGTTGCGATCTGACTCAGTCTTGGACGTACTAGTGGAGAACTCGGTCGAGACGCCGATCTGAACGGGGCCGAACCCGGCCGCTACCTCGGCCCCGACCTGGAACTTCGTGTCCGACTGGATCGTCCTCTGGGTCTCCTGTTGCAGTTCGAAGCGTTCCGTGGACTGTAGATCCCGCTGGTTTTCCTCGGTGCGCTCGAACTCGAACTCGACGGTCTCCTCCAACCGTCGCAACCGGCGGTGGCGCCGCCCACGGCTCTCGGTCGCCATCACATTTTCGATGTGCGCGATCTCGCCAGCCGCGTACCGCACCAGCTTCTGCTTGACGACGAGCAGGTCGCCGACGCCGATCGGCTTGAACTCAGGCTTCATCGGAACCGCCCAGCCCGAGTTCTGCCTCGCTGAGCCGGCGCTTCCGCCGCACCGGAACGCCACGCACGATGGCGACGTGTTCAACCTGCTCAAGGCTCTGCAGCGCGCTGCGTTCCTCGGCCAGTGCCTTGTCCAGCATGGCGATGATCTCAGCGGCGTCGTGTGCGGTCACCGAAATGTGGTGGTGCTCCAGTGTGGCCAGGACGGCCGAGTCGAGGTCCTCGGCTGCGAGTCTCCACGACACGAACTCATCGTCGAAGCCGAAGTTCTCCATCGCCTCGAACGTGGTGACCACTGCCGCCGAGGAAACGTTCGCAGGCGGCGGCGTCGGCGCAGACAGCGCGGTGTTTCCTGGCACGGGCGCCCGACCGCGCGCGCTCGGCTCCACATTCGTCGCCGCCAGCTTGGCGGCCAGCACGGTGCTCACCTTGCCCCGCGCGGCCCGAAGATCACGCACCGCCCGCCGCGAGGCCGCCACCTTGGCCCCGCGCGGCGTGACCCGCGCCGGCGGCGGCTGGTCCGGGTCGGCCTTGGTCGGCTCGGCCTGCATCAGCTCATGTGGCACCACGGGCATCCAGCGATCGAAGCCGGCCAACGACCCCGCCTCGGGCTCGCCGACGGTCAGCGACTCCAGGAAACGCCAGAATCGCAGCCAGAACAGCAGTCGCGGCCGGTCTCCCGCACGGCGGTCGACCAACGCGAGATTGCTGTAGTAGCTGTGCCACAACGTGCCGTGCATCTGATCGAAGGCCGAGCTTTCGACAAACTCGCTCACCACCGTCGGTACGCCGGTGGCCGTGCTGATCAACGCGTCCACGGCCGGTCGCAGGGGCAGGCCGACGGCGTCGTCGCGCAGCAACTGCCGCGCCTGCGGCTCGACCGCGAGAAACGGCTTCCAGCGCGGGTCCCGCATGACGTAGCCATCGGAGTCCATGGTGGAGTTGGCAACCAGCGTTCGCGCCTGAGGCAAAGAAACGTCACCGGTCATCTGCGCGCGAATTCGCGCGACGAAGGTGTCTGCTGCCGAGCCCGCCGACATCGGGCTATCCGTCGCGGTAGCCCGCGGCGTACGGATAGCGACGAACTTGAACAGGTCCTCTGCTTTCATGACAGCTTCGCCTCGCCCTGCATCCTCGGCATCAAGCTAGGTGCACGTCGATCTGTCCACCTCAGTCTAGGTGGATCACTGCACCAGCCCCGCATTGTGTCCCGGATGCGACATGCGGGCGAATGGCGCTCATGAGAGCGCACCCATGCCCGTGCAGACCCGCCACATACAGGAAGACCTCGGCTGGCGATCCCCAGACGAGTACGAGACCGCCTGGCACACCCACCAGGCCCGACAGGACGAAACGGGTATCGTTCAGCCTGAGCCCACCGGAGCCAGGTAACCCTCCGGCAAACCGGGAGAACCTTACTGCCGGCGATGGCGAGAGGCTGGAGTTGCCGTGCCCGCAGGATCGGGAGTGGGGGATGGCTGTGCGTGCTCCAGCGGATGCCAACCGGGTCAACCGGTGCCAACGCAGTCACTGCGGCCGACCGCCGGTCGCAGACCGGGGTCGTGTGCTCCGGTTGTGGTCTTGGGCTGGGCGAACAGCGCTCGGTTCTCGAGCACCACGTCGACTTCGTACCTGCTCTGGTCGCGGTAGTGGGACAGGTCGACGAACTGCTCGGACCAAGTGAGTTGTCGGGACAGCTCGGACAGGACAAATGATTCGAGCAGCGGGCCGAACGGTGCGCCCGGCCGGAGTATTGCCCGGGCGTCGGTCGCGATCTCGTTGGCGGCGATGCCCGAGTCGACGAAGATCAGTTTCGACGCGGCGGTGGCGCGGGTGCCCAGGTTGCGGGACCAGCCCGGGATCCGCTTTATCAGGAAGATTTCTTACAGGGCCTGGAGGTAGCGGGCGATCGTCGGTCGGCTCAGTCCGAGGGCGGATTCGAGGGAGTTCGCGGTGATGATGGTCGCGGACCTGGCCGCAAGCAGGCGTACCAGCATCGATCTGCGGGGACCTTGGCTTTCGATTTGCGGTTCGTGGACGGCGGCACGAGATTGTCCAGCGCTCGGCCGGCGTGGAGCCGCAGTCACGGCTTGGCGGTGGAAAGGGCGGCGTCGGGCCGGCTATGTCGTTCGCTGTGCCTCCGTGGCGGCCTGGACGAAGGCGCGTACCAGAGCGTTCTCTCCGTCGTTGCGCCACACCGGCGCGTAGTGCAGCACCGGTCCGTCGGTGATGGGCAGGAAGGTGATGTCGCCTCGTTGCCGGGTAGCTTCCACGTCCGATCCGATCGGGGACACGACGCTGCCGCCGGCGATCGCTTGGAAGGCCTCCTCGAGGGTGACGATGCCCAGTCCGCGCCGGACGGGCCGCCCGGCCGGGGTGGTGGACGGGGTGTGCGCCTCCCACACGTAGTCGGGAATGGGTCCCTCGGGGTAGACCACCGGGTGATCGCCGAGATCCTCCAACTCGACGCTGCCCCGGCTGGCCAGCGGATGACCGGCGGCCACCGCCAGCACCAGTTCCTCGCGGTGCAGGACCGGCCCGACCGTGAGGTCGGGCTCGCGGATGGGCAGCCAGAGAATCCCGATGTCGACCGAACCGGCCCGCAGCGGCCCGAGCGGGTCGGTCGGCAGGATTTCGCGCAGGCGCAGCTTGCACTGCGGGTGCCGCTGCCGGAACAGGTCGAGGACGGCCTCGACCGACCGGTAGTGGGTGGCCATGGTGCCGACGGTCAGCGTGCCGGCCTGGCCGCGTGCGGTGGCGGCGGCCTCCTCGATGCCGGAGATGATCTCGCTGTAGCCGGCGCGGAGGCGGTCGCGTAACCGTTCGCCGAGCGGGGTGAGTCGAACGGCGCGGCTCGTACGCTCGAACAGGCCCCCGCCGATCCGGCGTTCCTGCTGTTTGATCGACTGACTGACCCGCGACTGGGACACGTGCAAACGCTCGGCCGTGCGCCCGAAGTGAAGCTCTTCGGCCAGCGTCAGGAAGATCTCGATGTCGCGCAGTTCCACCAGATGGCCCTATCTCCGATCATCGCGGCCTCGAACTGGGCAGTCTACGGCCGCGACGAGAACGGGTGGCACGAGCGTGGCTCGGACCACCGGCCGTCGCGGGTCCGTCGTCGATCGATCACCGCTGGCTAATGCGGCGATGCAATCTTCTGCGTTGTTCGGCCGGGGCGGCCGGGCGATGGTGGACGCATGAGCGAAAGCGTGATCGACATCGTGGCGGCGCCGGATCATCTCGGGACCCCACACTGGCACGCTGTGACGTCGCCCGGTTCGGTGGCCGGGGTCGCCGATCTACGTCCGGTCATGCCGTTCGAGTACGAACTGCCACCGCCGACCGCCCTGCAGCCGGGCACCCTTGATCTGAACCTGTATGTACAGCCACAGTGGCGTCGACGGGGGATCGGATCGCGGCTGCTGGCCGCCGTCGCTGCACACGCCGTGGGACGGCGGCTGATCGTTGAGACCGCCCCGGATTCCGCCGCGCAGTCGTTCTGCGAGCGGCACGGATTTCGGCGCACCGGATCCAGGATCCATGGCCTGCTCGCCTACCGAGATATTCACCATGCCTGGCTGGGTGAGTTGGTCGACGTCGAGCACCCCGGATACCGGCTGCGTCACTGGACCGGGGGCCCGACTGGCGCGAACAGCGTCGAGCAACTACTCCGGTATCCGAGCCGACCGGGTAACGCGGTGGTGAGCACCGCCGAGGCGGACGGCGGCGTGGTCGCCTATGTAGCGGCAATGACGGGAGCACCGTCGCAGCGTCGCGCTCGCCAGTACGGCCCTGCCGTGCTCGTCGGTCATCGCGGACGGCGGCTGGGGCTGTGGGTCAACGCCGCTCTGCTCACCCGACTACGCGAGATCCATCCACACGTCGAGGAGATCGAGACCCGCACCGCCGACGAGGACTCCGACCTGGTCGCCCTGCGTCGACACCTGGGCTTCCGCCCTCTCGGACGGCGTCTCCGCTACGAACTCACCCTGCCGTAACCGGCGGCCCTGACTCCGATCCAGTGGCACGTCCGGGCCGATCCGTGCCCGATGAAGAGAGGTTTGTCATGAAAGATCCTGTCCGCCCCCGGACGTGGGCCGCCCCGGTCGGGAGCCGAGACCCGCCCGGTGATCCCGAGCCGCCACCCGGCGTTCGCCACCTGCCCACGTCAACATCAAGGAGCTCACCACCGTGTCCGTCAACCTTTCCACCCAGGACAAACTCACGCTTCGCACGGCCGCGTACGGTGCGGTCACACTGCTGTCGGCCGCCGGAGCCGCCGGCGGCTCACCCCACAAGATCGCCACCAGCGGGTCCATCGCCCTGGCCTCGGCAACCGGCCTGGTCGGGCACGTGCTCGCGGAGAAGTCCACGCGTATTGACCTGGGCGGCAGGTCGGTGGCCCAGATCGCCGACCGCGTTCTGCCCGCCCTGACCGAGGCGATGCGCCTGCTCGCCGAGCAGGCTCCGGCCGAGGCCGACAACTTCCGCCGCACCGTCGTCGTCGCCCTCGACGCGGCCGTCCGTACCCGGCAGGGCGCACCCGATCCCACCGTCGCCGACATGACCAACAAGATCATCGCGGCGCTCGACGCCGCCGAGGCCACCCCGGAGGTGACCACGTGACGACCCCGGCGATCTCGGTCTCCGGCCTGCGCAAGGCGTACAAGGACAAGACCGTCCTCGACGGCGTCGACTTCGACGTCCACGCCGGCACGGTGTTCTGTCTGCTCGGCCCCAACGGCGCGGGCAAGACGACGACGGTGAACGTGCTGACCACGCTGGTGCAGGCCGACGGCGGCGCGGTCCGGGTCGCCGGCCACGACATTGCCACCGACGCCAAGGCGGTCCGCGCGGCCATCGGCGTCACCGGCCAGTTCGCGGCCGTCGACGAGCTGCTGACCGGACGCGAGAACCTCCAGCTGATGGTGGACCTCAACCGCAGGGTCGCCGGCGGCGGCGCGCGGATCGTGGCGGACCTGCTGGACCGGTTCGAGCTGACCGCCTCGGCGGACAAGCCGACCTCCACCTACTCCGGGGGCATGCGCCGCAAGCTCGACCTGGCGATGACGCTGGTCGGCGATCCGCGGATCATCTTCCTCGACGAGCCGACGACGGGCCTGGACCCGCGCAGCCGCCGCACCATGTGGTCGATCGTGCGTGACCTGGTCGACGACGGCGCGACCATCTTCCTCACCACGCAGTACCTGGAGGAGGCCGACCAACTCGCCGACCGCCTGGCGGTGCTCGACCAGGGCCGCCTGGTCGCCCAGGGCACGCCGGAAGAACTCAAGCGCCTCATCCCCGGAACACACGTACGGCTGCGGTTCTCCACCGCCGCCGAACTCGACGCCGCCGCGGGGATCTTCCCCGAGGCCACCCGAGACGACGACGCGCTGGCCCTGCGGGTGCCCGCCGACGGCGGCACGAAGTCACTGCGGGCCCTGCTGGACCGGCTCGACGAGCACTCCCTCAGCGCCGAGGAGTGCTCCGTGCGCACCCCGGACCTCGACGACGTTTTCCTCGCCCTGACCGGCCACGCCACGGAGGTCGACACGAAATGAGCACCCAGTCCCACTCGCTGGTCATGCTGCGCCGCAACCTCAAACACCTCACCCGGAACCCGACCTCGGTGTTCAACGCCGTCCTGATGCCGATCATCATCATGCTGATGTTCGTGTACATGTTCGGCGACGCCTTCAGCGTCGGCGTGGACTACATCGACTACGCGACGCCGGGCCTGATCCTGCTGGCCGTCTGCTACGGGTTGGGAGCCACCGCGACGGCGGTGAACTCCGACATGACCAAGGGCATCATCAACCGGTTCAAGGCCATGGACGTCTCCCGCGGCGCGGTGCTGACCGGCCACGTCATCACCAGCGTGCTGACCAACCTGATCGCCATCGCGGCGCTCGTCGGAGTGGCCTTCCTGCTGGGGTTCAGCCCGGAGGCGAGTCTGACCGACTGGCTCGCCGTGGGTGGCGTCGTCGTTCTGCTCGCGTTCGCGGCGGGCTGGTTCACGGTCGCGCTGGGACTGTCGGCGAAGTCGCCGGAGACAGCGGGCATGGCCGCCGTGCCGCTGGTCATGCTGCCGTTCTTCAGCAGCGCGATCGTACCGGCGGAGAAGATGGGCCCGGGCCTGCGGCAGTTCGCCGAGTACCAACCCTTCACGCCGATCATCGAGACCGTGCGCGGGCTGCTCGACAGCGCGCCCGACACCAACGACGCGGCCGTCGCCGTCGCCTGGTGCGTGGCGATCGCCCTCGTCGGCTACCTGTGGGCGCGTTCCGCCTTCACGAAGCGAGCGTGACCCGAGCGGTGTGGGGCGTTTGCGGCGCCGTCTCGGTGAACGTAATCCGACGAGGCGGCGCCGCAACGGGTCGAGAGCCCTTGCGCTCGGCACCTGACCGTCGCGGCCGAACGGCCGTCATCGGCATGTCCTTGTCAAGCTGGCAGATCAGGGGCCGTCTTACTCACGTCGCAGTTTTCGCTGCACCACATCATCCGCCGCTACGACGAGCGGGTCTGCTGCACCGATAGGTGACATCTGAGATGGGTTGCCCTGGTGGCGGGCTGGAAGGATGTCGCTGTGCCGAAGCCTTACCCCCGAGAGTTCCGGGATGACGTGGTGCGTGTCGCTCGTGGCCGCGAGCCAGGCGTGACGGTCGAGCAGATCGTGAAGGACTTCGGGGTGCACCCGATGACCTTGTTCAAGTGGCTGCGCCAGGCCGACATCGACGCCGGCGCCACCCCTGGGACGGCCAGCACCACAGCGATGCAGGCAGCCAGCAGCACCACCGGCCGGGCATCGACCGACAGGTCCGCGAGGGTCCGCTGGTGATACCCGAGCACCCGGCCCGTCACCGCATCGCAGCCCGGACAGGCCACCGGCGTGCTTCAAGGTCGCTCCGGGGTACCGATTTTGCTGATGTGTACGCCGTGTGCTTGTGGGCTGGGCGAACCCAGGTCCGGGTGACGCAGGTGAACCCTGGCCACTCCCTGCCACCCGGGTGAACCCGCAGGTCGCTAGACTAGGCCCTCACGCCCTCGTAGCTCAGGGGATAGAGCATCGGTTTCCTAAGACGACGCTCTATCTGTACCCATAGGCTGATGACCTGCCGGTTCCTATTTCGTATTCGCGTTAATGGGTCGCACGCGGGCGTTGCTGTGCTCGCTTGCTGAAGATCAGCAGGGCGGGCGTAAGTCCTGCTCAGGACATGCTTCGGTCGGTGCGACGCGTCCATGCCGTGATCAGGTGAAGTTGCCGCGCCGCGTCAGTTTACGGTGCCGCAAGTGCTGGGCCAGCAGCGTGGCGAGTTTGGCTGCGGGTGCCGGTTGGTGATGACCGACCCAGCTAACTCGTCCGATGAGGTATTGAGCGATGTCGGGATGGCCGGTCCGGTTCTGCGCGGCGAGGCCGGTGCGGGCGGAGTTGTAGAGGATGGTGTGGAGCCGGCCGTACTCGTCGCGTGGTGTTGCGGGGTGTTGGTTGACGACGAGTCCGGCGAGGAGTTGCCGGTCGGCCCGACCACGGACGCGGGAAGGATCCGCTTCGGCTGCTATTCGTTAGCTGGGGCATACCGCCATATGGCTTGCAGGAACGCGGACCATACGATCGTGCGACTGCATCTCCTGCATAAGGCGGAAAGCGTCAGGGCAGCCGATTTCTCCTAAGGAGTGGCACTCCTCAAGGATCCTGCGCGTGTCTATGGTGGCGATGCCCCTGGCTGCGGCGAAATCGAGGGCTGAATAATCGTCAGATATGAAAGTGCCGGAGGGGTCCACGCTTTCAATATAATAGATGATCTCGGCCTCGCCCAAATGTTCCAATGGTTTGTCTGCTGTGCCGCCAAGCCCTCGGCGAATATTGTCAATTTCAGTCAAGGCTGCAGTTGTTCCTTCGATTTCGAGAGGATCGCCGAGCCATGTCGCGTCCAAAACGCGTTGAAGGTACGGGCTTGAGCGCACGCCCCTCTTCACTTCGAGGCGGACAGTCTCAGTCCACCGCGTCCTATAGCCGTACCGTTCTTCTAGCAGGTCGAGGCGATCGACGGCCGCGAAGTTGGAAAGGGTGCACGTATCGAAGTAGACGTCCCCAACCCTGGCACTCACAGAGCAGGCTCCAGCGATTCGGTCGCCTTTCGATCGCGCCGTCGGAACGGGGCAAGTTCGTCAAGCAACTGATCAGGTTCGACCGAAAGCAGCCTGGCGAGCGGCTTTACACTGATCTTGCCTTGGACATAAGCCTCAACCGACCTGTAAAGCAGATTACCCGGTACTCGTCTATCGCCACGTGCTTGAAGGTCGCTGGTTCGTCCGCTGCGCAGCGCGATGCGAGTCGAGGACATGGAACGAATCCTATCCCGGCCCGCAGCATTGATTACTCCGATATTGTGTAGGCGAAACGCAAGTGCGTCCAGGCTCACGCCATATCGGCTCAAAAGCTCCGCCACCAGGTCTTCAGAGACATAGCCTCGGGGGACCGCAGCCTTGAGCGCATCTTCTGGCATCAGGAATGCAGCTGCAAAAGCGTTTGCGCGCTCTTCGTCCGGGTTCTTGCGGCCAAAGACGTTCTCGTCGATTCGCAGAGCTTGGGAATCGCCCGTAAAAAGATGACCGATCTCGTGAGCTAAGGTGAAGCGCTGTCGAGTGGCGGAGATGCCGCTGTTGACTAGTGCGAGGCGGAAACCGCCACTTGACACGCTAAGCCCATCAAGCCCGGCAGGAAGTGGCTCGAATCCGATGTCTATCCCAAGCCGCTTTTCAAGTAGATCTGCGAAGTCGGACAGCTCATAGGGAAAGACTTCATCCCCCACCCCAAGCTGGGACCTCAACTGAACACTCAGCACGGCGCCCTGCTGGTGCGGGCTACCCATGACCTCCTCAGGCGTACCTCCTAGGGCAGCCGCCCAAGCGAAGCCAAGGTCAGCCAGAAGGCGATCGAGCTCGACATACTCCTCTGTCCGAGCCAAGGCTGACGCCAACGCCGGTGAGGTGTCTGGCTGAGCGCGAGCCGCCAAGAGGACGGCTGGCTGCTCCTGCTCTGACAGGAGGGACTGGACTGAGACGCGGAGCGTCTCAGCAATCAGTGCGACCTCCAGGGACTTGAAGTTGCGCTGACAGGACAGAGCCCGGGAGAGGGCCGATGCATCGATATCGATGGAATCCGCGAGCTGTTGCTGGGTCATCCCAGCCTCATTCATTGCCGCACGGATACGGTCGGCGAGGAGCTCACGACTGACGGCCATGCGTCCATCTTAAGCCGATCTTGAGAAAATCGCAACGATACCCTGTGAAGACCTCATCTCGCAAGGGGTGAAACCGACGAGAGGAGTATTCAAGGGCAACTAGTACATTTGTTCTAGAAGCGGCTGAGTGCCTCAGGGGCTAGCTGGTGCGGCAGCGCAGGGAGGTGTACCCGAATCTGGGACCCGGATACTCGTGCTGGCCGTGGCGCAGATGTTGCTCGGAGTGCGGTCCGAGGCTCGCTGGCTCCGTTTCGTGCCCGCGCATCTGCCCAGGGCGGTTCCCTGCCTGCCGGGCCACTCCGGGTACAACAAGCGACTACGCGGGACGCTACCCCTACTGAAGCGAGCGATCCGGGCGGTGGCCGCGGACACCGACCTGTGGACCGACGGGGTGCGGCGGGTCGTCTCCACCCCGTCGAGTGCGCCCGCTCCTGACCCACGGTCAAACGCTCACGGCTGGCTTGTCCCCCTGGCGTCGTCGCCCGGCCCGTGCCCGCCGTGACGGCCGACCATATGGTGGCGGCATACGCCGTGAGCCGCCCGAGGGCACCGGAGAGCAGCGTCGGCGCGGCCGCCGATTCTCGACGCTGCTCGTGGTCGCCGGTGCGCGTCGCCGTTCCGGTTGGCGATCACCCGTGAGTATGCGATGCCGTACCTGGTATTGGTTGAACCCCGTGATCAAACGTATGTTCGTCATCGTGGTCTCGATCATCGATGTGGTGGAGAACTACGCGGGCCGCGACGGCCGCGTGGACTTCTCCCGGGTACCCGGCACCGAGCTGATGGCGTTCGGCGAGGAGGTCCGCCGCTACTGCGACGCGGCCGTCGCCGCACCGGCGCGTGAGGCCACCTACCTTGGCGGATGGCCGTCGGCTAACCCGTTCTACGTCGAGTCCAGCGATCTGATCCTGACGTCTCTGCTCTACGCCCGGCACGTCGTCGTCCGTGATCCGATCTCGGACTGGTTCTCGGCCGACCAGTACTACCTGGAGCGTCCGATGGCCGGGCGGCCGGGATACCTGAGCGAGGACGGCCGGGCGAACGTCGCGGAGACGCGGGCCTTCCTCGGCAATGCCGTACCGGGATTGCTCGCTCTCAAGCCGCTGGTCGAGCGCGGCATCGTCAGCATCGTCCCGGCCGCTGCGCTGCACCGATGCGAGGACGCGCAGGTGCGCGATCTGATCGCCGCGATCATGGAGCAGATCACCGATCCCTACGCCGTAACGAGCCGCTTCTCCCCAGCTGACGTGGCGACGGCGGACAACCTGCGAGGAACGTTCGTCTTCGCCGGAGGTGACCGGGAGACGCAGCTGCGTGCCGCCATCGAGCACGGCGTGCGTTACTTCGCACGGGAGTTTATGTTCGCGTCGCAGACCGGTGCGACGTACTGTGCCCCATTCCCGTTCGAGGAGTTCCTGTGCGATCGGGTGGGTGCCGGCCTCGCCCCCGCTGAAGCACGGGTGGCCCAGTTGCTGATCGCCTCGGACGTCCCGATCTTCCACGGTCTGAACGCGAAGGTGGTTGCCGCCGTCCACGACGACGACAACTTCGGCGAGTTCCGCCGCCAGCTCTATGAGACGTACGGCGAGCTGCCCGCCGCCCCGCCGCAGGAACGCACGACGTACCTGCGCGACCGCGAGGATGCGACGTTGCGGCCACTGGTCGACGCCGCCCGCCGTGACGCCGACCGGGGAGCGCTGTCGCGCATCGGCGTCCGGTACGGCGGAGACGCCTTCGCCCTCGGTGCCGGCATCGTCGCGGAGACGATGTTTCCCACCGGCGGCGCGGCTGCCGTCGCCACCACCACGATCATCGAAATGGTCAAGCGGAAACTCGAAGCCGGCCAGAACCAGACCTCCGCCACCGTTTGGACGACACTGGCGCGGCACGGTCGCCGGGCAGCGCGCGAACTGCCCGCCCGTGACCAGCCGGCCATCCCCGGGCCGGACCAACCGGGTGACCGGAACTGGGGCATCCCGGCGGAGGCCGGCATGAACGTTGTCGTCAGTTCCGGCTCGATGCTGGTCGACTTCGTCCCCGGCGGGCCATCGGTGGACGGGAACGCCTCGACGTACCAGGAGGGACCGTACCGGCCGTGCGCATGTGCCAGCGGTCGCAAGTACAAGTTCTGCTGCGCTGGCGTGGCATAACGGCTGCACCTGGGATAACCGGGTCTCGAGCTGAAGTGGTCTTCGTTACTGGTGCTGGGCCTCGTGCTCGGGCTCATCGCCGGACTCGCCCGTCCCCCGATCTGTAGAGAGAGTCGATCGGTACAGGTGGCGGCGCGGTGCCGTCGGCGGATAGGCAGCCGACGGCACCCGGAAGCGCCGCCGGCGGCCTGTCACTTCTCGTTGCGGACGCCCTTGTGCTGCTTCGCGCTGCCGTTGAGGATGCGGCCGGTGGTGGTGTCGCGTTTGAACCAGGTCGTGCCGACCTTGAACTCGCTACGCTTCTTGACCGCGCCGACGCGGTGTCCGCGTCCGGTGTTCTTCGCCATGTCTCTCACCTCCTTCCAATGTCCGTCTTGCTCGACCGGCGGCTTCGCGCTTGCCTGGCCGACGTGAGTCGGCTGATGACGGCCACCTTGATGTCCGTCGATGATGGCGTCATGCCGGGTCACGATGTGGGTGTGTCATTGAGCTTCGCGACGGCGGTCTTCATGTGGTTGAACCGCCGCAGTCGACGCATCCAGGGTCGCGATCGCCGGTGGTCGCGGGCCGATCTGCATGCCGGGCCGCTTGGTGGTGCCGAGCAGGTCGATGTCGAGCCAGGCGGCGGGCGGGCGCGCACCGGTGAGCCAGGCGACGAGCTCAGTGAGGGCGGCGTTGACGGCGAGTCCGTTGAGGTGGACGACCGAGGCGGCTGGTCGGTGACGGTTTCCGGGCCTGTTCGGGGCTGTGCTGGAACTGTCGGAGGTGCCGTCTAGCCTCCCTGAGCAGAACGACCTGGAGGGAGCTGCTGTGTCGGGCCAGCTGGAAGAGGTGCTTAGGCATCGCTACATCTACGTGCCGCGTTGCACCGAAACGGACACGATCCAGCCTGGCAAGCGGCTCGGCCTTGCTGTAGCGCGCGAGCGCAGCGCCCATCTGACGGTCGTAGCGCCCGACAAGAACTCGGCGACTCACCACCCCGAACTCGCCAAGCTCGACATCGTGACCGAGCGGAGCGGCCACCCACAAGATGGCGGCGTGGTCCTTGCCTGGTGCCCGACCTACAAGGTTATGGAGAAGATCCAGCGCCTGGATCGGAGCGTGGTGGTGCTCGTCGAGTGGATCCCTAGCGAGTTTGACGCTTGGGCGAGGCTTCGTGGCGCGTACAACGTCGTCACTGGCGAGGTCATGGACGCGGGTCTGAGCGCCGAGATCTCCAAGGTGTTGGAGGGCATCGTGTCCGAGGGACACAACGGCTGGACCAAGGGCACCGATGAGCTCGTGACCCTCAGCTTCCTCAAGGATCTCGCAGCAGCTGGTGCCTACGACCGCGAGCTGGTGCTCGCGTACGCCCGACAGTCCAAGTCCGAGCACACCATCGAGAGGCTTAAGAAGATCCTCGACAAGTTCGAAACGTCGCAGAGGTCGCTGGTGACCACACCGGACTCGGATTACCTGACCAGCCGCAATTGGTAGGTGTACCTCGATGACCTTCACATCGCTCCATCGCTACCTCGGCGATCCGTCCGGTCCGCTCACAGGCGAGATGATCGACCGCGCCATCGCTCAGGGCCTCCGCGAAACGGACGACCTGGACTGGAAATCCGAGCTGCCGCCGCTCGGCGCGATCCCGAACTCCGACTTCCCCAAGGACGTTGCTGCCATGGCCAACAGCGGTGGCGGCACACTGGTCTTCGGCGTCACCGAAGTACAGAAGACAGCCACCGGACGCAAGGACACCGGCGAGCTGACTGAGGTCTATGAGCGCGGCCTGCGCAGCGCCGCCGTGACGGCGATCAGCCCGCCGGTCTTCGGGCTCGAGGTACTTCAGCTCGGCGAACCGGGCAACCAGTGCGTAGTGGTCGTGATCCCGCCCAGTGTCGACGGCCCGCATCTGATCTACAAGAAGGAGTACTTCGGCGCACCCATCCGCAACGACGCAGACACCGTCTGGATGAAAGAGCGTCAGATCGAGGCGATGTACCGAGCGCGCTTCGACGAACGCCGGCGATCCACCGAGGTGCTCGACAAGCTCTACGCCGAGTCGGCCGCCATGCGCTCACCCGACAGCCCCGCCTGGATCGTGGCAGTAGCGCACCCGCGACTGCCGTCGGCGCTCACGAACCGGCCAGATCAGACGGCAGCCAGGATGGCGTTCGAGGAGGCGAGCAAGAACGCCCTCGTCTACGTCGGGCGAGGCAGCCCGCACCCGATTGAGAACGTCGACCGGAACAACCCCCGCCCCGGGCTCCGCCGATGGACGGCAAGACCCATGATCGACGGCGACAGCCAACGCTGGAAGGAAGCCTGGATCAGCATCCACGACAACGGCTCAGTGAGCCTCGCGGCAGCGGTCGGCGGTCACCGGCGTTCGAGCACGGAGTACAACGATGACCATGTCGTCGAGTCGCGAGACGTCGAGGTGGCGATCGCAGACTTTATGGGCCTGATCCGTGAGGCAAGCGACCGTCTGGGACTCGGTGAGTACGAGGTCAGGGTCCGGTTTGAGTGGAACAAGACCGAGCGGCTCCAGATCTGGACCACCGACGGGATGAACTTCTCGTACGCGGGCAGCACCATTCCCCTCGCCCAGTACACGCCCATCGAGGTGACGGTACGAGCAGACGCGGACTCGGCAGACTTTTACCAGCAGGTGTACGACCTGGTGCTTGACTGCTTGAACCAGGGTGGCATCGCCCACGTGCAGACAGTGACCCGCCCGCGTCTCCGCTCGTCACGGCTTTGATCGTGTGGGGCGGCCCAAAGGGGCTGGAACCCCTAACCATCTGATCCGTAGTGTCCCCGTCGCCGCTACGGGAGCAAGCCGACCACCGATCGGCGGCTACCGCACGCCCAGCGACTCACACCAGGCCGGAATGATCAACCATTGGAGCCTTTCCAAGCTGATCTTGCAGCTCAGGGCGGGTGCGGCGAGCTCGGAGATCGATGAGGGTGAGGCGCTAGGTAAGACAGCAGTCGACCAAGATTAGATGCCCCGACTGAGAGCCTCGCCTGTGCTGTCTTACCTCTCCACGATCCCGCTGTCCAGCCGCACCCTGAACCACCTCGCCGAACGCATCCGAGCGCACCGCACCCAGCACCGAAGCCGGTGGCGGCGCCTCGGCCCGGGCCGGGAGGCGCTGCTCGCCCTGGCGCACCTGCGCAACGGCGACACCTACGCCCGGCTCACCGCCGGGATGGCCGTCGATGTCGCCACCGCCTGGTGCTACGTCCGGGAGGCGATCATGCTGCTCGCCGCAGGCGCCGAGGACCTGGCCACCGCGATGAGGCGCATCCGCCGCCTGGCGTACGTGATCGGACGGCACGCTGATTCCGATCGGCCGCGTGGCGGACCAGAAGCCGTACTCCTCAGGCAAACACAAGCCATGGCGTCAACGTCCAGGTCCTCACCGACGCCGCCGGTCGGCTCGTGTGGGCCTCAGCGGCGCTACCCGGCTCGGCACACGACCTCACCGCCGCCCGCATCCATGGCATCATCGACGCGCTGACCAACGCGGACGTGATTACCCTCGCGGACAAGGGATACCAGGGCGCTCGGGGGATAAAGAACCGGCCAGACAGGTCGAGCCGATACCTAGGCCAGCCCCATAGCCGGCTGTGAGCTTCCCCCGGTTTCCCGGACGCCTGAGCTGAGGCGACACTGGTCGCCGAGGGAGGAGTTCGGATGCCCGCACCACACCCGCCGGAGTTTCGTCAGCGCGCGGTCGAGTTGGCTCGGCTGCGGGACAAGCCCATCCGGAAGATCGCCAAGGACTTGGGGATCTCCGAGTCGTGTCTGCGGAACTGGCTGGCCCAGGCCGACACCGACGACGGTAAGCGCGAGGGCTTGACCAGCGACGAGCGCAAAGAGCTCGCGGCGTTGCGTAAGGAGAAGCGGCGCCTGGAGGTGGAGAACGAGATCCTGCGCCGGGCCGCGGCCTACTTCGCGCGGGAGAACGTCCTCCCAAAATGATCTACCCGGTCGTCGCCGATCTCGCCGCCGGCGGGATCGCGGTGGCGGTGGCGTGCCGGGTCCTCGAGGTGTCGACGTCGGGTTACTACGACTGGCGCGGCCGGCCGTCTCACCGCGTGAAACGGCTGATCAGGCGCTCGGTGAGCTGATCGGTGAGATCCATCAGATGTCGCGGGGCACCTACGGGTCGCCGCGGGTGCACGCCGAGTTGCGCATGGCCGCCGGGGTGCGGTGCGGCCGCAAGCGCGTCGAGCGGCTCATGCGCCATGCCGGTCTGCAGGGCGTCTACCGGCGCCGCCGCAAAGGCTGCACCGTGCGCGACCCGCACGCATCGCCGTCGGCGGATCTGGTCAACCGGCGGTTCATCGCCGACCGGCCGGACGCGCTGTGGGTCACCGACATCACCCAGCACCGCACCCAGAACGGCTGGGTGTACTGCGCCGTGGTGCTGGACGTCTTCGCCCGCCGAGTCGTGGGCTGGTCGATCGCCGATCACCTGCGCTCCGAGCTGGTGATCGACGCCCTCGACATGGCCCGCTGGCGACGGCACCCCGCGGAGGGGCAGACCGTGGTCCACTCCGACCACGGCAGTCAATACACCAGCTGGGCCTTCGGGCAGCGGCTGCGCACCGCCGGGCTGCTCGGCTCCATGGGCTCCATCGGCGATTGCTACGACAACAGCATGGTCGAGTCGTTCTTCGGCTCGATGCAACTCGAACTGCTCGACCGCCAGCCCTGGCAAACCCGCCAGGAACTGGCCAACGCCATCTTCGAGTGGATCGAGACATCTCACCAACGGTGGCTGTCAAGCCTTGGAGGCAGTGGTCGCGGCGAAAGCCTTGCCGGGGTCGTAGAGGGTGTTATGGCGTAGGCAGTGGTGCAGCTTGCCGAGCATGAGGTGGAACAGGCGCCGCAGGGCGGCGACGTGCCTGTCGCCGGCGGCGCGGCGGGATCGGTAGCGGGCGTTCCAGTGGGAGTCATGCCTGATCGCGGCCAGCGCCCACACGTATCCGGTGGCGGCGATCCGGTCGTTCTTGGCGCGGCGGGCGTGCACGAAGCTGCTTTTGCCCGAGGCGCGGGTTACTGGTGCGGCGCCGGCGAAGGCGCGTAGCGCCCGGGCGTCGGCGAAGCGGCTGCGGTCGTCGCCGATTTCGGCCAGCAGCCGGGCGCCGAGCTGCGCACCGAGACCGGGGATGCTGGTGACGATCTTCGCATCGGGGTGGGCGGTGAATACCTCGTCGATGCGCTGCTCCAGCTGATGAAGCGTCTGGCAGACCGCGTCGAGTTGCCGCACCAGGCCTTGAAGGTGCAGGCCCATGGCCTGCTCGACGGCGGCTGGTTGGCGCATCTGCTCGCTGCGGAGGATGCCGTGCAGCTTGTCCGCCTCGGCGGCAATGCCGCGCTGGCGGCCAGCGGTGCGCAGCAACTCCGCGAGCTCGGTGGGCGTCAGCGCGGCGGCCACCGTCGGCGTCGGCGCTGCGGCGAGGATCGCACGGGCTGCCGGCGAGTCGAGCCGGTGCCGTCCGCCGCGCTCGAACGCTGCCAGGGCGGCGGGGAAGAACATCCGCAGCAGCGTCCGGATCCGGTTGGTGAGCGTGACCTGGTCCCAGGCGGCGTCCTGCTGAGCCCGGGTCAGGACCCGCAGTGACTGCAGAAGCTCGCTGTCGGCGGGCAGCGGCCGATGCGCGGTCGCATCAGTGCGCAGGATGTTCGCCAACACCATCGCGTCGAACGCGTCCGACTTGCCCCGCGAGGCCCGATACCTGTCCCGATAACGCGACACGGCCAAGGGATTGATCGCGAACACCTGGCGGCCCGCGGCCCGGAGACCAGCCACCAGGAGTCCCTGGCTCGTCTCGATCGCCACCGGAAGCCGTCCGCCAGCCGGATCATGCTCGGCCAGCAGCGCCAGAACGTGGCTGAGGCCGGCGGCGTCGTCGTTGATCCTGACCGATGCCAGCACCACGCCCATCTCGTCAACGACAGCTACATCATGGTGATCCTGGGCCCAGTCGATGCCACACGCCACCGCTACCACCGTTGCTCCTCCCTGTCATGAATCACAGCGAGGCGCGACGCCCTAATGGACAGTGCTTGCCGCACGACATCTCACAAGCCGTTCGCCCCGCAACCGGCGGCGCCCGAACTCGCGCAAGGCTCCAGGCCTGCGACTGACCAAGGCTCAGCCCGCCGGCGAACCACGAGACGATCATCCTCGTCGATCACCGCGACCGCCACGCGCCTCTCTCGATATCCAGGGTCAGCGCCCCGCAGGTTGGTTGCGTCCACGGAAGTGGTGTACGACTTGCCCGTGATGGGCGTGTTGCGTAGATAAGAGACGGCCATCGCGTCGATCCTTCAAGACGACCAA
>NZ_JBEORU010000029.1:0-96362 GCF_040302465.1 Micromonospora sp. NPDC126480
GCGGGCCCGTCCACGCCGGCTCGGTCAGCCTATTGGAAGTGGATCGCTGTTGCCAATATCTGGCAACAAGGGGCGGTGTTGGTCACGGCACACCCTCCGCCGAATCCGGCGGACGGCGAGGACGATCAGCAGCGCGGCGAGGGCGACGAAGATGCCGGTCTCGATCGCCTGGAACAGCCAGTACCGGTCGGCGGGCTGGTAGAGCTGCCAGTTGTACGCGTCGGGCCCGACCCCGAGGTCCGCGCCGCACTCCCGGCCGTCGGGGGCGGTGACGCCCTCCGGGCAGTTCACCTGGACGTTGGGGGCGACCATCTTGCCCGAAGCGTCACGGACGCCGTTGGCCAGGACCCAGTCACCGTCGAACGGGTCCGCCATTCCGGTGCCGCCCTGAATCGGGAAGGTGAGCTCCTCGGCGGGCAGGTAGCGGCGCCGGCCCAGGACGCCGACGGCGACGCGTACGCCGATGAAGCCGACAAGCGTGACGGCCATCGCGGGGAGCATCCGGGGCCAGACCGTACCGGCGAAGATGCCCAGCGCGACCGCGAAGAGCGTGTACCCGACCGGCGCGACGCCCTGCATGTCGAAGAAGAACGCGTCGAACCGGCTCTGCTCCCAACCCTGGTTGAGCGGGGACATCAACCAGGACACGCCCAGCCCGTAGCCGACGGCCGCGAGGAGCACGGCGGGGGCGATGAGGCCGACCTTCACCAGCGCCCAGCGCCGCCGGCTGATGCCCTGGGTCCAGACCAGCCGGTGGGTGCCCTGCTCGACCTCGCGGGCGATCAGCGGGGCACCCCAGAACAGCCCGACGATCAGCGGCAGTACCAGGAACAACACGCCCGCGAGGTTGAGGATGTCGTACTGGTCGTAGAACCGGTTGAAGGCCTGGTTGCAGGTGTCGCCGAGATCGGGTACGCCGCTGGTGTCCCGGACCCGCTTCACGCAGGCGGGCAGCCCGTAGTCGTCGAAGGTCCTACGCATGGCCAGCCCGGTGACGGCCATCAGCGTGCCGAGCACCGCGAGCCCGGCCAGGGTGAACAGTGCCTCACGGCGGTGCTGCCGCCAGGTCAGCCAGATCATGCCGGCACCCCCCAGGCCTCGTGGCTGGCCTGCGTGTCGCCGTCGGCGAGGTAGGCCAGGATGACGTCCTCCAGGGCCAGCTCATGCTCGGTCCACAGAGGATCGACGGGCCCGTCGGTGCGGACCAGCAGCGTCGACTGCCGGTCGGTGTGGCTGGCCCGGACGATCTCCGCGACGCCGGTGATCGCGCTGCCGTCGTGGCGGGGACCGACCAGGCGCCGGTGCGTGGCGACCAGGTCGTCGACCGGCCCGGTGAGGCGGACCCGGGCCGCGTGCAGCACGATCAGGTAGTCGCAGACGCGCTCCACGTCGGCCAGCAGGTGCGAGGAGAGCAGCACCGTCGTGCCGGTGTCGGCCACGCTGCCCATCAGGGCCTGCAGGAACTCCCGGCGGGCGAGCGGGTCGAGGCTTGCCACCGGCTCGTCGAGCAGCAGCAGCCGGGGCCGCTTCGCCAGGGCCAGGGCCAGCGCGACCTGGGCGCGCTGCCCACCGGAGAGCCGGCCGACCGGCTTGTCGGGTGGGATGCCCAGGTCCGCCAGCCGGGTACGGGCCAGCGTGGCGTCCCACCGCCGGTTCAGCTTGCCGCCCATAGTGATCAGGTCGACGGCCGTGAAGTCGCGGTAGAGCGGGGTGTCCTGCGCGACGAAGCCGATGTCGTCAAGGACCGCCGGGTTCCGGTACGGCGACTCGCCGAAGATCCGCACCGTGCCGGCGTCGGGTCGGGACAGCCCGACCGCCAGGTGGAGCAGGGTACTCTTGCCCGCTCCGTTGGGGCCGACCAGGGCGGCGATGTGGCCGGCCGGCAGGTGCAGCGAGCAGTCCCGCAGCGCCCACTGCCTGCCGTACCGTTTGCCGAGCCGGTCGGTTTCCACCGCTGTCTGCATGGCCTGTCCTCTCATCGCGCCGACGCGGTCTGCTGTGGTGGTTCGACGGGGAGCGACGCCCGCAGCGTCGTCTCGACCAGGGCGGTGACGTCCTCCGGTGTCAGCCCGGCGGCCTGTGCCCGCTGGAGCCAGGCGACCAGGTCCGCCCGCAGCTCGGCCTGGTTGGGCAGGGACGCCCCGGCCAGCGTGCGGGTGACGAAGGTGCCCACCCCGGGGCGGCCCTCCGCGAGGCCCTCGATCTCGAGCTCCCGGTACGCCTTGAGGACCGTGTTCGGGTTGATGGCCAGCGACTGGGCCACGTCGCGCACCTTCGGCAACTGGTCGCCGGGGGCCAGCATGCCCACCCGCAACGCCTGCTTGACCTGCTGCACGAGCTGCACATAGGTGTTCAACTTCGACCGGCTGTCCAACACGAACTCGATCACTCGCCGTAGCCTCCCCTATTGTCCTACGACAGTAGGACTATAAGACAGGGTGAGCATGAACGGGCCGGCTGTCAAGCCACTCCGTGTGCCACGAGCCGGAATGAGCGCGGGTCAGCTGACAAGCGGCCGGTAGACCGGGCGCTTCGGGCCACGGTCCTGCGCGCAGGTGCCGGCCGGTCCCCCGACCCAGCCGATCCGCCCGTCCACGCACTGCACGAGGAAGCCCCTCCCCCGGTCGAAGTCGGCCACGCACCGGAACCAGCCGCACACGTCGGCGGCAGGGTCGTGGATCAGCAGCCCACCGCAGTAGGTGTAGCCGTACGGGTTGGGCGGGGCACCGCAGAAGCCGACCGGAAGCACAATCGACGACAAGGACGGAACCGGCTGCGGCACCACCTCGGAGGCGCTCGCCTCGGCGGCGACGGTGGCCGGCGCGCCCGGCACCGGGCGGCCGATGGCGGACGGGGTCGCGCGGCGAGCCGGTGTCGCGGCGGGCCGTACGGGGCGCGGCGGCGTGACCGCGGGCGCGACACCGGCCCCCGGCGTACCGCCGGAGGAGCCGTCGGCGACGACGACCCGGCTCGGCCTTCCCACCGGAGTGGCCGAGTAGAGCGCGGGTCCGGTGGTCACGGCGGTGACGGCCACCAGTGACGCGGCCAGCGCCACCGCGGCGCCCGCGAATCGGCGGTCCTGCAGGCGGGCGGCCGGAGGAGCCTGGTCGGGCACGGCGACCGGGGGCGCCGCCGGCCGGATGCGCTGGTGCGCCGCGACCAGTTCGTCCAGGCAGGCGGCGACCGCGTCCCGGTTGCCGAGACCGTCGGCGAACGCGAGCGTGACGTGGAAGCGGAAGGTGAGCGTCGCCGGGCGCGACACCAGCAGGCCGGCAAGGGGGGACCCGTCGTTCGTCGGCAGCAGGGTCACCGGGGCGTGTCGATGGTGAGCCGGTCCGACCAGATCCTCGTACCACCAGATCCGCTGGCGGCGCCGGCCGAGGAAGGCGACCCGCCGGTCGGTGACCACCACCCGGCCGGTGTCCACCGCACGGATGCCGCGCGGCAGCGGGCGGGCCGGCGCGTCGGTGCCGGCCGGGTCTACCGCCAGGCCCGGCGCGGGCAGCCCGGCGCCCTCCCGGGTGTCGACCTCGACCAGTTCCGCGATCGGGATCACCCGGTGGACGACCTCACCGTGGCGCAGCTTCACCGGCACCGCGGGTGTCGGCGGGCCGGCCCCGAGCAGGCCGGTGGCCTCCACGCGCAACCGGGTGAGCTCATCCGCGCGGCGCCGCCACGCCTCCGCGTGACCCGCGTGCGCGTGTCGCCGCCGGTCGTTCTCCCGCTCAGCCCACCGGGCACGCCAGGACGACCGTCGACCGTTGTCGGCGGGGGGTGATGTCGCCGTCACGTACGGTACAACGTTTCACGTCCCCGGTCGGTCACGGCCGGCATCGTCGATCATCAGTGGGCCGGGTCGTGGGACCGATCAGCGCCGGAAGGTGTGGCGGACCCCGCCGTACGAGCCGCAGGCCCGCGGGCTGCCGCCGGCGAGGCTCACCGAGCCGTCCCGGCACTGCACCAGGTACCCGCGGCCGGCCCAGAACTCGGGCACGCAGTCGAACCAGTCGCACACCTCGGCGGCCGGCTTGCGGACCCGGTTGCCGGCGCAGAAGCCGTACCCCATCGGGTTGGCGGGCGCCCCGCACAGGTCCTTCGACGCGGCGGCCGGCGACGGCGACCTCGGGGGCGTGGACGCGGGCGGCGCCGCCGCGCGCGGGGACGCCGGGACCGGCTTCGACGCGGTCACCGAGGGCCCGGGGGTCGCGGCGACCGCCACCTCGGAGCGGGTCGGGTCGGACGGGTCGGACTCCAGCAGCGCCAGCGGCACCAGCAGGGCGATCGCGGCGGCGACGGCCACCGTCCGCCGGCCGCCCGGCACGAACCCGGTCAGCCGCGCCTGCCCCGGCGTGGCGATGGCCGGCCGGAACGGCTTGATCTGGTCGTGCTCGGCGATCGCCTCGTCGAGCTGCGCGATGACCGCCGAGCGCTGCTCGATCGCGTCGGCGAAGGCCAGGGTCAGCTTGAACCGGAAGTCGGCCGCCACGTCGACCGGGAGCAGCAGCCCGGACGCGCGCCGCCGGTCGAGCACCTGGATCAGCGTCACCGGCGCTGTCGCGTCGTGCGCCAGGCCGGTCATCTTCCCGTACGCCCAGTCGCGCCGGCCCCGCCCGCCGAGCAGCACCAGGCGGCGGTTGGTGATCACCGCCATGCCGGCGTCGGCGATCCGGATACCGTCGGGACGCCGGTTACGCAGAGGGTTCGACTGCGCGGTGACCGTGAGGTCGGGCGCGGGGAGCACCGCGTTGTGCCGGACCTCGACCAGTTGGGCGGCGGGCAGCGCCCAGAAGACCACCTCACCGGGGGCGAGTTCCATCGGGAGGCCGGCCCCGGCCTCGACCGAGCCCGCGAATTGCCCGGCGAGCGTACGCAGGCGGCGTAGTTCCTCGTCACGCCGTCGCCACGCCTCGTCGGCGTCGCGGAAGGTCCGCTGCCGCCGTTCGTTCTGCCGGTGTGCCCACCGGTACCGCCACGTCGAACCCGTCGAATCAGTCATTGCCACGCCGACTCCTTCGCCGCGCAGGCCACCAACCGGGGTGTCACACCTGTTAACTCCAATTGGGTCCGCACGGGGACGGGTTGCCGGGTGCAAATTGCCCGATCGGTGGAGCAACCCGGACGATAGGGCGGTTCCGCTGCGCCCGGTTGCGCACTTCGCGCGTGTCGCTGCGGCCGGTCGCCGCACGTCCACACGGCGAACGGCAGCCGCAGCCGGTCGTTGGTCCGCTCGTAGCTGACCACTACCGATTCAGCTGGCCGGCTGCCGTCGCCGACGCCGGACCAACGGCAGCTTCCGATCCGCTGCCGCCGGTCAGAACTGCTAACCCCACCAGTTCGAGCTGGCCTTGTTGTTCATGCCGTAGTCGGACAGATTGCCGATGCGGATGCCCGGGCCGAAGCTCACCTTGCTCCCGCGGTTGTACGAGTGCTCCCAGAGGGTCGCGATCGCCCAGCTGTACTTGTTTTCCGTCGAGGAGGCAGCGTCGTTGATCGAGCGCGATGTCCCCCACCAACGCTCGTTGGTGAAGTTGTGGACGCTGCCGCTGTCGTCCCACCGACCGCCACTCCAGGAGGTGTCTTCGTACAAACACACGTCACCCGAACCGCAGACGCCGTCGTTGGCCCAGGCCGGTTGCGCGCCGGAGAAACCGGCAAGAGCAATCAAGGCGGTGGCCGCAGCGACCCCTGACGCACGCCTCATCAAGCGATAAGATTCCATTTTTCTGACACACCCCTTCAAACGATGCAACTGATGATGATCAGACTATGAAGGGTGCAATATGACGGCAATAGGCCGCCATCAAGGTTGCGGCTTTCCGCGAGGACGAAATGAAATTCAACCCGCCTGTGAATAGATGCGGCCAGCCCCGATCGTGATATTCGTTCGCTCCCCCTGGGCAGGAAGAACGACCGTGGACTCCGTGCGCCCACCCTCGATCAACGGGGAGACCGCCACGACACGGACCTCACCCGTGCTGCCTCCTGTCGCCAACACGACTTTGCCCGCTTCGTCCGAGGTGCCGCTGGCCAGGCCCCCCCCGTCGACACCGACCAGGGAGACGTCCGCCTCCGGCAGCCCCAGCGCGAAGCACGGGTCGCCGCCCGCCACGCACACGTTCAGCCGTAGTTGCACCTCGACAGTGGCCGGCTGGGGCCCTTCGCAAGCAGTGAACGCCGCCATCGCGGAGGTGGCCGACACCAGCAGCCAGGCAAAACGGCCGAACTTCTCCATGCGACGCCTCCACAGCAGATCGATGACCAACGAACTATTCCGACCCTACCGGCGCATGGCCCGTGCCGGCTCAACCCGTGCGGCGCGAATCGCTGGATGCAGCCCGGCGAGTAGCCCGATCAGCAGGCCCAGGCCGGGAGCCATCGCCACGGTCGACGGTTCGATTGCCGCCGTCCAGTTCTTGGCGACCGCGATTAGCAGCACCAGACCGACCCCGATATTGGCACCGACCAGACCACCGGCCACGCCAAGGAATCCTGATTCGGCGATGAATTGCAGACCGACATGGTAACGCCGCGCGCCCAGCGTTCTTCGTAGACCGATCTCCTCAACCCTCTCCAGAACCGAAACCAGGGTGGTGTTCGCGATGCCCACCGCACCGATGAGCAGACACACGGCGGCAAGGACCAGAATCATGTCATTGATGTCACCGCTCACCTTGGTCCGGAGCTGGTCCGGGTCCACGGCCGAAATCACCCTGAACCGCTCCGGAGACTCCGGCCTGAGCGCCACCGCCGATTGGGAGGCGACCAGACCGGCCGCTCCCAACTCGGTCTCCACCAGCATCCGGGCGCGAGGCTCGTTCGGCGAACCGAATGCCGCGAGGGCCGCCTGTGGCGAAATGACGACGCTGAGGAGCAGCTCCGGCAGGCGGTCCGCCGAGTCGATGACGGCAATCACCGTGAAGGGAATGTCATCCAGAAACACCGAAGGCTGGTACCTGAGCTCCGTGATGCCCAGACTCCTGGCCGCCCCCACTCCCAGGACCGCGACGCGCTCGTTCCGGTCCTTGTGGAACCGGTCGTACAGGCGGCCGTACGCCACCCGTGCATGGGACGCCGCCAGTGCGCCGCTCCCGGCGGCCATGACGCTGACACCGGCGTTCGAACGAACACCCGGTGCCGTGCTCACCCGCTGCCCACCGTCTGGGATGGGCCACCAAATGCCGGCAGACTTTGGCGTCTCGCGGGTCGGACTTGTGCTCGCCGCCTCGGGTGGCGCGGCGGGCTCGGTTGACGACCAGCCCAGGCACGTGCACCAGCCGCAGACCGGCCTCCAGCAGCATCGTGGTCAACAGGCTGGCGACCCCGCCCATCAGGTCGATAGCCACCGTCACAGGACCATGATCGGCCTGGACCCTGAGCAGGTAGCCGATCAGTTCGTTGATGCTCGCCGGGTCGTTGTCGATCTTCTTGCTCAGCAACAGCTCGCCCGATTCGGTCAGTTCGACCGCGGCCCAGTGAAAGTCCTTGGCCACGTCCACACCCACGGCTACCGCCATCGATGCCTCGCTTTCAGGTCCGTCGTATCGATGCGTCCCCGCCCCGCCGTCAACGCCCTACATAGCGATCGATCGCAGTGCCTAATCAGCGGTCAGAGCAAGGGTGCGGGGCCGGGGGCCAAGCCTCCTGAGCCATCGAGGGCAGCCAGCCTGAAAGCCATCCCGACCCCGCCTGCGCTTCCCGATCATTCCGGAGGACCGGGGCACACCCAGGAAGGTAGGGCAGCCTGACCGCTGCCGGCTGGTCAACGGGCGAGCGAACGTTCCTCCCCGAGGAGACGTCAAGGGTCGGTAACGTCTTCGTGGGAAGGCTTTTCGGCCGAGCGGCTGCGACGGAAGAGGTGAGGGCTGGTGATCGACAGCCGGCCCAGCGTCGTGGTCGGCATCGATGTCGGTACGACCAGCACCAAGGCCGTCGCGTACGACGTCCGGGGACGCCAGCTCGCGCACCACTCCGTCGGCTACCCCCTCGACGAGCCGCAGCCCGGCTACGCCGAGCAGGACCCGTACCGGATCCACGCGGCCGTGCTGGAGACGCTGCGGGTGGTTGTGGCGGAGCTGGGCCGGCCGGTCACCGCCGTGTCGTTCGGCAGCGCGATGCACAGCCTGATCGGGCTGGACTCCGCCGGCGACCCGCTCACCCCGTCGGTCACCTGGGCGGACGCACGGTCCGTCCGGCAGGCCGAGCGGCTGCGGGCGGTGCCGGCAGGGCTGGCCCTGCACCGGCGCACCGGCACCCCAATCCATCCGATGGCGCCGCTGCCGAAGCTGCTCTGGTACGCCGAACAGGAGCCGACGCTCTTCGGCCGGGTGGCGTACTGGGTGGGCATCAAGGACTGGCTGCTGCTGCGGCTCTGCGACGCGCTTGTCACCGACCACTCGATCGCCTCCGCGACCGGCCTGATGGACATCCACCAGCTGTCCTGGGACTCCGAGGCGCTGGGCGTCGCCGGCATCACCGAGGTGCAGCTTCCGCAGCTGGTGCCCACCACCCGGGTGCTGCCCGGCCTCACCCCCGAGGCCGCCGCGGCGACCGGGCTGCCCCGGGACACGCCCGTGGTGGTCGGCGCCGGAGACGGGCCGCTGGCGAACCTCGGCCTCGGCGCGGTCGCCCCCGGCATGGCCGCCTGCTCGATCGGCACCAGCGGCGCCATCCGGGTGATGTGCGAGAAGCCGGGCGTCGACCCGCTCGGCGGGGTGTTCTGCTACGCGCTGACCGAGCAGCGCTGGGCGGTCGGCGGCGCCGTCAACAACGGCGGCCTGGTGCTCGGCTGGGCCGGTGACGCGCTCACCCCCGAGCTCGGCCGCGACGCCGAGGAGGAGCTGCTCGCCGAGGCCGACCGCGCCCCGGTCGGCTCGGGCGGGCTGCTCATGCTGCCGTACCTGCTCAGCGAACGCGCCCCGCACTGGTCGGCGCTGCCGCGCGGCGCGTACGTGGGCCTGACCCACGGCCACCGCCGCCGGCACCTGGTCCGGGCCGCGCTGGAGGGGGTGTGCCAGCAGCTCGCTCTGGTACTCGCCTCGATGCGGGCCGCCGGCAACGAGATCCGGGAGATCCGGGCCAGCGGCGGCTTCGCCCGCAGTCCACTGTGGCGGCAGATGCTCGCCGACGTGCTCGGCATGCCGGTGCACTTCCCCGCGGGCCACGAGGGGTCGGGCTTCGGGGCTGCCCTGCTGGGCATGGAGGCGCTGGGGCTGATCGAGTCGATCGACGTCGCCGTCGACCTGGTCGAGATCCAGCAGACCGTACGCCCCGACCCGGCCGCCGCCGCGACGTACGCGTCGCTGCTGCCGCTCTTCTCGGAGCTGTACGAGGCGCTGGTTCCGGCCTTCACCTCGCTGCGCCGGCTGGCACCCAGCCTGCCGGCGGAGCGCCCGACGGCACCACCGCCGACCTGACGGGCACCCCCATCGGGTGACCGGGTCGTGCGACTCGTCCGTCGGCACGTTCGCTTCATATCGTGCAAACGTGAGGATAACCGGCAAGAAGCTCTCATCTTCGCGGCCGAGCGCTGTCCGCGTACTCCTGCTCGTGCTGGTCCTGGCGCTGCTCCCGCAGCCGGCACGCGCCGACGGCGGTGGCCCCCCGCCGGCGCCGGCGCGGCCGGTCAGCGACCTGGCGTGGCTGGCCTTCGCGGGCGGGGTGTTCTCGGTGGACGCCGCCGCACGGACCGTGCGGTACCGGGCGTGCGACGGCGACACGGGCCGCGTGGCCGACCCCGACCTGCGGGTACGTGGCGGCGTCGCGCGGGGCCGGGTCACGGTCGACGGTACGACCTACGCCTACGAGGTTCCGCTGACCGGCCGCAGCCGTGGCTTCCTCGCGGTGTTCCCGCCCGCCGGTCGACCGGACGGCCACCTCGGCACGGTGGTCACCGACCCGATGCCGCCGACCGACCCGGCCGCCGGCCGGCCGCTGCTGCCCCTGACCGGCCAGCTCGCTGAGGTGGTGGCCGACGCCGCGCCGACCAACCCGGCCGGCGTGACGGTCCGTGATCTCAGCGGCCGGTACGGCGACCAGCAGCTCGCGGTGAACGGCGCCTTCCGCCCCAAGGCGGCCAGCGTGATCAAGCTGTGGATCCTCGTGGAGCTGCTGCGCCGGGTGGACTGCGGCCAGGTGTCGCTGGACGACGGGGTGCTGGTCACCCCCGCCGACGTGGTCGGCGGCACCGGCCAGCTGCAGTTCGAGACGTTCCCCCAGGTGGTGACGCTGTACCGGCTCGCCGAATACATGATCATCTACAGCGACAACACCGCGGCGAACGTCCTGATCGACTACCTGGGCGGGTTCGCGCCGGTGAACGCCCTGATCGACTCGATGAACCAGCGCGCGACGATCCTCGCCCGCAAGATGCTCGACACCGAGGCGGCCCGGCGCGGCGAGGAGAACTTTACAAGCCCGGACGACGTGATCTCGCTGCTCGGCGCGGTCTGGGACGCCGACATCCTGGCACCACCCAGCCGCGACCTGATGATCGGCTTCATGCGGCGGCAGACCTTGAACACCAAGATCCCCGCCGCACTGCCGCCCGGCGTGCCGGCCGCCCACAAGACCGGCGAGCTTGACGACGTCTCGCACGACGTCGGGTACTACCTGATCCCCGGCACCGAGGTTGCCGTCGCCTTCCTCACCAGCGGCCCGCCCGCCACCGGCGACGCGGTGGTCCGCCGGCTGGCCCGGACCGTCTACGACTACCTGGAGGAGTGACCGGGCGCGGCGCCCGGCCACACCGGGTCAGGGCGCCTCGACGCTGGAGATCAGGTACCGGTGGACCTCCGCGCCGCGGATCGCCACCGCCTGCTCCTCGATCGGGCCCGAGCCGCGGAAGGCGAGCAACTCCTCCTCGGTGTCCCAGCGCTCGTAGACGTTGATCCGGCCCGGCTCGACCAGGTCCGCGCTGATCGCGAAGTCGAGGCAGCCGGGGGCCGCCCGGGCGGCCTCCACCACCCCGGCGGAACCGGCGAGGTAGTCCTCCCGGTCCTCCGGGTCGACGTGCAGAGTTCCGGCGACGATGAGCACTTGTCGAACCTCCGGTGTACGCGATCCTGCCGCGACCGTCTCACAGTCCTACGACAGTCGAAGGGACCTTCCACGTACGTCGATGGTTGCGTACGCTGACCGGCACATCGAGCGGCGACGATGCCGCGGAAAGCCGGGTGAATCCATGCGGTCGGTGCTGTCGAGGCGGACACGGTTCCGGATGATCGGTGCGGGAGCGGTGGCCGCCGCACTCGCGGTCGCGACGACCCTGGTGCACCTGGCGGGCGACCCGCCGGTGCCGGTCGCGTTCGAGGAGGAGAATCCGGCCGCGCCGGCCGAGTGGATGTGGGCGCAGCGGGCCAACGCGGACGGCTCGATCCCGGCCACCGCGTACCAGGAGGCGCTGGCCCAGGCGCGGACGCTGGAGGGCGCGACCCGCCGGGGCTCGCCGCAGCTGTCCGACGTGCAGTGGCGGTTGCTCGGCCCCACCAACATCGGCGGGCGCCTGATCGACGTGGTGCTCGACCCGAGGACGCCCGGCACGGTCTACGTGGCCGCCGGCACCGGCGGGGTCTGGAAGAGCACCGACGGCGGCGCCACGCTCACCAGCACCTGGTCCGACGACCTGCCGCAGTCGATGGGCGCACTCGCGATCGCGCCCGACGGCACCCTGTACGCGGGCACCGGCGAACCGGACCACGGCGGCGGCGGCTCGTACTACGGCACCGGCGTCTACCGCTCCACCGACGGCGGCGCGACCTGGCAGAGCCTCGGCCTCACCGACACCGGCGCGATCGGGCGCATCCGCATCGACCCGACCGACCCACGCCGCATCCTCGTCGCCGCGCAGGGACGGCTCTTCGACACCGGCGGCGACCGGGGTGTCTACCTGACCACCGACGGCGGGGCGACCTGGCGGCAGGTGCTCGACGGGTTGAACGACTCCACCGGCGCGATCGACGTCGCGATCAACCCGGCCGACCCGGACGTCCTGCTCGCGGCCATGTGGGACAAGCTGCGCTACCCCGACGGGCGCGAGTACGGCGGTCCGGGCTCCGGCCTGTACCGCTCGACGGACGGCGGCGCCACCTGGACCCGGATCGGCGCCCCGCTGCCCGCCTCGGCCACCGACCCGGGCCGCATCGGCGTCGCGTTCGCACCCGGCGACCCGGACCGCGCGTACGCCATCACCAACGACCGGATCGGCAACCTGACCGGTTTCTTCGTCTCCGACGACGCGGGCGCCACCTGGACCCGGCCGATGACCGGCGAGGCGGCGCTGGACGCCGCCGACGGCGGATTCGCCTGGTGGTTCGGCCGGCTGTGGGTCGACCCCGCCGACGCCGACCACGTCTTCTCCGCCGGCGTGCCGATGATGGAGTCCCGCGACGGCGGCCGCAGCTGGGTGACCGGCCGGGGCATCCACGTCGACCAGCACGCGATGGCCTGGGACCCGCACCACCCGGGCCGGGTGTACGTCGGCAACGACGGCGGCCTCTACTGGTCCGACCAGGGCGGCGACGTGGTCGGGCCGTGGACCGCCGCCTCCGTCCAGCCGTACATGCAGTTCTACGCGATGGACGCGAGCGCGCAGGACGTCAGCCGGGTCTCCGGCGGCACCCAGGACAACGGCTCGCTGCGCTCCTGGGGCGCCACCGACTGGAACCTCTACCGGGGCGGCGACGGGATGATGAACCGGATCAACCCGGTCGACCTGAACAACGTGTACGCCTGCTCCCAGAACGGCGGCTGCGCCCGCTCGGACGACGGCGGCGACACCATGCAGTCGATCCGGTCGCGGTTCGCCGGCACCCGGTTCAACTGGGTGTCACCGCTGGAGATCGCAGCCGGCGCGCCGGACACCGTCTACTTCGGCTCCAACGTGCTCAACCGCTCGGACGACCGGGGCCGCACGTGGCGGGCGGTCAGCCCGGACCTGACCGGCGGGCCGACGCCGCGCAACGCGACGTCGTACGCGACGATCACCACGATCGGCATCGCGCCGAGCGACGAGGACGTCGTGTACGTCGGCACCGACGACGGCTACCTGTGGGTCACCCGGGACGGCGGCGGCACCTGGACCCGGCTCACCGACCCGGATCTGCCCGACCGGTGGGTCACCCGGGTCACCGTCGACCCGGCCGACTCCCGGACCGCCTGGGTGACGTACTCCGGCTTCCGCTGGGAGAGCGAGACGCAGCCGCACGTGCTGATGACCACCGACGGCGGGGCGAACTGGCGGGACATCTCCGGCAACCTGCCGCAGGCGCCGGTCAACGACGTGATCCGGCACCCGAAGCACCGCCAGTGGCTCTACATCGGCACGGACATGGGCGTCTTCTTCACCCCGAACCTCGGCCGCACCTGGCTGAAGGTCGGCGCGTCGTTCCCCGCCGTGCCGGTCATGGACGTGCACTTCCACGCCGGGTCGAAGACGCTGTTCGCGGCGACGTTCGGGCGCGGCATCCTGCACGCGACGATCGGCGACTGAACCGGACCGCCGTGGCCCTGGCGGGTCCGCCAGGGCCACGGCGCGTCACGCGCGGCTGATCGCGTTGGCGTGGATGGCCTCGCTCAGGTACGCGGCCATCCCCGGCCGGATCTTCTCGAAGTACTCGGTGAACCGGGGATCGCCGACATACATGTCGGCCAGGCCGGTGTGGATCTCGTACGAGCAGTCGTAGAACCACCGGCCGATGAGCTGCCGGTGCTCCTCGGCCAGCTCCATCGCCGCCGGGCTGTCCGCCGGGGCGCCGGAGGCCATCACCTCGGCGAACCGGCGGCCCCAGTCCTCGTTCTCGGCCTTGTTGCGCAGCCAGTCGTCCTTGGTGTAGCCGGCGGTGCGCCGGGTCGACTCCCGGTACGCCTCGGTGCCGCCCCACCGGCGCTCCGCCTCCTCGGCGTGCTCGTCCGGGTCGAAGTCACCGAAGACCTCGAACCGCTCCTCCGGGGTCAGTGGGATGTTCATCTTTCGTGCCTCCATCGCGAACTCGATCGCCGCGACCATCTCCTGCAGCTTGCCGATCCGCGCGCTCAGCAGCTCGTGCTGCCGGCGCAGGTGCTCGGCCGGGTCGCTCGCCGGGTCGTCGAGGATCGCGGCGATCTCCTCCAGCGGGAAACCCAGCTCGCGGTAGTAGCGGATGAGCTGCAGCCGCTCCAGGTCCGCGTCGTCGTAGCGCCGGTAGCCGGCGCTGCTGCGACCGCTCGGCGACAGCAACCCGATCTCGTCGTAGTGGTGCAGCGTCCGGACGGTCACGCCGGCCGCCTTCGCCACCTGTCCCACCGTGTACGCCATGGTCTCCCTCCCTTCCGCGATCCAGGCTCCCGCCTCCCGCAACGTGAGGGTCAAGCCGGATTCGCCGCGCTCGCCGTGTTCTTTCGGCGTGTCGTGGCGCGGAGAAGATGTCGCCGTTGAGCGGTATGCCTCTCCGGCATAAATATGACTGACAGGAATACCGCTCAGCGGCGACTTCACCTGCCGGGCGGTAACGCTGCGTAGTGGGGGTGGAACGGCGCGGCGGGCGAGGCGGGCGGTGCGGCTCTCGCCGGCCGGCCGGAGGGGTCAGCCGGCGACCGGCTCGCGCTCCCGGGCACCGCGGCGGAGCAGGGCCGCGACGGCGACGGCGACCAGCACCGTCACGCCGGCCATCGTCCAGAGCACGGTCCGCAGCCCGCTGGTGAAGCCGGGGTCGGCGAGCCGGCCGGCGGTCGTGCTCGCCAGCACCGCCCCGACGACCGCGATCGCGACCGTCTCGCTCGACAGCCGGGCGGTGTTGATCATCCCGGCGCCGGTGGCGGCCCGGTGCGGCGCGACGCTGCCGATGGCGAGCGCGTCGAGCAGCCCGATCGACAGCCCGATGCCGACGCCGATGGTCAACAGCGGGCCCGCCAGGTCGCGCGCGTCGCTGGCCGGGGCCAGCACGGTCGCCCACGCCGCACCGGCGGCGACCACCGCCACCGAGGTGACGATCACCGCCGGTGCCGGCACCCGCCGGGTCAGCGCACCGGTGAGCAGCGGCAGCACCACCGTCGGCGCGGTCAGCAGGATCAGCGTCGCGCCGGCCGCGCCGGGCGTCAGCCCGACCACCGTCGTGAAGTACGACGGCAGGTAGACCAGCAGCGGCACCATGACCGCCACGATGACGGCCGCCGCCAGGCAGATGGCGACGAACCGGGAGTTCGCCAGCAGGGCCAGATCGAACATCGGGTCGTGGCGGGCCCGCTCCACCCGGACGAAGACGACCAGCAGCAGCACCGCCCCCGCGAAGGCGGCGAGGATCCTCGGGTCACTCCAGCCGTACTCGGGGCCCTGCACGAAGCCGAAGATCAGCAGCAGCAGCGCGGCGGTGAACGACACCGTGCCGGACCAGTCGATCCGGCCGGCGTGCGGCTGGCGCGACTCCGGCAACCATGGGGTCAGCAGGAGCACCGCCCCTGCCGCCGAAGCCGGCGCGGCGAACACGGCCCGCCACCCGAAGGCGTCGATCAGCAGGCCGGCGATCGACGGGCCGAAGGCCAGACCCGCGCCGATGGTCGTACCGAAGACGCTGAACGCCCGTGCCCGGGCCCGGCCGTGGAACGTGCCGGCCAGGATGGCCGAGGCGCTGGTCGCGGCGGCGGCCGCACCGACGCCGGCGAGCGCGCGCAGCAGGTCGAGCACGAGGATGCTGTCGGCGGCCGCCGCGAGCAGCCCCGCCCCGGCGAAGATCGCGAGCCCGGCGACGAAGACCCGCCGCCGGCCGAGCAGGTCCGCGAGCGCGCCGGTGGCGAGCATGAAGCTGGCGAAGGTGGCGTTGTAGCCGTTGACCACCCACTGCACGGCGGCCAGGCCCGCTTCGAGATCCCGCCCGATGTCGGGCAGCGCGACGGACGCACCGGTCAGCGAGAGCGGCAGCGAGAAGGTCGACAGCAGGACGGCGACCAGCACGACGGCTGGGTGGTTACGCACAGATTCCCTCGTTCCTTGCGACCGCTCCAGGCTAGTTGCGCGAGGTGGGGCAGCCGCCAGGTCGGGGCGAAGATCACAGCGCCGCCTGGTCGGACCGCGGTCAGCGGCCCGCCGAGCGGTTCCGGGGCGAACGGGGGAGGGCGGTGCCGGCCGGCGGCCGGCGTCGTCGGCGGCGGTGCCGGCGCCCCGGCGTGCAGGGCCTGCGGGCAGCGCTGAGCGCCGCGGCGGCAACGGCCGGCGCACCCAGCCCGATCAGCCAGTGGAGGAGACGGGCCATCGGTTCAGGCGACCGGGAGCCGCTGCGCGTCGGCCTTCGCGACGTCGTACTGCGCGCCGCAGAAGGTGCACTGCTGCACGTACCGGGTGCGGATCGGAATGAGCGGGACGAAGAACAGCGTGAACCGGGTCGACCGGCGGGTGACGACCTGGGCGGCGTGGTTGCCGCAGTTGCGGCACACCTGCTGCACCACGCCAGACCGGCTGACCTTGGTGCGGAGGCCGAAGATGAAGAACATCGCCCGCCAGTACCCACCTCGGCGGGGGAAGTCACCTCGATCGCCCCGCCGAATGCATGACGACGGGGCATCCCCTCGAGGTGAGGGAATGCCCCGTCGGGTCTAGCCGTCAGCCCTCGCGGTGCTCCGAGTCCTTGTGGTCACCGCGCTCGTCCTGGGCGTCGCCGCCCTTGGCGTCCTTGCCGTGGCCCGACTCCTCGCCGCCCTTGGCGTCCTTGCCGTGCTCCGGCTTCTCGTCGCCCTTGGACCAGTCCGACCCCTCGTCGTCCTTGCCCCAGTCCGACTCCTCGTCACCCTTCGACCAGTCCGACTCCTCGTCGTCCTTGCCCCAGTGGCCGGGCTCCTCCTCGTCGGCGCCCCAGCCCCAGTCCTCGCCGTCCTTCTTCCGGTCGTCGGACTTGATCTGGCCGCGGATCTCGCCGTTCGGGTACTTGTCGGTGTGCACGTTGACGTACGTGACGCCGGCCTTGATCGCGTCGACCATCTCGCCGAACTCGCCGGGCTTGATGCCCTGGTCCTCGGGGCCGATGACGTCCGAGGGCTTGATCGTGCCCTCGACCGTGGCGGGGGCGTCGGGGCACTCCGGGGTGCCCTTCGGCGCGCCGCCCTTGCCGTCCTTCACGCTCGAGCAGAGGAAGGCGATGATTCCGCCGCTCTGGTGCTTGCCGCCGAAGTGGATGTGCGCCTGCTGGACATCCCCCTCGAGGTCGGCGTAGCTGAGCTTGTACGTGAGTTCCTTCTTCTCCTCGTCGACGTGCGCCTCGAAGCGACCGTTGCCCGGTGTCGAGATCGTGAGCGGGTCCTCCTGGTAACCGTCGAGGCTCGCCTTCACCGAGAACCGCTCGCCCTTCGAGTCATCGTGGTCACGGGAGCCACCCCAGTCTCGCGAGTCACTCCAGTCGCGCTTGTCGCCGCCGGCGTCGTCCCTGCCGTCGCCCATGGCCGCACTTCCCGCGGCGGTGGCCACCACGGCCGCGCCGGCCGCCAGCGCAACTGCCCACAGTCGGGTACGTCCCATCATCGTTGCTGCTCCTCACCTAGGTCAGGCCTGGCCAGACTCAACGGCTGATCGTCATCAGTCGATGAGGACACAGGCGGAAGGCACCGTTCAGCAGGTGTTGGAGTGTGATGAACCCCGGCACTCGACCTGAACAGCGCCTATGACGAAATAGTCACACATTCGGCGACCAAAGGTGAGGAGCTTCCTGATTCGGGCGTAGAGCCCCCCTTACAGGCGACAGTGCCGCCGACCCGGGAGCTTCCACCCGACGAGGGCCGCGCCGACCGGTCGGCGCGGCCCTCGTGCGGACGCGGTCAGGGCAGCCAGTCGGGGCGCAGCGGGTAGCTGGTCTCCCCCGCCGGGCCGGTCCTCGTGGCGAGCACCTGGTGCAGTTGGATGCCGTTGCGCTCGAACGCCAGGCGCGAGCCGGCCATGTAGAGGCCCCAGACCCGGGCCGTGCCCGGGCCGACCTCCGAGACGCAGAAGTCCCAGTTCGCCACGAGGTTGCGACACCAGGCGGCCAGGGTCAGCGCGTAGTGCTGGCGCAGGTTCTCCTCGTGGTGCACCTCGAGGCCCACGTCGTGGATCTCGGAGAGCACCCGGCCCGGCCCGGCCAGCTCGCCGTCCGGGAAGACGTACCGGTCGATGAACGCCCCCGACCGGTGCGGCGCGCGGTTGTCCGCCCGGGTGATGCAGTGGTTGAGCAGCCGGCCGTCCGGGCGCAGCCGGTCCCGCAGGAACCCGAAGTACGCCGGGTAGTTGCGCACCCCGATGTGCTCGGTCAGCCCGATCGAGGAGACCGCGTCGAACTGCTCGCGCGGAGCGTCCCGGTAGTCGAGGTGCCGGACCTCCGCCAGGCCGGTCAGCCCCTCCCGCTCGATCGCGGCCCGCGCCCACTGCGCCTGCGCCCTGGACAGGGTCACCCCGAGCGCCTTGACGCCGTACTCCCGGGCGGCGTGCCGGACCATGCCGCCCCAACCGCACCCCACGTCGAGCAGCCGCGTCCCGGCCTTGAGCGCCAGCTTCTGCGCCACCAGGTCGTACTTGGCCGCCTGCGCCGTCTCCAGCGAGTCGTCCGGCGAGCGGAACACCGCACAGGTGTACGTCATGGACTCGCCGAGCACCTTCTCGTAGAAGGCGTTCGACACGTCGTAGTGGTGCGAGATCGCGGTGCTGTCCCGCGTACGGGAGTGGCGCAGCCCGTTCATCACCCGCTTCCAGCGGGGCAGCGCCTCCTGCGGCGGCGGTGGGGGCGGCAGCAGCCGCTCCCAGCCGAGCCCGCGCGCCAGGGCCAGCGCCTCGGCGACCGGCGGCACGCGCAGTCGCACCTCGTCCTTGAGTATCCGCAGCGCCTCGTACGGGTCGCCCGGGTGCACACCCTCCAGCCCGAGGTCGCCGCTGACGTACGCCCGGGCCATGCCCAGGTCGCCCGGCGCGGTCAGCAGGTACGACAGGCCCCGCGCGGAATGAACGGAGAGGGTGATGCCGGCGTCGGCCGGGCCGACGGCGCTGCCGTCGTACCCGGCCACCCGAACCGGCAGCGGCCCGGTGGTCAACGCCCGGACGACGTCGGCCACGGTCGGACGAGGTCGCCGGCCCCCCGCCGGCGGCGTCGCGGGAGCGCTCGCCGCTCCCTGTTCTCGATCGATGAGGCTCATGCTCGTGCTACCGCCTTCTCGTACAGTCCGGTGAGCCGGTGATCCGGGTCGTAGCGGTCCTTGACCGTCCGCCAGGTGTCGCCCCCGTAGAGCCGGTCGAACACCTCCCGGTCGTAGTACGCGTCGGAGTAGAGCGACTTGTGCCCGCCGAGCTCCGACACCTCGCGCTCGATCGCCCGGTTGACGTCGCCGTCGGCGGCGCCCGGGGCGATCGGCACGCTCCCCCAGAAACCGATGTTGACGTAGTCCTGCCCCGGCCGAAGTGGATACAGCGGCCAGGCCCGCGCCGACCCCGGGCCGGTCGGCTCCCGCAGCCGCAGGGGGCAGAGCCAGACCGGGGTCATCCCCACGTTGCCGGCGAACCAGCGCAGGAAGTCGGCGCTGCGCTCCAGCGGGATCTCCACGTCCTGCACGACCCGCTCCCGCGCCGGTTGGCCGCGCCACCGGTCGATCCGTGCGGCCACCTGGTGCCGGTGCTCCAACCGGACCAGCCGGTGGTAGACGTCGCTGCGCCGGAACCGCGCCGGCCAGATCCGCCGGACCACCGGATGCTGCGCCCCGAACGCCGCCGAGCACCAGAACCAGTCGGTGTCCCAGCGCCACAGGTAGTCGTTCGCGGTCAACGCGTCGCGGGTGCGCCGGCGCAGCGACCGGTAGTAGATGTGCTGCCCGGTGTAGTCGCTGACCGGCCCGGCGTCCTCGGTGAACGTGGCGAGGACCAGGTAGGACTCGCCGGGGCTGAACATCACCCCGTCCATCGCGTCGACCGTCTCCCCGGCCCACGCCCGGGTGGCGCTGACCTCCCCGATCGCGTCGGCCAGGTCCTCCAGCCGGGTGAACCGCACGTTGCGCAGGGCGACGTTCCGGCCGACCGGCTGCAACTCGATCCGCAGCCGGGTCGCGTACCCGAGGCTGCCGAGCGAGTTGGGGAACGCCGCGAAGAGGTCGGCGTGCTCCCCCTCCGGCCGGGCCGTCACGATCTCGCCCGCCCCGGTGAGCACGTCCAACTCGGTGACCGATTCGTGCGGCAGTCCGTTGCGGAACGACGTGGACTCGATGCCGAGGCCGGTCACCGCGCCGCCCAGCGTGATGGTGCGTAACTGCGGCACCACCAGGGGCATCAGCCCGTGCGGGAGGGTCGCGTCGACGAGGTCCTCGTACGTGCACATGCCCTGCACGTCGGCGGTGCGGGCGGCCGGGTCGACGCCCAGGACGCCGCCGAGGCCGCTCACGTCCAGCCCCGGCGTCCGGGGTGCGTTGCGCGGGCGGAACAGGTTGGAGGTGCGTTTGGCGAGTCGGACCGGCTCCCCCGGCGGCACCGCCGCGTACGACCGCCGGAGCCGGGCCACCGCCTGGTCATGATCACGCACGGCGTACATGAGATCACTTTACGCGCCCGGAGCCGGTTCTCGCGGGATGTCCACGGTGGCCGTTTCTCACTCGGACGCCGGAACGCCGACTGGCCGCGGTCGGTACGGCGGCCTAGCGTGGAGGTCATGCCGAAGGCCATGTGGAACGACCTCGTCGTCGCGGAGAGCGACGACACCGTGCTGGTCGAGGGGAACCACTACTTCCCGCGCGCGGCGCTGCGCGAGGACGTGATCCGGGAGTCCGACACGCACACCGTGTGCCCGTGGAAGGGCACCGCCTCCTACTACACCCTCGAACACGACGGGCGGACCAGCCCGGACGCGATCTGGTACTACCCGGACCCGAAACCCGAGGCGGCGATGGTCCGGGACCGGGTCGCGTTCTGGAAGGACGTCCGGGTCGTCGACTGAGCGACGCCGCACCGGGGGTGGGTGGCCGTCGCCCCCGCCGGTGGGTCAGGATGCGGTATGCCCGCCCCCGGTGAACGCCCCGATCCCTCCGGCACGGTGTACGGCCGCCGTACCGCCCGTCCCGGGCTGCCCCGCGACCCGCTGATGCGGGTGGCGGTGCTCGTCGGTGTGGCCGGCCTCCTGCTGGGGGCGTTCCTCGCCACGGGTGTGCTCGGCGGTGGCGGTGCCGCTCCCGTCGTACCCGCGGCGGCCGGCACGCCCTCGGCCGGGGTCGCGCCGACCTCGCCGGCCGGCGAGCCCGCCCCGACCACCTCGACGGCGGCCCCGAGCACGGCACCGACCACCGCGGCGGCCCGGCCCACCGGCCCGACCGTGTTCCGGGGCGTGGCGTCCGGCCGCTGCCTCGGTGTGGACGGCGACGGCAAGGAGGCGGTCGCGCAGCTCGCCGACTGCACCGGCGGCCCCGAGCAGCAGTGGATCCCCAACCCGGCCGGCCCGGACCTGGTCACACTTGTCAACCAGGCCTCCAACCTCTGCCTCGACGTCGAGGGCGAGAGCAACGACGAGGGAGCGAAGCTGCAGCAGTACCCCTGCCACGGCAACGCCAACCAGCAGTGGCGGATCGTGCCCACCGCCGGCGACCGGGTGCTGCTCGCGGCCCTGCACAGCGGCCGGTGCGCGCGGCCGGAGAACGGCGGCGCCGAGGCGGGCACCGACATCCGGCAGGCGACCTGCGCGGGCGTCCCGGAACAGCAGTGGCAGTTGGCCTGAGCCCTAGTCCCGGTAGCGCCAGGCCCGAGGTGCGACCACCGGCGGCGGCGGCGACGGCGCCCGCCCCCGGCGGAGCAGCAGCGACAGCACCGCCGCCCCGATCGACAGCGCCCCGGCGACGTGCCACGCGAGCGCGTAGCTGCCGAGCTGGTCGCGGACCAGGCCCGCGCCGGTCGCGGCGACGGCCGCACCGACCTGGTGCGCGGCGAACACCCAGCCGAACACCACCGCGCCGGAGTCGCCGAAGTACTCGCGGCACAGGGCCACCGTGGGCGGGACCGTGGCGACCCAGTCCAGCCCGTAGAAGATGATGAAGACCAGCATGCTCGGCTCGGCGGTGGCCGCGAAGAGCCCCGGCAGCACCAGCAGCGACCCGCCGCGCAGCGCGTAGTAGGCGCCGAGCAGCACCCGCGGGTCCGCCCGGTCGGTCAGCCAGCCGGAGGCGACCGTACCGGCGATGTCGAACAGACCGACGAGCGCCAGCAGCCCGGCGGCCGTGGTCTGCGGCATGCCGTGGTCGTGCGCCGCCGGCACGAAGTGCGTGCCGACCAGCCCGTTCGTGGTCGCGCCGCAGATCGCGAACCCGCCGGCGAGCAGCCAGAAGGGCCGGGTCCGCGCCGCCCGGGCGAGCACCGTGAGCGCGCGCGCCGCCGCCCCGCCGGCCGGGGGCGCCGGGGGTACGACCTCCGTCCCGCCGTACGGGGGCAGCCCGAGATCCGCCGGGTGCTCCCGCAGCAGCCGGACCACCAGGGGTACGACCGCCAGCGCGGCCCCGGCCACGACGAGGGCCGCCACTCGCCATCCGTGCTCGCGGACCAGCACCGCCATCAGTGGCAGGAAGACCAGTTGCCCGGCCGCCCCGCCGGCGGTGAGCACCCCGGTGACGAGCCCGCGGCGATGGACGAACCAGCGGCCGGTGACGGTCGCCACGAACGCCAGCGCCATGGACCCGGTGCCCAGCCCGACGAGGACGCCCCAGCAGAGGATGAGCTGCCAGCTCGCCGTCATGAACACCGTCAGGCCGCTGCCGGCGGCCACGAGCACCAGTGCCACGGCCACCACGCGCCGGATGCCGAACCGGTCCATCAGCGCGGCGGCGAACGGCGCGGTGAGCCCGAACAGCAGCAGGTTCACCGAGACGGCCGCGGAGATGGTGGCCAGCGGCCAGCGGAACTCGGCGTGCAGCGGGTGCAGCAGCACCGACGGGGTGGCCCGGAACCCGGCGGCGCCGACCAGCGCGACGAACGCGACGGCGGCGACGATCCAGGCCGGGTGCAGCCGGCGAGCCTGGCCCGAGCGGCCGTGGCGGGTACGGCCCGGCGTGCCCGGGCCCGTGGTCGTACGGGTCACGGTGACGAGTCTCGGGCTCGGCGGGTCCGGCGACGAGTGGCCGGGAAGCCATCATGCGCAATAATCGGGCCATGACCGCCGCACCCCACCGAATCGCCGTGCTCGCCCTCGACGATGTCGTCGGTCTCGACCTCGGCACCCCGGCCCAGGTCTTCGGCGCCGCCCGCAGCCCGGCCGGTGAGCGGCTCTACACCGTCGAGGCCTGCACCCCGGGCGGCCGGCCGGTCCGCAGCACCGCCGGCTACCAGGTGCTCCCCGACCACGGGCTGGAACTGCTGGAGAGCGCCGACACGGTGATCGTGCCCGGGGTGCACGGAGGCGCCCTCATGCCGGACCGGCTGCTCGCCGCCGGCGTGGCCGACGCGCTGCGCGCCGCGTACGACCGGGGCGAGCGGATCATGTCGATCTGCACCGGCGCCTTCGCCCTCGCCGCCGCCGGCCTGCTGGACGGCCGCCGCGCCACTACCCACTGGGCGTACGCGGACCGGTTCCGCACCCTGCACCCCGACGTCGACCTCGACCCGGACGTGCTCTTCGTCGCCGACGACCGCGTGCTCACCTCGGCCGGCGTCGCCGCCGGGATCGACCTGTGCCTGCACGTCGTGCGCACCGACCACGGCAGCGAGATCGCCAACCGGGCGGCCCGGCGCTGCGTGGTGCCACCCTGGCGGGACGGCGGCCAGGCCCAGTACATCGAGCGTCCGGTGCCGAGGGCGGCCGACACCAGCACGGCCGCAGCCCGGGAATGGGCCCGGCAGCGGCTGCACGAGCCGGTCAGCCTGCGCGACCTGGCCGGTCAGGCGCGGATGAGCGTGCGCACGTTCACCCGGCGGTTCCGCTCGGAGACCGGCCTCAGCCCGACGCGGTGGCTGCTCCAGCAGCGCACCGATCACGCCCGTCTGCTGCTGGAGACCACCGACCTGACGGTCGACCAGATCGCCCGCCGCAGCGGCTTCAACACCGCCGCCTCCCTGCGCCAGCACCTCCACTCGCGGCTGGGCGTCTCCCCGTCGACCTACCGGCGCGCCTTCCGGGGCGGGCCGACCGGATGAGAGCCGGCGTACGCCTCACCGGCGGCGGCTCTCTCGTCATCGCGGGTTGATCCACCACGAGAAGACGAGCCCGGCCAGGATGAGAGCGAACACCCCGACGATCAGCGAGGGCTGCCACTCGTCCCCCGGCGGCCAGGCCTCCGACGAGCCGGGCCCGGCGACCCGGACGTCGAGGGTGACCGGTTCGCCGGCGGCCCGCGGGTCCTCGTCGAAGTAGATCCCGTATCGGACATCGGCGATCCGCACCGCGCCGTCGGCGGAGACGAATGTGCCGTGGCACCACCAGGGGTCGCCCTTGCCCCACTCGTCGAGAGCGCAGCGGGTCAGCGTCAGCGTCCCGCCGACCCCCCATTTCTCGGCCCGAAGGTTGTCGACCCCGTCCCGCAACGGAAACGACGCGCACAGGAGGAAGAACGCGACGACCCCGAGCATGATCAGGTTGCGCCAACCGAGGTCCAGCACATGGTCGACCCGCCGCATCAGGGCCCGCCGCACACTCGACATGGCCACGACGGTAGATCGCCGGCGCCAGCGTCAGGTCACGGCACCGCGCGCAGCATCCGCAGTTGGGCCAGGTGTTTCGGCAGGTGGACACGGCTGTGCAGGTCGAGCACCCGGGCCCAGGGCAACGGTTCGTCCACGATCAGGTCGAAGCCCTCGCGCAGGTGCGTCTCGACCGGGGTGGCCGCGGCCGGACCGAGCCGGTCGACCAGGGTGAGCAGTTTCTGGCTGGTGGCGCGCAGCAGGGTGGCCAGCCCGTCCAGGCCGCCGCACTCGGCGGCCAGCGCGTCGAGTTCCGGCCGGTGCACCCCGGCCAGGTCGTAGTAGGCGTACGGCGTCCCGGCGAGCACCGCCTCGGTCGCCTCGCTCATCAGCTCGTCGTTGGCGGCGAGGTGGGCCACGATCTGCTCGGCGCTGAGCTGCCCCTCCGGCGCCCTCCCGAACCCGCCCTTCTCCACCTCCGCGAGCACCTCCCCGTACGCCCGCCGCAACCCGCCGCTGTCCATGCCCGCCAGTCAACCCCGCCCCGCCCCGTCGATCATGGACTTGTGGTGCCCGGTTCACCCGGATGGGCGGCTTTCGTCCACCACCACAACTCCATGATCGACGCGAGGGTCAGCGGCGGCGGGACTGGCGGGTGCGGAGGTAGTCGGAGACCACGTACTCGCCGAGGTCCTTCGTGTCGGGGGTGAACAGGCGGCCCTTCGAGCGGCGCGCCACCGCGTCCATGAAGCGGCGCAGGCCCGGGTCGTCGCCGAGCAGGAACAGGTTCAACGTCGCGCCGTACCGGGTGAGCCGGTCGACCTCCCGGATCGTCGCCTCCACCGTCTCCGGCAGGGGCGGCCAGTGGAACAACGCCGCCCCGTCGTCCGGGTCCAGGTGAGCCGTCGGCTCGCCGTCGGTCACCACCAGCACCACCGGCTCGGCGTCCGGGTGCCGCCGCAGGTGCCGGCCGGCCAGCCGCAGCGCGTGCTGAAGGTTCGTGCCCTGCTGCAGGTCCGGCTCGACGGCCGCCAGCTCCTGCTGGGTCAGCGGCGACGCCGCCCGGCCGAACCCGACGATCTGGAGCGCGTCCTGCGGGAACCGGGTGGCCATGAGGTGCGCCAGCGCCAACGCGGTCTGCTTCATCGGGCCCCACCGGCCCTGCGAGATCATCGAGTACGACAGGTCCACGCAGAGCGCCACCGCCGCCGACGCCCGCCGCTCGGTCTCCACCACCTCGAAGTCCTCGACGGCGAGCTGCACCGGCACGCCGCCGCCGCTGCGGCGTACCGCCCGGGTCAGGGTGCGCACCACGTCCAGCGGCTGCTCGTCGCCGTACTCCCAGGGGCGTGAGCCCCCGCTCACCTCGCCGGCGGCGCCCGCAGAGCGCAGGTCGTGCTGGCCGCGTGGACCGGCGGTGAGGTCCGCGAAGACCCGCCGCAGCGCCGTGCCGCCGAGCCGGCGCAGCGCCTTCGGGCTCAGCGTCAACCCCTCCGCGTCCCGGCTCACCCAGCCCTGCCGGCGCAGTTCCCGCTCCAGCTCACGCAACCGGCGTACGTCGTCGGCGGCGTCCCGCCCGAGCGTCCGGGCCACCGCGTCGACGTCGACGTCGTCCAGGGTGGCGCCGGGGTGCTCCTGGTCGAGCGCGTCGAGCAGGTCGTCCAGCTCGGCGATCTCGCCGAGGGCGCCGGCCGCGTCCCCGTACCCCAGGGGTTGTTCGCCCCGGACCCGCTCGCCGCGCCCCCAGCGCAGGTCCGGCCGGAGCGCGCGCAGGTTCGCGTCGAGCGCGGAAAGCTCGCCGGCCAGGCGGTCACCCAGCGACTGGCGCATCAGGCCGGCCAGCTCCTCGCGCTGCCGCTCGGACAGCGAGTTCATCAACCGCTGCCCGGCGGCCGCCCGGCGGGCCAGGACGTCCACCAGCTCGTCGGTGTCCTTCGGCTGCTCCGGGAAGAACTCGCCGTGCCGGCGCATGAACTCGGCGAACGCGTCGGTGGTGTCCTCGGCCCGGGCGTGCCGGGCCAGCAGGTCGTTGAGGTCACGCATCAGCTCGGCCAGCCGCTGCTGCGCGGCCGGGTCGGCGGACGCCCGCACCGCGTCACGCAGCCCGGCGAAGCGCTGGCCGAGCACGTCGGCGCGCAGCCCGTCGAGGATCCGCTGGTACGTGACCCGGGCCTCGGCGCTGGCCCACTCGTACCCGGACAGCTCCGCCACCGCCCGGGCCGTCGACCGGGGCAGGTTGTCAAGCACCGCCTCGGCGAACCGCGCGTTCTCGTCGTCGCGGCCACGCAGCTCGTCCCGCTCGGCGGCGAGCGCCTGGTCCAGCAGGGCCCGCGCCCGGGTCACCGCCCCGTCCAGGTCGCCCCGGCGCAGCGCCTCGCGGCGCAGCCGGCGCGCCCGAGCGGACAGGTCGTCGAGGCCGCCCCGCCCCTGCGGCCCATGCCGCAGCAGGTTCCGCAGCGCCTCCCGCAGGCTGCCGCCGGCCAGCACCTCGGCGCCGACCTCGTCCACCGCGGCCCGCACGTCGTACGGGGGCGCGAGCGGGTCGGGGCCGCCACGCCACTGGCCGTACCGGAACCGGTTGCCGGCCACGGTCAGCTCCGACCGCCGTACCGGGTCCGGCCGGAGTCGGTGACGTCCTTGCCGAGCCGGCGGGTCAGGTGCAGCCCTTCGAGGACGAACTCGACGCCGGCGGCGGCCTGCTCGGGGCTGGGCGCGTCGCCGAGCCCGAGCCGGTCGAGCGCCTTGGCCAGCCCCGGCACGGTGCCGACCTGGCGCAGCAGCTCCGCGGCGCCGACCAGCTCGCCGGTCTCGATCACCCGGTCGTCGTCGACAAGCGCGGTGAAGCCGGACACGTCCAGCCCGGCCAGCCGGGCCCGGAAGGTCTCCGCGGTGGCGGTCCGCAGCAGGTGGGCGAGGACCTCCACCTCCCGCCCCTCCTCGCCGCTCTCGAACTCCACCTTGCCGCGCAGCGTCGAGGTCACCGACACCGCGTCCCCCACCCGCGCCACGGGCGTAAGGAAGGGCCCCCTGTTAACGCCTGCGGTAGAGGAAGGGTCCCCTGTTGACACCCCCGCACCGTCCCCACCCGGCGCGGCGGCCAGCAACGCCGCGCGGCGCAACGCGGCGGCGGCGACCGTCTCGGCGGCGGCGATCGCGAACCGGGCGGACACGCCGGAGCGCGGGTCGACCGAGGGCGACTCGCGGACCGCGCGGGCGAACCGGGCGAGCACCTCCAGGACGTGCTCGGGCACCTCCGCGACCAGGTCCGCCTCCTGCCGGATCAGGTCCAGCTCCAGCTCCAGGTCCAGCGGGTAGTGGGTACGGACCTCGGCCCCGAACCGGTCCTTGAGCGGGGTGATGATCCGGCCCCGGTTGGTGTAGTCCTCCGGGTTGGCGCTGGCCACCAGGAACAGGTCCAGCGGCAGCCGGAGCTGGTAGCCGCGGACCTGGATGTCCCGCTCCTCCAGCACGTTGAGCAGCGCCACCTGGATCCGCTCGGCCAGGTCCGGCAGCTCGTTGACGGCGAAGATCCCCCGGTTGGTCCGGGGCACGAGGCCGAAGTGGATGGTCTCCGGGTCGCCGAGGGTGCGGCCCTCCGCGATCCGGATCGGGTCGACGTCGCCGATCAGGTCACCGACGCTGGTGTCCGGGGTGGCGAGCTTCTCGCCGTACCGCATGGAACGGTGCAGCCAGCCCACCGGAAGGTCGTCACCGGCCTCGGCGACGAGCGCCCGGGAGGCCGGCGTGATCGGGTGCAGCGGGTGCTCGTTGAGAACCGACCCGGCGATCACCGGGGTCCACTCGTCGAGCAGCCCGGCCAGCGACCGGATCAGCCGGGTCTTGCCCTGGCCCCGCTCGCCGAGCAGCACCAGGTCGTGGCCGGCGAGCAGCGCCCGCTCGACCTCGGGCAGCACGGTGTCGTCGTACCCGACGACGCCGGGGAAACGGTCGGCGCCGGAGCGCATCCGGGCCAGGAGGTTGTCGCGGAGTTCCTGCTTCACGCTGCGGTACCGGTGGCCCGCCGCGCGCAGCTCACCGAGCGTGCCGGGCAGGTCGGCCGGCGGAACCGGGATAACCGGGGAAGGAGCGGTCACCCGACCCACGCTATCTCGGCGGCCGGGGTGCGGCAGGCGTCCAGGAGACCGTTCACCCGGCGTTCAGCCGGGCGAGGGCCGCTTCGATGGCCGACCGCTGTGCCGGTTCGCCATAGGTGTCCGGGTCGACGGCGGCGAGCGCGTTCAGCCCTTCGACCAGGGCGACCAGGGTCGTGGCGGCGGTCGCGCAGGCGGCCCGGCCCCAGTCCGGCCGGACGGCGGCCACGAGGCGCCCGATCCGGTCCACGAAGGACCGGTTGTACCGCTGGTGCAGCTCGGCAAGCGCCGGGTCGGCCAGCGCGGCGGCCAGGAAACCGATCCACACCCGCGCCTCCTCGCGCTTCTCGGCGCTGGTCGAGGCGGCCTGGAGGAGCACCGCCCGCAGCGCGTCGAGCGGCGTGCCGGCGGTGGACGCGGCGGCGTCGGCGCGCACCCCGGTCCGGTCGTGCAGCACCTCCCGGGCGTGTACGAGCAGGGCGCGCTTGTCGGCGAACGCGTGCAGCACCATGCCGGTGGTGCAGCCGGCCCGTTCGGCGACCGCCCGGAGGGTCAGCCCCGGCAGGCCCTGCTCGGCGAGGACCGCCCAGGTGGCCGCGGAGAGCCGCTCCTGCTGGCCGTGCAGATCCCGCCGCCTGGCCATCCGTACCCCTTCCCCTGACCCGGAGCGTTGTCGTACCGTGCGTTACGGTAACACTTGTTACGGAAAGAGGGGGAGCATGATCCGCACCGTCTCCATCGAGCGGGAACCGTGGGAGTCGGCCGACGCCGCGCGGCTGCGCGCCGCCCAGCGGGCCGAGCTGGACGCCCGCTACGGCAACGACGACCACGAGCCGGGCGCACCGCCGACCGGCGAGACGGTCAGCGTCTTCCTCGTGGCACGAGACGCCGACGGCGCCGCCGTCGGCTGTGGCGGGCTGCGGTTCCTCGGCCCCGGCGAGGCGGAGATCAAGCGGATGTACGTCGAGCCGGCCGCCCGCGGCACCGGTGTGGCGACCGCGATCCTGCACGCCCTGGAGGAGGCGGCCCGGGCCGCCGGCGTCACGACGCTGCTGCTGGAGACCGGCACCGCCCAGCCTGACGCGATGCGGTTCTACGAACGCGAGGGCTACCACCGGATCGACAACTTCGGCCCGTACCAGGGTGAGCCCCTGTCCGTCTGCTACGCCCGCGACCTGCCGTGACGAGGTCCGGCCCCGCGTGGCGGGGCCGGACCGGACGGCAGGTGTCACGCCCGACCGCAGCCGCGGCAGGCACCGCGCCGGCGCAGCCGGTACGCGTACGTGGCGGCACCGAGCGCCACCCCCCACAACGGCCAGAGCAGCATCGGCGCGGACGCGGCGCTGAAGCCGCCGCCGAGCTGCCAGAACCCCGGGACGCTGAACAGGCCGAGGCTCGCGGCGGTGACCGTCACGGCCACCAGGGTCGCCGGCACCACGGCCAGCTTCACCGGGACCGGCCGACCGGCGAGCCCGGGCAGCCAGCGCGGGAACCGCTCACCCCAGCGCTGCACCAGTCCGAGGGTGAGCACCGACCCGACGGTGGCGAACGCGCCCAACCCGAAGCCGGCCCAGACCAGGCCCGTGCGGTGCATCTCGTCGAGGAACTCCGGGTCGAGGCCGAGCGGGATGCCGACCAACCAGGCGAACCGGGTCAGGGCGTACGCGAAGGGGATGACCGCCGCGGTCCACGCCGCCCACCGACCCCAGCGGGTCGCGGCCGCCGCGCTGGTCCAGCCCCGGTCGGTGCCGTCCCGGCCGCAGGCCAGGCAGGCCCCGGCGGTACGCCGCGCGAAGGTGAGCGACGCCCCGGCAAGCAGCACTCCGCCCGCGACGGCCGCGAACTTGGCGAACAGGGCCCAGGTGAAGATCTCGGAGTAGTCCACCGGCGGCCAGCCGAACGGGGCGCCGACGAGCAGCATCGGCGCGTAGCCGAGGGTGGCCAGCACGGTGCTGTCCGGTACGACCACGGCCAGGACGAACGCGGCCGCCCAGCCGTAACCGAGCAGCGCCGCGCGTAGCGGACCGGACGGCCGGACGGTGCTCATCGCGAGCGCGGCCACCGCCGCGGTGAGCAGCAGACCGGCGAAGAGCGGCGGTCCCGCCTCGACCGGGACGAGCCGGAGCAGGCTCGCCCCGCTGGGCCGCGACTCGTTCGCGCCGAACGGGTAGCCGGCGCCGGTGACGGTGGCGAGCAGGGCCAGGACGCCCCAGAGGCCGAGCCAACCGGCGGCGAGCGGGGCGAGCCGGTCGGGCCAGCGGGACGTCCGGGAGTGGGTGGGTACGGCTGTCGTCGTCATGCTCCACCCTCGGCCGGGGCGCCCCACGAACCCTCCCGGCGGAGAGGGAATCCGCTCCCCCGGGCGGGGGAACCGGTCAGCCGGCGGGGGTGACGAACCCCGACTCGTACGCGGCGATCACCGCCTGGGTGCGGTCCCGCACCCCGAGCTTGGCCAGCACGTTCCCGACGTGCGTCTTCACCGTCTCCACCCCGACCACCAGCTGCCCGGCGATCTCCGGATTGGACAGTCCCGTCGCCATCAGCCGGAGCACCTCGGCCTCCCGGTCGGTGAGCCGGGCGGCACGCAGCCGATCGCTGCCCCGCCCACCGTACGCTCCGGCGAGCCGGCGGATCGCGGCCGGGAAGAGCAGCGACTCGCCCCGGGCGACCACCCGGACCGCCTCCACCACCTCGGCGGGGCGGGCACGCTTGAGCAGGAAGCCGCTCGCCCCGGCGCGCAGCGCGTCGTAGACGTACTCGTCGTTGGCGAACGTGGTGATCACCAGCACCTTCGGCGGCCCGGCGGACGCGGCCAGCAGCCGGCGGGTCGCCTGGATGCCGTCGATCTCCGGCATCCGGACGTCCATCAGCACCACGTCCGGGCGGAGCCGGGCGACCAGCGGCGGCACCGCCGACCCGTCCGCCGCCTCGCCCAGCACCCGCAGGTCGGGCTGGGCGTCGAGGATCGTCCGCAGGCCGACCCGGACCAGCTCGTCGTCGTCGACGATCAGCACACCGATCGGGGTCACCCGGCCTCCTCCAGGGGCAGGCGGGCCTCGATCCGCCACCGGTCGCCGTCCGGCCCGGCGGTCAGCCGGCCACCGAGCAGCAGCACCCGCTCCCGGATCCCGTCCAGCCCGCGGCCGCCGCGGCCCGGGGCGGAGCGGCGCGCCGGGTCCAACGCGTTGACCAGCGCCACCTCCAGCGCGTCCGGCCCGGCGGCGAGATGCACCGTCACGGGGCCGCGCCCGTACCGCGCCGCGTTGGTCAGCCCTTCCTGCATGATCCGGTACGCCTCCCGGGAGACCGCCGCCGGCAGCTCGGCCAGGTCGCCGGAGCGCACCACCTCGACCGGCAGCCCGGCCGCGCGGGTCTCGGCCAGGAGCCGGTCCAGGTCGGCGAGCGTACGCTGCGGCGCCGGCGCGGCCCGCCCGGCGTCGGTCTCCCGGAGCAGCCCCAGCACGTGATCCAGGTCGTCCAGGGCGGTCCGGCCCACCTCCTCGATCGCGGTCAGCGCCCGCCGGACGAACTCCGGGTCCCGGTCCAGCACCTCCCGCGCGGCTCCCGCCTGGAGCGTGGTCACGGTCAGCGCGTGCCCGACGGAGTCGTGCAGTTCCCGGGCCAGGCGGTTGCGTTCGGCGAGCCGGGTGGCCCGGGCCTCCAGCGCGGCGACCCGTTCCGATTCCGCCGGCCCGAGCAGCACCGGCGCCATCGACGTGGCGAGGGCCCCGAGCCCGGCCACCGCGTAGCCGAGGGCCACCAGCACGACGATCCCGGTGAGGGTCAGCCAGCCGGTGTCCCCGCCGTCGAACGGCCCGAACCGGTCCCGTGCGGTCAGCCCGGTGTCGACACCGAGTTGGTGCGCGATGAGGGCCAGCGCCATCGGCACCGCGCTGAACAGGGCGGCAACCACCAGGCCGCCGCTGGCCAGGTGCAGGGCGATCCAGAGCGCGGAACGCAGCCGGGTCTCCCGCTCGGCGGGATGCCCGGGTGCCGGATCGGGCAGGTCCACACCGAGCAGGGACCGGGCGGCGGCGATCTCCAGTGCCCGGGGGCCGTCGAGGAGGAGCGGCACGGCGGCGATGCCGACCGCCACCACGAGCAGGCCCAGCACCAGCGGCCGGGACACCTCGTCCTGGGCGAACATCTGCGCGAACGTGACCGCCAGCAGCACGTACGGCAGCGCGAGCACCCCGCCGAGCAGCAGGAACACGCCACGCCGCCAGGTGCTGGCGGCCAGCAGCGGAGCAACGACCGCGGGCGCTCTCATCCGGCCCATTCTGCCGCCGGCCGGCCCGCCCCGACTCCCCCACGTCGGGGAGGCGCGGCCGGCGGGCCGCGGAGCGGACGCCGCCGGCGGGCCGACGCAGTCGTGTCGGTCCGGTGGCACGTCGCACTCCCTTTGGAGCTGACTCGTTCATGTCATCCGGGGCCGTCCCGGGTGCCCGGGGCGGACCGGCTCCCACGCGAAGAGGCGGCACCGACTCGCACGCGCCGAGGCGGCACCGACTCGCACGCGCCGAGGCGGCACCGACTCGACCGGCGACGCCGACCGGGGAGCCGATCCGTTCACGACATCAGCTCCAAAGCGTCGGCATCACGGGACCGCCGTACGCCAGGGTCGCGCGGCGCCGTCCGTACCGGGGAGACGACGAGTCCTCCGTCCGCAGCCGTGCCGGACTAGGCTCATGATCGTGACCTACCTCGCCGCCGATGAGCGCTACGACACGATGACCTACCGGCGCAGCGGCCGCAGCGGGCTGCGCCTGCCCGCGATCTCGCTCGGCCTCTGGCACAACTTCGGGCCGGACCGGCCGGCCGAGCGGCAGCGGGACATCGTTCGGCGCGCCTTCGACCTCGGCGTGACGCACTTCGACCTGGCGAACAACTACGGCCCGCCCCCCGGAGCGGCCGAGGAGAACTTCGGCCGGATGCTCGCCACCGACCTCATGCCGTACCGGGACGAGCTGGTCGTCTCCAGCAAGGCCGGCTACCTGATGTGGCCCGGCCCGTACGGCGAGTGGGGCTCCCGGAAGTACCTGATCTCGTCGCTGGACCAGTCCCTGCGCCGCCTCGGCCTGGACTACGTGGACATCTTCTACTCGCACCGGTTCGACCCGGACACTCCGCTCGAGGAGACGATGGGCGCGCTCGACGCCGTCGTCCGCTCCGGCAAGGCCCTCTACGTCGGGATCTCCAACTACGACTCGGAGCAGACCGAGCGGGCCGCCGCCATCCTCCGCGACCTCGGCACGCCGCTGCTGATCAACCAGCCGTCGTACTCGATGCTCAACCGCTGGAGCGAGGCCGACGGCCTGCTCGACACGCTGGAGCGGGTCGGCGCCGGCTGCATCGCGTACAGCCCGCTCGCCCAGGGCCTGCTCACCGACCGCTACCTGGGCGGCATCCCGGCGGACTCGCGCGTGCGCACCAGCGTCTTCCTCGACGAGAGCGACCTCGGCGAGGAACGCATGGCCACCATCCGGGGGCTGGCCGACATCGCCGCACGGCGCGGCCAGTCGCTGGCGCAGCTCGCGCTCGCCTGGGCCCTGCGGGACCCGCGGATGACCAGCCTCATCATCGGCGCCAGCAGCGTGCCGCAGCTGGAGGCCAACATCGCCGCCCTGGACAACCTCGACTTCACCGCCGAGGAGCTGGCCGAGATCGACCGTCACCTCGGCTGACGCTCCGCGTCGTCGACCGGGTCGGCACGCCGGCGGCGGCCACCGCCCGCGATGGGCGGTGGCCGCCGGTCAGGCCGCGCCGCGCGTCACACGTTGGCGCAGTAACCGACGCTGAACGTGCTGGCACCCGGTGCCAGGATCCGGTTCCAGCCCACGCCCCGGATCCGGTAGCTGCCGTTGGCCAGCCGTTCCCGCTCGAAGTTCCACGCGGTGTAGATGTCGCCGTCGAGCCGGACGACGGCGTTCCACTCGACCGGTTTGTCGCTCTTGTTGGTGGCCGTGATGGTGGCGCAGTAGCCGCCGCCCTTGCCGGACTGCCACTCGGTGAACGTCTTCACGACGACCTCGACGTTGGTGCCCCGCACCAGCCGGCCCACACCCCACCGGGCGGTGCTCTGGTAGCCCGCGCCCTCCTGCTCGGCCCAGTTGCGGATCGCCGTACGGGCGCCGTCCGAGGCGTCGTTGACCTGGAAGTCCAGGCCGTGGAACGTGCCGAGGCCACCGTATTCCAGCAGGCTGATCGCCGCCTCGACGGTGTAACCCGTCTCGGTGCGCACGGCCGCGCTGGTCAGCCGGTTCGCCTGGAACGCCTCGTCGCCGGTGCCGAACGACACGACGTTGTCGGCGTTGATCCGGATCTGGGTGTCGTCGTAGCGGTACGAACCGTTCTTGAAGTTGCCGGCGTCGACGTAGATCTCGACCGAGTCCTGGGTCCACGGGTCGGACCCGGACACGTCCACCACCGGGTCGGTGACCTCGGCGAGCACGTAGAGCGTCTGGTCCCGCCACAGGGTGCGGACCTCGGCGATCGCCCCGTCGGTGCCGGAGACCTCCTTGGCCGTGGTCACCACGCCCGCGTTGGCCCAGGCGGCGTCGGCCGTGCCGTCGATCACCGGCGCGGTGGCGGTCTGGAGCACCTCCAGGTAGGACAGCTCCTCGACCAGGGTCAGGGTGCCGGTCGACCCGGGGGTGTTCCAACCGGACGTGGCACCGTCGTCGCTGACCTGCACGTCGAGGGCGAGTGTGTCGCCCTGGGCGGCGCCGTTCAGCGGCAGGTAGGCGACCAGGTGGTATCCGCCGTCCCGTGCGGTTGCCACGGCCGGCACGTCTCCGGTGCCGTCCCGGGCGACCCGGTACGTCTCGCCGCCGAGGACGAAGCTGACCCGGTCGTCGCCGGAGGCGGTGGCGTCGGTGACCGTGACGTACGCGGTCAGGTGGTCCGGCGCCCAGCGCAGCTGGAACTCCGCCTTGTCCTCCACCTGGTGCAGCGGGAGCTTGCGCCAGGTCAGGTCGGTGGTGGCGGCCGAGGTGATCGGCACGTCACCGGCGAAGACGTTGGCGGTCCGCAGCCGGGCGGGCAGCTCGCCGTCCACCGCCCCGTGATAGGCGGGCTTGGCTCGCAGGTTGTCGTCGAAGATCAGCGGGGCGCCGCTGCTCGACCGCCACGAGCGACCGTCGGTGAGCCCCCAGACCGTCACGGCGGACAGGTCGTCGGCGTGCGCCCGGAAGATCCGGAAGGCGTCCCGGTAGTAGTAGCCCTGGTCGATCAGCTTCGCCTGGGTGACCGGGGTGCCGGTGGTGACGTCGAGCTCGGTGACCGCCTGGGTCACCGGCAGGTCCGCGAACGCGTCGAGCGCGGCCTCCAGGCTGTCGATCGGCATGGCCAGCGAGACGTGGAACTGGTGGCCCACCCCGCCGATCGGCACGTCGCGGGCGAGCAGCCGCTCCACGAGCGCCCGGTAGCGGGCCTGCTTGCCGCTCTGCTCGGTGTTGTAGTCGTTGATGAACAGGGTGACCGGGTCGGTGCCGGCGACCGCGTAGACGTCGTTGAACGCCTCGTGCGCGTACTCGAACGCGAGGTCGAGGTAGCTCTCGCCGAGGATCCGGTACCACTCGCTGCGGCGCAGGCCGTCAGCGTGCTCGCCGCTGTCGCTGACCACCTCGTTGACCACGTCCCAGGCGTACAGCGGGTTGGTGGCGGAGCCGAACGGGCCGTACCGCTCGCTGAGCGACTCGGCGACGTTGAAGATGTGGGCGCGCAGCCGCTCGCGCAGCACTTGCTGGTCGGCCGCGGAGGTGGTCAGCGGCTCGCCCGCCGAGTCCTGGAAGAACCAGGCGGGGGTCTGGCTGTGCCAGACCAGCACGTGACCGTAGAGGCGCAGGTCGTTGTCCCGGGCGAAGTCCATCAGGGTCAGCGCCTGCTCGTGCGGGCGGAAGTTGCGCTCGGCGTCGTACCAGGCCTCGGGCTTCATGTGGTTCTCGGCCGTGATCTGGTTGAAGTGCCGGGTCAGCAACTGGGCGGCCGCGCCCACCGTCTCCCGGCTGTCGATCGCCACGCCGACCGGGAAGTCGGTGGTCTCGTGGATGCCGGTGAGGTCCTCGATGACCGGCGGTTCGGGCACCCGGACGAGGATGTCGTCGACGAGGAAGTCGCTCGTGTTGCCGGGCACGTCGGCGCCCTGCCAGCGGGTCTCGAAGTAGAGGAACGCGCTGTCCGCGGCCGGCATGGTGAAGCGGGCAGTCACTTCGGTCCAGCCGGTGTTGTTGACGGTCTCGAACTGGGCGAGGGTGCTGAACGACTGGCTGCCGTCGGTGGTGCTGGCGAGGCTCAGCCAGATCTGGTCCGTCGGCTGGCCGGCGGCGAACCGCAGCCAGGCCGTGAACTCGTAGGTCACGCCCGCCTCGAACAGGCCGGTCACGTCGCGACCGAGGCCGGCGCCCTGGTTGACCCGCTCGGTGACCAGCGCCGCGGCCGCGCCGCCGTGCGCGACGTCGGTGAGCTGCACGGTCGGGGCGCCCGGGCCGCCGTCGCGCGGGCCCCAGCCGTCCAGCCCGGCTTCGAAGTCGGTGTCGATGACGATGGTGCCCGGTTCCGGCCCGCCCGGACCGCCGTCCGGCCCGGTGACCAGGACGTCGTCGAGGAGGAACGGCGTGGTCCCCTCGGCCTCGACGTAGAGGGTGGCCGCGCCGACTCCGGTCGGCAGCGTGTAGTCGCCGCCGATCCGGACCCAGCCGTCCGCGGTGGTGGTGACGTTGTCGCCGATCCAGGTGTAGGTGTTGGCACCGCCGTCGGCCGGGGTCGCCTCGACGGTGAAGTGCACGCCGGCGCTCCCCTCGGTGCCGGCCGGCAGTTTCACCCAGGCGGTGACCGAGTACGGCGTACCGGGCTCGAACAGTGCGGTGGCGCTCGTCGCCGGGCCCTGCCAGTTGGCCGTGCGGCCGGTGACCGAGAGGCTGTGTCCGCTCTCGTGGCCCTCGTCGGCCACGGCGAGGGTCACGTCGCCGCGCGGCCCCCAGGGGGCGTACGACCCGGACTCGAAGTCGTTGGACAGGACGGTCTGCGCGGCGGCGGCCGGAGCCGGTGCCGCGGCGATGACGGCGATGAGCGCGGTCGAGCACAGTGCGGCAAGTGTTCGCGAGCGTGGTCGTGTTCGATGGGACGGGTACCAGGGGCGCATCGGTGGTGTCCTCACGCGATCGGGAGCGGCGGGCGCCACTACTTCCGGTAAACTTCCGAAACAATCCAAGCGCGTGCATGTTAAGCCGAGACCGGGCCTCCGGCCTAGGGCTTCTCACCACTCCCTTCGGCGACCGGCCCGGTGGTTGCGCACCTCGCAGGGCCGGCCGACCGGGACGCTGCCGGCGCGCCGCAGCCGCGCCGCGACCACCACGACCAGCAGCAGCGTGCCGGCACCGACGCCGCCGATCAGCGGCCAGCGCATCAGGTCCAGGTCGGACACCGCCGCGACCGGCACGCCGCCGGCCCCGCTTCCCGACGAGGTACGCGCGCCGGAGCCGTCCCCGCCTGCGGCGGCTGCCGGGCCGCCCAGCGTGGTGGCCTCCTCGACCGGACCGGCCGGGGACGGTGCCGGGGAGCCACCCGGCCCGCCCAGCGAAGACTTTCCGGCAGGCTCCCGAAAATCCACGTCCGAGCAGGAGTAGTAGGTGTCCCGGGAGTCGGAGTTCTGCCACACCGTGTAGATCAGGTGCCGCCCGGTCCGCGCCGGCAGCCGCGCCGCGAACTGGTACGCGCCGTTGCGCAGCGGCGGGTCGGTCACCCGCACGAACGGCGCCCGCTCCAGGTCGGCCCAGCGCAGCCGCTTCGACGGGTCGTACCCGTCACGGGTCAGGTAGAGCCGGAAGGTGCCCTCGTGCGGGATGGTCGCCCGGTAGCGGAAGTTGAACCGGGCGCCGGCGGTCAGCTCGGTCGCCGGCCAGTCGTCGCGGGCCAGGTCCAGCCCCCGGTACGCGGACAGCCCACCACTGCACAGTTCCCCGTCCGGGATCCGCTCCCGGTCCTTCCCGTCGACCCCGAAGACCCGGATGTTGTCCCACTCCCGCAGGGCGGCCCCGGCCGTGGTCGCGGCCTGGCAGGCGGAGTCGCCCCCGTGGTCGCCCTCGGGACCGCAGGCCGCCGCACGGCTCACCGGGCTCGTCGGGGCGCCGTGGGCGCGGGCCGGCGTGCCGGCGAGCGGTACGGCGGCCAGCGCGACCAGCGCCGCTACCAGGATCCGGCGTACGGGCATGGCGTCCACCTCCCGCACACTGGTACGGGTAGCGACTCACAACAGTTCGAAGGCTCTCAGGTGGCGGGGCAGAGGTTGTCGGCCTTCCGCTTGGCGATCGCCGCGTCCGCGCCCGAGGCGTACTCGACGAGCGTCTCGCCGCCCGGGTCGTACCGCCAGGTCTTGCCGTCGTGGCGCAGCGCGCTGTGCCCGACGTGGTCGCCGTGCCGCCAGGTCAGCTCGACCAGCTCCATGTTCACCGCCTTGACGTCCTGGAGCTGGATCTGTTCACCCTCGAGGTACGGGCAGGCCCGGTTGACCTTCTCGAAGTCCTTCTGAGCGACCTCTTTCCTGGCCGCGTCGGTCCAGAGCGCGTACGCGCCGGCCCACTCGCCGTCGGCGAGGAGCTTGAACTGCTTGTTGGCGACGTCCAGCGCCTCGGCGACGTTGGGGCCGTTCGGCACCGGGGTGCCGTCGGCGGCCGGCTGGCTCGCCCCCGGCGGTGCGGGCGTGCCCTGGCCGCCGGTTCCGGTGCCGCAGCCGGTCGCGACGGCCAGGAGGACCGCGCCGATCAGAGCGGCGGTGGTGCGACGCATGGACAGACCTCCGTTGGCATCGATCAGAGTCGTTGGGAGCGTTCCCATGGCAGTCTGACACCCGCCACCCGCGGGATCAACCTCCGTCGAGTTGCGAAGCCCCGCAGAAACCCGGGTGACCCCGGCGCCCGTGACGCGTACCGTGCCGGCCATGTCCCGGACCGAGCTGCGGCCGTTCACGGCCGAGGATCTGGCCGCCTGCGGCGCGTTACTGGCCGACCGGCACCGCCGGCACCGCGCCGCCCAGCCGCTGCTGCCGGCGCGGTTCGAGGACGCGACCGGCGCGCTGGCGGAGCTGACCGCCGCGTACGAGACGCCGGACGCCTCGGGAGCGGTCGCGTACCGCGCCGGCGTCCCGGTGGGCTTCGTCCTCGGCGCCCCGAAACCGTCACCGGTCTGGGGGCCGAACATCTGGGTGGAGGCCGCCGGACTCGCCGCCACCGATCCCGAGGTGATGCGCGACCTGTACGCGGTCGCCGCCGCCCGATGGGTCGACGAAGGGCGCACTGCCCACTACGTCGTCGTACCGGCGCACGACGCGGAACTGCTGCGGGCCTGGTTCCGCCTGGGCTTCGGCCAGCAGCACGCGCACGCCATCCGGCCGGCCACCCCGCCGGGAACGGCTACGCCGGCCGGGCTGTCGGTGCGCCGGGCGACCCCCGCCGACGTCCCGGCGCTCGCCCGGCTCGACATCGAGTTGCCGCGGCATCAGGGCCGCTCACCGACGTTCTCAGCCGGCCCGGTGGGCACTCTGGAGGAGAGCGTCGCCGAGTGGACCGCCGACGTCGACAACCCCGCGTACGCCACCTTCGTGGCCGAATCGCGCGGCCGGGTCATCGGCTCCGCCGTCGGTTGCGCGCTGGAGATGTCGAGCGGGCACCTGAGCCTGGCCCGCCCCGACAACGCCGGGTTCCTCGGGTTCGCGGCGGTCCTCCCGGAGGCCCGCGGCGCCGGTGCCGGCCGGGCGCTCGGCACGGCGGTCATCGACTGGGCCGGGTCGGTCGGGTTCGACACTGTGGTCACCGACTGGCGGGTGACCAACCTGCTCTCCTCGCGGGCCTGGCCGGCCCTCGGCTTCACCGAGACGTTCCTCCGACTGCACCGCCTGATCGGCTACTGACCGTCCCGGGGGTACGGGCGCCCCAGGGCGCCCGTACACCCGGGTGGTGTCACGCCCTGCGCAGCCAGAAGGTCAGGCCGAGACCGGCGTCGGTGAAGGCGAGCGGATCCGGCCACTCGGGCTCGGCGGCGCCGAAGTCCGCCGCCAGAACCTCGTCCGCGATCAGCGGCGCGTGCTCGGCCAGCGCGGCGGCGGTGTCCGCGTCGTCGCTGCGGTAGCGCAGCACGATCCGGTCCGCGACCTCGAGACCGCTCGACTTGCGGGCCTCCTGGATCTGGCGGATGGCTTCGCGGGCCACGCCGGCTCGCCGGAGCTCCGGCGTCAACTGCAGGTCCAGCGCCACCGTCGCACCGGTCTCGGTGGCCATCGCCCAGCCCTCGCGTGGCGTCTCCGTGATGACGAGCTCCTCGGCGCTGAGCGTGATCTCCTTGTCGTCGACCACGAGCGTGGCCGTCCCGGAGGCGCGCAGGGACCCGTTCAGCGCGGCCGCGTCCGCCGCGGCGATCGCCGCGGCGACGGACTGCACCGCCTTGCCGAAACGCTTGCCCAGGCTGCGGAAGTTCGCCTTGGCGGTGGTGCGGACCAGCGAACCCCCCACGGCGGCGAGCGGCTGGACCTCCGCGACGTTGAGCTCCTCGGCGATCTGCGCGAGCAGTTGCTCGTCCAGCTCGTCGAAGCCCTGCGCCGACACGAGCATCCGCGACAGCGGCTGTCGGGTCTTGACCCCCGCCTCGGCCCGGGCCGCCCGGCCCAGCTCCACGAGGCGGCGCACCAGCGCCATCCGCGCCGACAGCACCGGGTCGACCAGGTTCGCGTCCGCCACCGGGTAGTCGGCCAGGTGCACCGACGAGGGCCCGTCCGGTGTCACCGGGACGACCAGGTCCTGCCAGACCCGCTCGGTGATGAACGGGGTGATCGGTGCCAGCAGCAGGGTGACGGTGGTGACGGCCTCATGGAGCGTGGCCAGGGCGGCGGGGTCGCCGCGCCAGAACCGCTTGCGGCCCCGGCGGACGTACCAGTTCGACAGGTCGTCGACGAAGGCGGACAACAGCCGCCCCGCCCGCTGGGTGTCGAACCGCTCCATCGCCGCGTCCACCTCGCCGATGAGCAGGTGGAGCTCCGAGAGCACCCACCGGTCCAGCAGCGGCCGGTCGGCCGGGCGGGGATCGGCGGCCGACGGCGCCCAGCCCGCGATGCGGGCGTACAGCGCCTGGAACGCGACGGTGTTCCAGTACGTCAGCAGCGTCTTGCGGACGACTTCCTGGATCGCGCTGTGCCCGACGCGCCGGGCCGCCCACGGCGAGCCCGCGGCCGCCATGAACCACCGGACGGCGTCGGCGCCGTGCTCCTCCATGAGCGCCATCGGGTCGAGGATGTTGCCGAGATGCTTGGACATCTTGCGCCCGTCCTCGGCCAGGATGTGACCGAGGCAGACCACGTTCTCGTACGAGGACTTCCCGAAGACAAGCGTGCCGACGGCCATCAGCGTGTAGAACCAGCCCCGGGTCTGGTCGATGGCCTCGGAGATGAACTGCGCGGGGTAACGCCTCTCGAACAGGTCGGCGTTCTGGTACGGGTAGCCGAACTGCGCGAACGGCATGGCACCCGAGTCGTACCAGGCGTCGATCACCTCAGGTACGCGAGTGGCGGTCAGCCCGCAGTGGCAGGCGAAGGTGATCTCGTCCACGAAGGGCCGGTGCGGGTCGAGGTCGCCCAGCTCGCGATCGGCGCGCCGGCCGAGCTCGGCCAGGGAGCCGATGCAGGTGAGGTGGCCCTCCTCGCACTGCCAGATCGGCAGCGGGGTGCCCCAGTAGCGGCTGCGCGACAACGCCCAGTCGATGTTGTTGTTCAGCCAGTCGCCGAAGCGACCGTGCTTGACGGTGTCCGGCTGCCAGTTCGTGGCCTCGTTCTCCCGCAGGAGCTGGTCCTTGATGGCGGTGGTGCGGATGTACCAGGACGGCTGGGCGTAGTAGAGCAGCGCCGTGTGGCAGCGCCAGCAGTGCGGGTAGCTGTGCTCGTACGGCAGGTGCCGCAGCAGCAGGTCGCGCTCGGCCAGGTCCGCCAGCAGGACCTGGTCGGCGTCCTTGAAGAACATCCCGCCGACAAGCGGCAGCTCCTCGTCGAAGGTGCCGTCGGGGCGGATCGGGTTGACCATCGGCAGCTCGTACGCGCGACCGGTGGCGAGGTCGTCAGCGCCGAACGCCGGCGCCTGGTGCACCAGACCGGTGCCGTCCTCGGTCGTGACGTAGCCGGCGTTGACCACGAAATGCGCGTTCGGGACGTCGACCAGCTCGAACGGCCTGGCGTAGGTCCAGCGCTCCATCTGGCTGCCGGTGAACGACTCACCGGTGGGGGTGAAGCTCTCCCCCAGGGCCTTCGCCGCCAGCGCCTCCGCCACCACGAACTGCTCGACACCGTCGGTGACCACGACGTACGTGACGTCGGGGTGGGCGGCGACCGCGACGTTGGACACCAGCGTCCACGGCGTCGTCGTCCACACCAGCAGCGAGGCTCGACCGGCCAGCGGGCCGGAGGTCAGCGGGAACCGCACGTACACCGACGGGGAGGTGATGGTCTCGTACCCCTGGGCCAGCTCGTGGTCGGACAGGCCGGTGCCGCAGCGCGGGCACCACGGTGCGACGCGGAAGTCCCGGACCAGCAGACCCTTGTCGAAGATCTGCTGCAGCGACCACCAGACCGACTCGATGTAGCCGGGGTCCATGGTCCGGTAGGCGTCGTCCATGTCGACCCAGTAGCCCATGCGGCGGGTCAGCTCGGCGAACGCGTCGGTGTGCCGGGTGACCGACTCGCGGCAGCGCTCGTTGAACTTCTCGATCCCGTACGCCTCGATGTCCTGCTTGCCGGAGAACCCGAGCTCCTTCTCCACCGCGAGCTCGACGGGCAGGCCGTGGCAGTCCCATCCGGCCTTGCGGGCGACGTGGAACCCCTTCATCGTCTTGTAGCGGGGGAAGACGTCTTTGAACACGCGCGCTTCGATGTGGTGCGCGCCGGGCATGCCGTTCGCGGTGGGCGGACCTTCGTAGAACACCCACTCCGGCCGACCCGCCGACTGGCTCAGGCTCCGCTCGAAGACGCCGCGCTCCCGCCAGAAATCCAGGATCTCGTGTTCCAGCCGCGGCAGATGTACTTGATTGGGCACGGCGTTGTACATCTCAACCCTCCGTCGGATGCAGCGTCGACTCCGGCGGAGGGACGAGACTCGCGTCCCGCGGTACCACCCTCCTTGGCTGCGAACAGCCCTCTCATTGGTGTCGCTGCCGGCTCTACTCGGCCCCCGATGAGGGCCTTTCCTCCGACGGCTCCGGGGTGATCCTCACGCCGCGCACACCCCCGGGCTTCCACCGTCCCCGGGTCTCTATCGGCTGCGTACGGCGTTACCTGTCCCCATCCACGCCTTGCAGCTCGCATTGTAGCCGCACTCCGGGCGGTCATCGGCCATGGGCTCACGGCACCCTTGACGGCTGCTAGGCTGCCCCGCCATGAACAACCTGGCAGCCCAGGTCCTTGAGTCGGCCCGGCACGTGCTCGAACGGGCCGACCTCGACGACCTCGACGCGGACCTTCCCGCGCTGGGGATGGACTCCCTGCTCACGGTGGCGTTCATGGTCGACCTGGAGACCCGGTTCGCGGTGCGTTTCCCCGCGGAGCTCGTCGCGGCGTCGACGTTCCGCACCCCCCGGGCGGCGTCGGCGGCCATCGAGTCCCTGCGGACCGCCTCCTGAGGTCAGCCGTTCCAGGCCTCAGCGCGATCCCGTAGCTCGACCGCCACCTTCTCCGCGACGATCTCGATCGTCTGCCAGTCCAGCGGCGGTCGGACGGCCAGCACGAAGTCACGCACCCCGGCACGCGCGAACGGCTCCAGGGCCGCCACACAGTCCGCGGCCGAGCCGACGACGAGGCACTCGGACCTGACCTCACCCGGTGCGCCACCCAACACCTCGGCGTAGCGCCGTTCCGCCTCGCTCGCGTTCGAAGCCAGCACGGCGCGGAAGGTGACGGACCGGCGCAGCTCCTCCGGTGGGCGGCCGATCGCCCGGCACGCCGCATCCGCACGATCGCTGAGGCCCCGGTAGTGGGCGACGTCCCCGGCCAGCGTGTTCCAGATGTCCGCGTGCCGGGCCGCCACCCGGATCATGCGCGGACCCTCCGCGCCGATGACCAGCGGGATCGTTCCCTGCAGAGGTTTCGGACCCAGGTGCGCCGCGTCGAGCTGGAAATGCTCTCCGGAGAAGGTCGTCTCCTTCTGCGTCCAGAGACCACGCAGCACCGTGCAGGCCTCTTCCAGCATGTCGACCCGCTGCCCCGGCGGCGGGAAGGGGATCCCGTACTCGGCGTACGCGAGGTCCGCCGAGCCCGCCCCGATGCCGTACTCCAGCCGGCCGCCGGAGACGTGATCGATCGTCGCGGCGATGTTGGCGGCGAGCGCCGGATGCCGCAGCGTCACGGCGGAGACGAGGATCGCGCAGCGGATGCGCGTGGTGCTCGCGGCCAGGGCCGCCAGCATGGTGGTGCCTTCGAAGCAGTCGGCCGACGGGCCGTACAGGTGCGGCCGCAGGTGGTCGAACAGCGAGATCCAGTCGTAGCCGAGGCTCTCCGCACGCTGCCAGAGCCGCACCATCGCCGGGAAGCTGCCGTGCATCTGCCCGGAGTGCAGCCCCACCCGGACCGCGGAGGGGTGTGGCAGGCTCACGCGGCGCGCCGGACCACGGTGGCCGACTGGTTCCGGACGTCGCGCATGTGGTCCTCCCGAGAGGTGGTGTGCCGCCGTCCGCGACCGCAGGCAGGACGATAACGACCGCCCGGTTCCTGATCAATCCCGACGGCGCCGACGCGACTTCGGCGGGACGGGGCCGGGGCCGGGCCGCCGCTACGCTGGGGTGGACTTCCGACGGCTGCCATTCACTTTGGACGGTCGTGTTCGATCCGCCCTGCCACCACCCGGAGCAACGTGAACCTGCAACCCGCACCCGGCCACAAGACGATCATCGGCATGGTCCACCTGGCACCGCTGCCGGGCACACCCTTCTACGAGCGCGGAAGCCTCACGGAGATCATCGCCAGGGCCGTCGCCGCGGCGCGCGCTCTCGACGAGGGCGGCGCGGACGGCTGCCTCGTGCAGACCTCGGACCGGATCTACACGACGAAGGACCTCAGCGACCCCGCCCGCGTGGCGGCGATGAGCCTCGTCGTGCGGGCGGTCGTCGACGCCACCCGGGACGGCTTCGAGGTCGGCGTGCACATGCTGCGCAACGATCTGATCGCCTCGCTCGCCGTTGCCCAGGTGGCCGGCGCCACGTTCATCCGAGCGGGCGCGTTCATCGGCCGCACGGAGACCGTCCACGGCCTGGTCGAGCCGGACACGGTACGGGCGCTCGAGTACCGCACCAAGATCGGCGCCGAGTCCGTGGCCATCCTCGCCGACGTGCACTCGATGCACTTCCGGCCGCTCGACCCGGCCAAGTCGGTCGGCGAGGTCGCCAAGAACGCCCGCCTCGCGGGCGCCGCAGCGGTCGCCGTGTGCACGCCCGACCCGGCCACCACGCTGCGCCTGCTCGATGACGTGCGCGCCGTGGATCCCGCTGCCCGGGTGCTGCTGGCCGGGTACACCAACCACGACAACATCACCACCCTCATCCGGAAGGCCGACGGCGCGTACGTCGGCGGATGCCTGGAGCGGGAGCACGGTGTCGTCGACCTCGATCTCGTCACGTCCTTCGTGCACCTGGTGCGCGGCCTCGAGCAGGAGTGAGCCAATGGAACCCGAAGTGCTGCTGCGGCAGGTCAGCCGCCTCCCGGAGGATCTGACCGCCGTGGTCCCGGCGATCGCCGAGCGGCTCGCCGGCATGATCCCTGCCGGCGAGGGGGCCGACTACGCGTCCGTCATCCTGACCGGCGACGGCGACTCCTACCACGCCGGGCTCGCCACGGCCCTGGCGTTCGAGTCCATCGCGGGCTCCACCTGCGACGCCATCAGCGCCCTGGAGATGCTCGAGTACGCCGCCGAGCGGGTGGAGCGGGCAGGCCCCGGCCGGACGCTGGTGATCGCCGCGTCGGCCTCCGGGGCCACCGAGCGCGTCGTGCAGGTGTTGGAGCGGGCCAAGCGGCTCGGCGCCCGTACCCTGGCCGTCACGGTGACCCCCGGCTCACCTGTCACCCAGGTCGCCGACGACCACGTTGCGATCCCGCTCCCTGGCAGCGAGCCGTCACCCGGGATGCGCACCTACCAGGTGAGCGTGACGACCATGCTGCTCGCTGCGATCAGGCTCGCCGAGGCGCGCGGGCGGCTCGATGCCGGTGCCGCGGACCGGCTGCGCGGCGAACTCGTCGCGTCGGCCGACGTCATAGCGGACACCGTCGAGAGGCTGGATGCGCCCTGCCGGGACATCGCGCACGAGATCGGGTCCGCACCGGTCGTCGTCATCGTGGGCAGCGGGCCGAGCCGCGGCTCCGCCACCTTCGGCGCGGCGAAACTGGTCGAGGCCGCCGGATGCTTCGCCGTCGGGCAGGACGCCGAGGAGTGGTGCCACGTCGAGCGGTTCGCCGCTCCCGTTGACATGCCGATCCTGGTGTACGCCCCGACCGGGCGGGCGCAGTGGTGCGCCACGGCGATGGGCGTCAAGGCGTCCTCGTTGGGACGGCGTGTGGTCGCGGTGACACCGCCCGGCAACACGGAACTGGTGCGGGCCGGCTGGCGGCACCTGCCGATGCCGGGCACCATGCGGGAGGAGTTCAGCCCTCTCGTCTACAGCGTCGTGGGCGGGCTGCTGGCGGCGCACCTCGCGAAGGCACGCGGCTGGATCCCGTTCCAGGGCGGTGCGACCGGGCGGTCACGACCGGTGCGGGCGGCATCACCGACGACAACGATGTGAACGAACCCGGTCCGGCGGGCTCACGACGCGGGGCGGAGGCGGCGGGGCAGGCCGCACGGCGGCTCGCCGTCGCCCCGGCGGGCGAGGCTGCCATCAGCGGGAGTGGATGGTTCGGGTCTTGACGGAACGATCATCCCGGGTACTGTATGGATCGCCGCCAGACCGCGGTTCGCTTTCTCCTCAGGGCTATGCGGCATTTTTCTCATTGATCACGGGGGATCAAGATGCTGCGAGGATCCTTTCTCGAGAAGCCCGACGACGTGCATGTCAAGTTGCGCGAGGCAATGCTGTGCGGCGCGATTCTGCCGCCGCCGACGATTCCAGCGCTGAATCTAATATCCGCGCGCTTTCCGGAATTCGGCGGCGACCAGGCAATCGCCGCACTGCGTCGCGACGGGCTGGCGGTGATCCAGTTCGACGAAGTCCTGTCCAACCCGGCGTTCCTCTCGTTCGGACGGACCCTGGGTGAGCCGATGCCGGAATCACACCCGACCGTCGCGTCCTACGTCGAGTCCGAGGTCATTCTCAATCTCATCGCCAGGCACGGCGCCACCACGGACGCCAACCTGCAGCCGTTCGCGCGGACCTTCCTCTCGGTGCACAGCGAGGGCAGCGGCCGTCCCGTCGCCGAGCAACCCAGGTACATCGTTCTGATGTGCTGCGAACCGGGCGACGACGCGACGACGGCGCAGACGGCGCTGGTGTCGATGGCGGACGTCGCCGCGCGGCTGAGCGACCGGGCGATCGAGATCCTCAGCCAGACCCGCTACCTGCGTAACACTGCCGGGCCGAACATCTGCCGGGCCGAAGGCCACGGCCTGGTCTTCTCATTCCGCGACTTCATGGCGGATCCCCTGGAGTGGGTCTCGACCTGTGCGGGCGCCACGCCGGAGGACGTCAACGACGCCCTGCTCAGCCTCCTCCGCGCCACCTATCAGGGCGACGACGCCACCGGCGTGCACTGGCGCAGCGGAATGCTCGTCGTCATTGACAACACTCGCTACTTCCACGCGCGGACGAGCCGGTCGACGCGTGCGGTGGTCCGCAGCCGCCACCTCAAGCGGCTCCGGATCATCTCGTCATCGCACCGCTGACCCACGGACAAGGGAACCCATGCAGCTTTTCGCCAGCCCTTCCCCGCCGCGTGTCTTCGACGTGCCGGACGCCGTCCACCAGGCGGCCCACGCGACGTCCGCCGCCAGCACCGGCCCCGACCGCTTCGAGAGCTTCGTGGACGAGCGGATGCTTGAGGTGTACGCCCGAGCGCAGAATCCCGACGATCCGATGGAGCTGCGCGACCTCTGGCTGGGCCGCGTCGACCAGGAACTCGGCAAGCACGGCGACCGCACCTGGCAGGCGGACAAGTGGCGCAGCTCAGCCGTGCGCCGCCAGGTCGGGGCGGAGGACGTGCTGCGCTCTCGCGCCACCGTGCGCTTCGTCAAGGAGCTGTTCAACTGGTACTTCCGCGACGAGCTCTACGGGAGGCTGCGTGACCAGGCCGAGATCATCCTCTCCGGTGGCGCCGTCGACGAGGAGGCCTGGGGAGTCCCCTCGGCCCTGAAGGACTGCATCCGGTACGCGCTGGACCGCGACTGGTACGGCTACTCCGACTCCCGCGGACGCGAGCCGTCCCGCGAGGCCGTCGCCCGCTACGAGAACTCCCGGATCGAGACCGAGCCCTACACCGCCGGGAACATCGCCCTCACCCTGGGCGGCACATTCGCGATGAGCTCGCTGGCCGACTTTTTGCTCCACGAGGCGAAGACCAACGCCCCGGCCCTGTGCGCTACGCCCAACTATCCGCCGCTGGTCGAGACGATCGCCCGCCGAGGCGCCATCGAACTCGTTCCGCTCGCCAGCGAGGACGGCCGGACTTCGCTGGAGCCGCTCATCGCGGCGCTGCGTCCGGACACCCCCCTGATCATGCTGCAGACCGTCGGCAACCCCACGGGCGCCGCGGTGCTCGAGGCTGACCTGGCGCGGCTCATCGACGCCGCCGGGCCGTCGACCATGATCCTGCTCGACGAGTGCCACGAGTGGCTGGGCCCGCTGCGGCGTGCCGACGCCAAGCGCGCCGCCCCGAACGTCATCCGCATCTCAAGCCTCTCCAAGAACTGGTCGGCACCCGGTCTGAAGATCGGCTGGATCGTCGCGGACGAGCGTCTCGTCGCCGACTACTACGAGTACGCCTCGACGACCTTCGGCGGCCCGCCCTCCTTCCTCTACACGCTCGTCGAGGTCCTGGCACGGATGGAGCGCTGGGTCGTCGAGGGGGTCGACATCCTCACCGGTGAGCACGCCGGCGAGTTCGAGTCGACGTACGCGATGGACCTGCGCGGCCTGCAGCAGGCATACGACGGTTACCGCCAGGAGCGCAGAGAACGAGCGGACGGGCTCATGCTGCTGCGTGACGCCGCCGTCGGCGGGCTCTGTCACCCGGCCATGACGGTGACGCCACCGCGGTACTCGATCAACATGGCCGTCGAGTTCCGGGGGTGGGACGACTCGTACCTCTGCTTCCGCGATGTCCTCCGCAACACGGGGGTCTCCGTGCTTCCCGGGATCCTCACGTTCTGCCTGTCCAAGTCGATCATGCGCGTCACCGCGGCGCGCCGCTGGGACATCCTGGACGAGGGCATGCGGCGGCTGACCCGCTACCTCGACCAGCGCAGCCACGGATCGCTGGTCATCCCGGCCCAGCGAGCCGGCTCGTGACCGGCGCGCCCACGGACGCGGAGCGCGCGCACACGTACCTGGGCACGCCGAACTCCCGCATCCTCACTCCGCAACCGACGGTCCTCGCGGCGTTCCTGCATCGCGTCGCCGTGCAGCCGGATGCTCCGTACCTCACCTTCCTGGACGGGCCGGAGCCGGTCACACTGACCTACCTGGACGTCGACCGGCAGAGCCGTCACATGGCGCGCTGGCTGTCCAGCATCGGCGTCACCCGTGGCACGCAGGTCTGCTTCTCCCCGTCGAACGACCTGACCTCCGTCGTGACGCTGTACGCGCTGCTGCGTTCCGGCTGTCCCACACTGCTGACCAATCCGGGCGACCCGGAGTCCCGGGTGCGCCAGCAGGCCGCGGTGCTGGGCGTGGACGTGTTCCTGCGAGGCCCCAAGGCACTCCACGGCCCGGGCGTCGACGTGCCGGACCCGGCCGCGCTCCCCGCGACGCTGCCGGAGGGTCCGGGCGATTCCGCGCTCGACCCGCACGCCCCGGCGTTCTTCTTCGGTACATCCGGCTCGACCGCCGCCTCCAAAATCGTCACCCAGTCGCACTACAACGGGGCCGCCAACGCGTACGGGCTCCTGCGGCATCACGGCCTCACCCCCGGTGACCGGCTGCTCGGCTGCCTGCCGGTGCATCACGTGAACGGCCTGCACTTCACCGTCTTCGGTGTCGCGGTCGCGGGCGCCCATGTCGTGCTCGACGCCGGGTTCGATCCGTTCCGCTACCCGAGCCTGCTGCAGACCTACCGGCCACGCATCGCCAGCGTCGTACCGAGCATCCTGGAGGCGCTCGCGCAGACCTGGCGCCTGACCGGGGCGCCCGAAGGCCTCGACTACGTTGTCACGGCGGCCGCGCCACTGACCGCCTCAGCCGCGCGGACGGTCGTCGAGCGGACCGGCATCCGCGTCCTGCAGGGATACGGCCTGACCGAGACCACGAATTTCTCCACCACCATGCCCCCGGACGTCGATGCCGAGACCTACCGCCGCTTCCTGTTGGACTGCGAGATCCCCTCTGTCGGGACGCCTCTGTTCGGCAACGAGGTCCGCGTCCTGCGGCCGGACGGCTCGTTCGCCCGGCCCGGCGAGGTCGGCGAGATCTGCATGCGCGGGCACAACGTGATGACGGAGTACGCCGCCAATCCCGAGGCCACCGCCGAGGCCTTCGCCGACGGTTGGTTCCACTCGCAGGACACCGGGTTCGAGACGCACGACGCGGTCGGCCGTACCTACGTGACGATCACCGGACGGCTGAAGAACATCGCCAAGGTCCGCGGCGAGGCGGTGTCGCTCGACGAGATGGACCGGGTGCTGCGCGGCATGCCGTCCATCCGCGACGCGGCGTGCGTCGCCGTTCCCGACCGGTACCTGGGCGAGAAGATCATCGCGGCGGTCGTGTGGTCCCCGGAGGCGAGCCCGGACGTCGACGTCCGGGCGGCTCTGCGCGGGCACTTCGCGGAGAATCTTCTGCCCGCCCAGGTCGTGCACCTGGCCGAGATCCCGCGGACACCCACCGGCAAGGTGCTCCGCCCGCAGCTTCGTGAGATCCTGCCGAACCTGCGGTGACAGCCGAGCCGGTGCGTCGCCCGTCTTCCGATGTGGCATCGGGCCGGGCCGGCACCGCGGCTCAGCCGGCTTCGGTAACCGCCGCCTCGAGCGGCAGTTCCAGATGGACCCAGCGACGGGTGACGTCGGCGTGCACCCGGCCCCGCTGCCGGAATCCCAGGCGATCGAGCAACTGCCGCGTGCCGGTCAGGTCGGGGTTGGCCTCACACCGCAGCGCAGTGGCGCCCAGATCCTGCGCCTCCTCGATCGCCCGGCGCACCGCCTGCACGCCGACAAGCGATCCAGCCGCGGCCGCTTCGGCGCAGACGGCCAACCGTTGCAGGTACAACGGACGCGGCGATGGCCCGTATCCGGTGGCGGCGAGGTCGAACGGAGGGGTCTCGGTCAGTGTGAACATGGCGATCGGTACGTCGTCCGCGGCCAGGATCCGGACCGCCCCCGCCGCCACCAGACGGCGGGTCGTCTCCAGCCGGCGTGCCGGGACACCCGTGCCCGTCTTGGCCGCCTGGTACGCATCGCTTTCGCGGAGGAGCGCGTGCACCGCGTCGGCATCCACGGCCAGCGCCCATCGGGGCGGCCGGCTCACCGCCTGACGACCGTCATACGGTCGCGGGAGTCGATCGGCATGTGCGGCACGCCGAAGGCGAGGATCTCGAACGGCTCGTCCACGCTCCTGTTCGTCTTCACGCCATGGGCGAACCTGGCCGGGACGTACACCGAGTCGCCTTCGACCATGTCGTAGTCGACGCCGTCCACGTGGATGAATCCACGCGACTTGAGCACGTAGAGGATGTGCGCGCCGGGATGCGTGTGCAGCTCGAACTCGGCCCCGGGACTCATGACGATGCGGTCGACCCCGATCTCGACGCCCGTCTCGATCAGCTCGGCGGCTCCCGGCACTCCGAGAATCCCGTCGAGAATGCTGCCGTCGTTGCTCAGGAGCTTGCGTTCCTGCCCGGTCGACAGATTCTGGATGTGCCGCTGCGGATCGAATTGCGCCTGCACCTGCTGTCCCCCTCTTCGGTTCCGTGACGCGCCAACAGGTTGCGACGGACGAGGGTCTCCGCGAAGGCGATTACGCGACGACCCACGGTGGATTCCTTCTCCGGCAGTCGAGGATGCTACCGGATCATGAACCATTCCGGGGGGCAGCGGATCGAGACCGCCCACTGCCCGGAGTACAGTGCCAGCCTGTTGTTCAGTGTGGAGCCAGCACAGGGAGCGGGGGCCATGACGATCACCTCGTCGGTCGCAGTCGATGTCAACCTCGTCGATCCGCGGACGGGACGCGTGCGCGACACACTCGCCGTGACCTCGCCGGCCGAGATCGAGCAGCACGTGCGGGCTGCCCGGGCGGCATCGAGCAGGTGGGGCGCCCGTACGCCGGCCGACCGCGCGGCACGCCTACTGGAACTGGCCGCGGCCATCGAGTCGGACCTCGACCGGTTCACCGCGGCCGAGGTGGCCGGCACCGGAAAGCCGCTGGCCGACGCGCAGGCCGAGGTGCGCACGGCGGCCGACGTGATCCGGTTCTACGCCGGAGCCTCCCGAGCCGCGACCGCGCCGGCGTCCGGCCACCTGCTGCCGCAGCGCGAGAGCTGGGTGCGCTGGGAGCCGATCGGTGTCGTCGCCTGCGTCGTGCCGTGGAACTATCCGATCCTGATGGCGGCGTGGCGGATCGGTCCCGCACTGGCCGCCGGCAACACGGTGCTGCTGAAGCCCGCGGAAACGACGCCGGACAGCGCGCTGCTGCTGCACGAGCTGGCGGGCACGATTCTCGGCCCCGCCGTCCTTACGGCGGTCCCCGGTGATCGCGGGACCGGACGCGCGCTGGTCCGCAGCGACGTCGACATGATCGCCTTCACGGGCAGCGCCACGGCCGGGCTGGACGTGGCCGCCTCCGCCGGGCTGCGCCGCACCAGCCTGGAACTGGGCGGCAACTGTCCCGTGCTGGTGCTGCCCGGGGCACCGCACTACGCCTACGCCGCGATCGTGGACGCGTGCGTGTACAACGCCGGCCAGAGCTGTGCCGCACCCGCTCGGGTGATCGCACCGGCCGAGTGCCACGACGAGGTCGTCGCCGGGCTGGCCGCGGCCATGAGCGAGCGGCGCGCGGGCGTCGATTTCGGTCCGCTCAACAACGCCGACCAGGCAGACCGCTACGACCGCATCGTGAGCGAGTCGAAGGGCGACGTCGTCGTCGTCGCCCCTACCGAGATCGCCCCGGACCAGGCCGGCGGCTTCTGGCGTCCCGGGCGGATCATCGCCGCGGCCGCACAGAGTGATCCGGCCGTGGCCGAGGAGGTGTTCGGGCCCTGCCTGACGGTGCAGGCAGCCGAGGACCTCGACGACGCCGTCCGGCTGGCCAACTCCACGCCGCACGCGCTGGCCGCGAGCGTCTGGGGCAGTGACGCGGGGCGCCTGCTGCGCGTCGCCGGTGCCCTCAACGCGGGTGAGGTGTGGGTCAACTGCCACCTGGAGCAGACCGCGGAACTCCCGCACGGCGGCCGTGGCGGCTCCGGCCACGGCACCGATCTGAGCACGATCGCCCTGACCGAGTACCAGCGCCCCAAGACGGTCACCGTCCGCCTGGACTGACCGCCGGTCGGGTACGCCGCTGCCGAGCGGCGTCGGGGTAGCAGCCGCCATCGGCGTCGGCTACTCTGCCGCCTGTCGTGCCAGGGGTCCGAAAGGCGTGTCTGGATGTCGTTGAACGTGCTGCTGCTGCGATACAGCGGATACTGGTACGGACCACTGCTCGCGCGCGACGCCCGCGTCTATGCCGTCGTCACCCACAGCGACTCGGAGAAGCTTCCCGCGAGCGTTGCCGATCGCTTTGAGCGCATCTATCGAATCGGGTCCTACGACTCGGTCGAGGAGTTGAACGCGGTCGCGGCCGACCTGATCGTCAGTGGCGTCACCATTGACCGCATCGCCAGCACCACCGAATACACGCAGTACGCCGCAGGCTGTCTCGCGAGCCTCCTCGACGTTCCCGGATTCTCCATCCAGTCGGCCGCCAACAGCCGGGACAAGCGGCTCATGAAACTGCACGCGCAGCGCGAGGGCCTGGCCACGCCGCGATTCCACTCGCTACCCGACGCGGGACGCGACGCCGACCTCGACGCCGTGGTCCGGACGGTCGGCCTGCCGCTGGTCGTCAAGCCGGCGAACGGCTGGGGCGCCTCGTCCACGGTCAAGGTGGACAGCCGTGAGCAACTCACGGACGTGCTCCGGAACTACCGGTTCGAGAGCGACCTCACCTCGCACCACCTGGTCGCCGAGGAGTACATCGAGGGCGTCGAACTGCACGTGGACGCGATCTGGCGGGACAACCGGCCCTGGCTGTTCTGCGTGAGCCGATACTTCAAGCCGCTGCTGCAGCTGTGGATGTCCGGCGGGCTCAACGGTTCCATCGTGCTCCCCGAGGAGGACTTCGGCGAGCTCTACGCCCGCCTGCTCGACTTCAACACCCGCCTCAACAAGGCCTTCGGCATCAGTGGTGGGGCAACCCACATGGAGGTCTTTCTCGAGAAGGGCACCGAGCGCATCGTCCTCACCGAGATGGCGTCGCGTATCGGCGGCGGCAACATCTCGGAGATGGTGGGCGCCTACTGTGGCGTCGACATGCGGGAAGCCTGGGCCCACGAGCTGCTGGGCGGCAATCCCGACGTTCTCGACTTCCACCGTGGGCGCTTCCGCTACGTCGGCATGATGAACGTGGCCCCGCCGCGCTCGGGTCGCCTCACGGCGGTACCCGGCCGCGACGAGCTGCTGGCCCATCCGCACGTTCTCGGTGCGTCCGTCCTCTACGCCAGCGGGGACGAGATCGAGGTCCACCATCCCTCCGCGTGGTGCGTCATGCTGATCATCGGTGCCGACTCGGAGAGCGAGTTGGTCTCGGTCGCGGAGGACATCGAGACGACCTTCCCGGTCGAAGTCGAATGAGTGGCCCTGCCGCACGCCCGTCGGTGTCGAGCAGCCCGTTGGGGTCCGTACCGGACGGCGCCGGCGGGTCGGTGCCCGTGTGGGCGTACCACCTGCGGACGGGCACCGGGTTCGACGCCCTGGTCTGCTCCTACGGCGCGGCGCTGCTGGAGGTGTGGGCGCCCGACCGGTCCGGGGCGTTCGCGAACGTCGTCCACCGTGCCCCCGACCTCGCCTCCCTGCGCACGTCCGTCGGCTATCTCGGCGTCACCATGGGCCGGTACGCCCGGATCGTCGCCCACGGCCGCATGGTCATCGACGGCGTGCCGCATCAGTTGGACCGCAACATCGACGGGCACCACCTGCACGGCGGTTCGCGGGGGTTCGACAGCCACGTGTGGGCTGCCGAGTCCGGCGCCACCGCGCGGACCGCCTGGGTGCGCCTGACCCACCGCTCGCCCGACGGCGACCAGGGATACCCGGGCGAGGTGCTCGCCCGGACGACGTACACGGTGGTAGCCGACCACACCCTGTCGGTCGAGCACGAGGCGACCACGACACGCCCCACCGTGGTGGGTCTGACCACGCACGCGTACTGGAACCTGGCCGGGCGCGGCGTCATCGACGACCACGAGCTGCGCGTGGCGTCCGGCCGGGTCATTCCCACGGACGAGGCGTTCGTGCCGACCGGCCCCCCGGCGCCGGTGGACGGCACCGGAGCCGATCTACGCCGACCGCGTCCGCTCGCCGGGCTCCGCCTGGACGCCTGCTGGGCGGTCGACGACGCCTGGTGCCTGGAGCTGTCCGAGCCGGCGGGCGGCCGGCGGATGCGTGTCTGGACGGATCAACCCGGGCTCGCCCTGTACACCGCGGAAGGTCTCGCCCGGCCGCGGGCGGGCCTCTGCGTGCAGACCGGCGACTGGCCGGACGCGCCGAACCGGCCCGACTATCCCTCGTGCCTGCTCCGCCCCGGCGAGACGTACCGCAGCCGGACGCGCTACGTCTTCACGGTCGCACCGTGAGGATCGGCCCGGCAACTCGACAGGACCGCGCGCCGGCGCCTGCCATGGGAGGATCCGCCGCATGACGATCGCACGGGGTGCACCAGGTGCTACGGCCACCGCGCTGCTGCTGCTGGGACGCGGCAGGGACCCGAACTCCGAACGCGGTGTCGAGTGTCCGGGCGACCTGCCCGCACCCAGCGACCCCGGCCTGGTCGGACGCGCTGCCGCCGCGAAGGCCGCGCTCGGTGAACGGGTCTTCGTGCTCGGCCACCACTACCAGCGTGACGAGGTCATCCAGTTCGCCGACGTGACCGGCGACTCGTTCAAGCTGGCGCGCGAGGCCGCGGCGCGGCCGGACGCCGAGTTCATCGTGTTCTGCGGCGTGCACTTCATGGCCGAGTCGGCCGACATCCTCACCTCCGGGTCCCAGCGCGTGGTCCTGCCGGATCTGGCCGCCGGCTGTTCCATGGCCGACATGGCCGTGCTGGAGCAGGTCGAGCAGTGCTGGGACCTGCTGAGCGACCTCGGCATCGCGAACTCCGTGGTGCCCGTCACGTACATGAACTCCTCCGCCGACATCAAGGCCTTCGTCGGCCGCAACGGCGGCGTCGTCTGCACCTCGTCCAACGCCGAGCGGGCGCTGGACTGGGCGTACGCCCAGGGTGAGAAGGTGCTGTTCCTGCCCGACCAGCATCTGGGGCGCAACACCGCGGTGCTGCAGATGGGCTACTCGCTTGACGACTGCGTGGTCTACGACCCGCACAAACCCAACGGCGGCCGCACCGACCAGCAACTGCGCGACGCGAAGATGGTCCTCTGGCGGGGCCACTGCTCGGTGCACGGGCGTTTCACGTACGAGAACGTGGTCGCCATGCGGGAGCAGGTGCCCGGCGTGAACGTCCTGGTCCACCCGGAGTGCCGGCACGAGGTGGTCACCGCCGCCGACCATGTCGGCTCGACGGAATTCATCATCAAGACGCTGGACGCGGCCCCCGCCGGCTCGGCCTGGGCGGTGGGCACCGAGCTGAACCTGGTCCGGCGGCTGGCCGCCGCGCACCCGGACAAGCAGATCATGTTCCTGGAGAGGACGGTCTGCTACTGCTCCACCATGAACCGCATCGACCTGCCGCACCTGGTCTGGGCGCTGGAGGAACTGGTCGCCGGCCGAGTGCCGAACCAGATCACCGTCGACCCGGACACCGCGCACCACGCCCGGGTGGCACTCGACCGGATGCTGGCCCTTCCCTGAAGGGCCGCCCGCTGCCGGCGGGTGCCGTACCACCGACGGCGGAACTCGGACGCACACCGTCTGCGCCACCGCTCCGCCGTACCTGCGGAGCACGTGGTCACACGGTGCCGTGAGCGCCCGTCTCGGCGGGAACACTGCGCGCGATGCTCAGGGTGAGCGTGGCCGCCGCTTCCTTGGCCAGGGCCACGGCCTGGTCCGCGCTGGCGGCGCTCGCCCTGACCTGCGCGACCCGCGAGTCCGAGTTCGTCAGCGGCTCCACCTGATCGCCGACCTCGACCAGTTCGGTGACCTGGATGGACGAATCCAGTGCCTGAGCGGCTCGGACACCGTCGAGTCCGGCGAAGGTCCCCGCCTCCGGCGAGGCGACGAACCAGATGGCCTCGTACGTGCCGCTCGGCTTGGCGCTTGCCAGTCGGTCCTGCACGGATTCGCCCAGGACGAGCTCGACCGCGGCCGCCGAGAGGTTGACCCCGCTCACGATCGAGGCCATCTCGCCGATGTCGTCGCCACCCGCCCGCGTGTGGGTCTCCAGGATCCTCGGTCCGTCCGCGGTGAGGACGATCTCGGTGTGCGTGACGCTGTCGCTCACCCCGAGCGCGTCGAGCACCTTCACCACATGGTTGCGGATGGCCTCGCTGTCCTCCTCCGCGAGCGGAGCGGGAACCACGTGGCCGAGCTCGACCAGGGTGTCCGGGTCCGAGAACTTCTTGGTGATCGCAAGGATCGACGTGACGCCGTTCTCGGTGACGGCCTCGACACTGAACTGCGGGCCGAACAGGAACGGCTCCACGAGTACGCGCAGCCGCTCGCGGTCGGGGTGGATCACGGACTCCTGGTGTGCGGAGCGTTCGAACGCGGCGGCGAAGTCGCTGTCCGCCGTCACCTGCGAGACGCCGAGGCTTCCCGCACCGGCGACCGGCTTCACGATCCAGGCCGAACCCGGAGCCCCGGCACGAACCACGGCGGCGAGTTCGTCGGCACTGTCGACAGTCCGGCCGCGCACCTCCTCGAGCCCGGTCGCCACCAGCCGTACGCGCATCGCCTCCTTGTCGACGATCCGCTCGGTGACCTCGGGTCGGGGAACACCAGGCAGGTCGAGCCCGGCGGCGACCCGGGACGCGAGCATCGTGAGCGGCTCGGCCACGCACGCGACGGCGTCGAACGGGTCAACGCGGTGGATCTGTCGGACCAGTTCGACAAGCATCTCCGTCGGTTCGTCACCCTGGATCGCGATGACCCGCCGATGATGGTCCAGGCGGCGGAACTTGGACAGCAGTTCGCGCAAGGTGACGAAGGTGGTCCGGATCTCCGGCCTGTTCGCCCGAAAGGCTCCGTTTCCCCCTCCCATCACCAGGACATGACGTACCGATCCGCTCATCTCTTGTCTCCGATCGATCGCAGCACGAACGCTGAGCCCAGGCCGGTCAGCACCATGAAGACGCCCCAGCCCGCGGACGAGGCCACCAGAAGCGAGGTGAGAGCGAACGGCCCGACGATGCGCTGGGTCGAGTCTCCGAGGTTGAACACACCGAGGTAGCGACCCATGGCGGAGTCGGGAGCGAGGCGGTGGGAGGCCTCGAAGACAGCGACCTCCTGCACGTTCTCACCGAGGGTCAGCGCGAGGATCGCCAGCACCACCAGAACAATTGTCGCAAAGCGGACATCGACGACGCTAGCCGCCCAGAAGAAGGCGCCGGACGTGACGAGCGACGCGCCCGCCAGGCGGATCAGGCTCGCGGCGTTCCGCAGTCCGACACCGCGCTCCGCGAGCAGCGGCTGAAGCAGCACGGTGGCGACGGTGTTCAGGGCGAGCAGGACGCCCACCAGCGCGGTGGGCAGTTGCGGCTGTGCGGCCATCCACAGGGGAAAGACGATGAACAGGACGGTGGTGTGGACCGACATCAGCGCATCGCCGACGGTCAGGGTGAGATAGCGCCGGTCGGCCCACGGGTTGGCGGTCGCCGGGGACGCCTCGGTCGCCGTGGCGGACGGGGCGACCGGCACCGGTCGCGCCACCGCGGGCAGGCGGGACAGTGCGACGAACATCAGCAGGAAGCTGAGCGCGTTGACCAGGAAGGCGGCCTGGTAGGCCTGCTTGCTGCCGATGGCGATGAACACGGACGACACCAGCAGGCCGATCGACAGGCCCGCGTTGCGGCACGAGCGCACCGCACCCGTCGCGGTGTTCCGTACGTCCGGATCGAACTTCGCGACGAGGTAGGACAGTTGGGCGTTCCCCGACGCCCGGTCCAGGGGCGTGAGAACGACCGCCAGCAGTGCGTAGCTCCACACCGAGTCGATGAAGATGAACGAGGCGTAACCCAGCATCCGCAGGATCACGGTCATCCGCCAGACCGGCAGCGGGCTCGTCCGGTCGCTGATGTAGCCGCTCAGGTACGGCGCGAAGAGCGCCGCCACGCCGGATACGCCGACGACGAGCCCGACCTGGGCCGGTGTCACGCCGGCGAACGTGACCAGGAAGAGGGGAAGCATGCTCACGTGCAGACCGCCGCCGAGCATGTCGATGAAGCCGGCGACCGCGATGGTCCGTCCCGCACCCGGTGGACCGAGATACCGCTCCTTCAGCGTCCGCCGCCCGACGACGCTCTCGCTCACCCAGCACCGCCCAACTCGATCCCGGCGGGCCGGCCGGTGGTCCGCCGCGCCGGATCGCCGTGCGGAACGTGCGCTCCGCACACGGGCCGCCGCAGGTCGGCAACGCCGTCGCTTGAGATCATGGCGCGGAGCCTAACAATCGACACCGGTCCACGCTGCCCCCCGGAACGGGTGCAAACCCGTACAGTGATCATGGTCAGCGGCGTTCGGTAGTGTCGCGGCGTGACGACCCCCCGGACGACCTGATTCGACGAACGAGCGCGGTGGATTGACGGCCGGAAGCGGAGGAGACTGGTGAGCCGACAGGACGAGCGGGTCGACCGTGCTCCGGGTCGCCTGACCGTTGCGACCTGCCAGTTTCCCGTGGACGCCGACATAAGTCGAAACCTGACGTACGTCCTCCGGCAGATACGCCAGGCAGCCGGGCGCGGAGCGGATGTCGTCCACTTCCCCGAGTGCGCGCTGTCCGGGTACGCCGGGTCGGACATGGCCGACCTGGCCGATCTGGACTGGGGCCGGTTGGAGCAGGCCACGTACGCGGTCATGGCAGCCGCCGCGAAGGCCGGAGTCTGGGTCGTGCTCGGTTCCACGCACCGTCTGTCGGAGCCGAACAAGCCACACAACAGCCTGTACATCATCGATGCGGCGGGTGAGATCGTCGACCGGTACGACAAGCGGTTCTGCGCCAGCGACCGCACCGGGCGCACAGGCGACCTCGCCCACTACAGTCCGGGTGACCACTTCACCGTGTTCGACGTCCGAGGAATCCGCTGCGGCGCTGCCATCTGCCACGACTACCGCTACCCGGAGCTGTATCGGGAATACAAGCGACTGGGTGTGCAGTTGATGTTCCACTCGTATCATGCCGCGCACGCCTCACCGGACACGATGGCGCAGCTGCGTGCCGAGATCGGCGTCGAGCAGCAAGCGCTCAATCCCGGTCTCACCTACCCGGGGATCACCATGCCGGCGAGCATGACCGCCGCCGCCGCGTCCAGTCACGTGTGGATCAGTTGCCCGAACTCCTCGGCGCCCGAGAGCTGCTGGGGCGCATTCTTCGTACGGGCGGACGGCGTCACGACGGGACGGCTCCCGCGCAATCGCGCCGGGATCCTCATCTCCACCGTCGACACCTCCGAGAACCTGTACGACTCCACTCACCGATGGCGCGAGCACGCGCTGGCCGGGGTCTTGAACAGCGGCTCTCTCGTCCGCGATGAGCGCTCCGCCAACCGGACCGCTCTCTGAGGCGCGAACCGCAGAGGTCAGGGCCGGGCCGGAGGAATCCGCATAATGATGCTGGCGGGTACGAGCTCGCCGGCCTGGCCCCGATAGGTCGGCGTGAAGTCGATGTCCGCCAACTCGAGCGTCGGGAATCGGTCGAGGATTCGTTCCAGGCTCCGGTTGAGGATCATTCGCGCCAGGCGCTGCGCTATGCAGATGTGCGACCCCCAGCCGAACGAGAGTGTCTTCTGCGGGTTGCGCCGGGCGTCGAAGGTCAACGGGTTCGGATAGACCGAAGGATCCAGGTTCGCAGCCGCGGGGGCGACCCGGACGATCATGCCCTTGTGGATGGGGGTGCCGCCCACACTGGTGTCCTCCAGTGCGAACCGCGGGAAGGTGAACAACGCCGGCCCGTGCAGGCGCAGGCCCTCCTCCACGGCCGATGGGATCAACGAACGGTCCGACCGGACCGCCGCGAGCTGATCCGGGTTCTTCCAGAGAGCGATCAACAGCCCGCTCATGGCGGACACCGTGCTCTGCAACGCGGTCGCACAGAGTGTGAAGATCGCGTCGTGCAGTTCCTTGTCGGTGAACTGGTCGTCATCCTCGCGGGCGTGAACGAGCCGGCTGATGATGTCGTCGCCGGGGCTGGCGCGACGCTCGGCGATCAGTTCGTGAATGGTGGCCCTGGTCGCGGTGAAAGCGTCCACATAGACCTGCGGAAACTCCGCGCCGGGAGGTAGCGTCGTCGCCATCGGGATGACGGCGCGCATCTGATTGAAGACGGCGCGCTGGCGTTCATCGAGGCGGAACATGCCGTCCAGCATGATCCGAACCATCAAGTGGTCGCCGAACAGTTCGACGATGTCGAAAACACTACCGTCGGTCGGCAGGACGTCGAGCATCTCGTCGAGGATCCGCGACATTTCCTGATCGAATTTCCGCATCGCCGCCGGACCGTAGGCCGGGGCGGAGAGCCGGCGAAGCCGGTCGTGGTCGGCCCCGTCCTTCTGGGTCAGGACCTCCACCCCGTAGAACTTGTCGAATCGTTCGAAACCCACCCGTGCGGGAAGCTCGACCGAAAAGCGCTCCCGATCCGAGAAGACCTCCATCGCGTCGGCATGCCGCCCGACCATGACCATCACGGTCTCGTCCCACACAGCGTAGAAAGGTGGGCGCGTGGACCATTCGGTCATGTGGTCCATCCAGCGCTGCTTAAAAGCATCCGAATTGACGTCGATCTCGAAAATCAGGGCGGGGTCGAGATTACTCGCACTCGTGCCGGCTGCCATCCTGCGTGCACTCCCGCTCGCTCGTCGGACCGGCTCATGTCTAGCATGGTCATCTCGAACGAGGCAAGCGAATGCACACCGCAGTCCCGAAGGGAACGGACGATGAGAGTGGTCGCGGATCGCGATGTGTGTCAGTCGTACGGCCTCTGCGAGTTGACTGCTCCGACAATGTTCCGCGTGGGAGACGACGACGTCGTCGAGGTGCTCGTCGACGGGGATCTGCCGGCAGAGCTGAGAGCGGCGGCCGTCGACGCCGCGGGCGCCTGCCCGGTGCACGCCTTGCGGGTCGTCTGACCGGCCCGGCCGAGTATGCTGCCGTCGATGCCTTCCCAGAGCGCCTCAGTGCCGGCGACGGCCACCGGGCTGGCGAGCCAGGTGTCGCTGTCCGTCAACCGGGTTCGACGGCGGATGGAGGTCGACAACCGCACGTCGTTGCTGGATCTGCTGCGCGAGCACCTGGGTCTCGTGGGCACCAAGAAGGGCTGCGACGCGGGTGCCTGCGGTGCCTGCACCGTGCTGGTGAACGGGGTCCGGATGAACGCGTGCCTCATCCTCGCGGTGCGGATGGAGGGCGCCGAGGTCACCACCATCGAGGGGTTGGCCGACGAGGGCGAGCTGCACCCGATGCAGCAGGCGTTCATCGACCGGGACGCCTTCCAGTGTGGCTACTGCACACCGGGCCAGATCATGTCCGGCATCGGCTGCGTCTCGGAGGGCCACGCCGGCTCGGCGGAGACGATCCGCGAGTGGATGAGCGGCAACATCTGCCGCTGTGGTTGCTACGTCCGGATCACTGAAGCGATACAGCAGGTCGCCTCGGCATCCGAAGGGGCCTGAGTCCCGGTGTACCCGTTCGCCTACCTGAAGGTCGACAGCGAGGACGCCGCCGTGGCGGCCCTGTGCGCCGGTGGTCGCCCGATCGCCGGCGGCACCACTCTTGTCGACCTGATGCGGGAGGAGGTCGAGCGGCCCGAGACACTTGTGGATATCGCGGCGCTCCCGCTGCGACAGATCGCGACGACGCCGGGCGGTGGGGTCCTCATCGGCGCCCTGGTGACGATGACGCAGGCCGCGTCGGACGCGTTCGTCCGCACGAGCTTCCCGGTCGTCTCGCAGGCTCTCGAGTCGAGCGCGTCCGCGCAACTGCGCAACATGGCCACCATCGGCGGCAACCTCATGCAACGCACCCGGTGCACCTACTTCCGGGACCTGTCGGCGGCCTGCAACAAGCGTGAGCCCGGCTCCGGGTGCGCCGCTCGTGAGGGCTTCAACCGCACCCACGCGATTCTCGGGGCATCGGCCGCCTGTGTCGCCACGCATCCCTCCGACCTGGCGGTCGCGCTCGTCGCGCTGAACGCGTCGGTGCACCTCCGTGGCCCGGACGGACGGCGGCAGCTCACCGTGCAGGACTTCCTCCTGCCGCCGAGCGACACGCCCCAGCTCGAGCAGGCGCTGCAGAGGGGTGAACTGATCACGGCGGTGGAGATCCCGGCACCGCCGCGCCCGCTCCGGTCGGGCTACCTCAAGGTTCGGGACCGGCAGAGCTTCGAGTTCGCTCTCACTTCGGCGGCCGTCGCGCTGTCCGTCCGGGGTGGGGTGATCCGGTCGGCGATGATCGCGGCCGCCGGTGTCGGGACGGTGCCGTGGCGGCTCGGCGCGGTGGAGCGGCAACTCGTGGGTCAGCGGCCCTCGACGGAGTTGTGGCAGCGTGCCGCGGTGCACGCGGCGGACGGCGCCGAACCGCTGCGCCACAACGGTTTCAAGGTCGGCCTCCTCCGGCGCACGGTTGAGCGTCAGCTGCGCGTCGTGGGGGAACCGGGATGAGCAGTCAGCCCGAGGTGGCAGTCGGCAGCGCGAAACAGCGGGTGGAGGCGCGGCTGAAGGTGACCGGCCGCGCGCCGTTCACCGCCGATCACGGCACCGCGCACGGCCTCGAAGAGGTGGCCCACGCGGTGATTGTCGACAGCAGCGTCGGTCGCGGTCGGATCACGTCGATCGACACCACGGAGGCCGACGCCGTGCCGGGCGTCGTGCGCGTCATCAGCCATGCGAATGCGCCCACCCTGCCGTACGACGACAACGCGGGCCGCTCCCTGAACCCGCCCGGCGAGCGGCTGCGGGTGTTCCAGGACGACCGGGTGCTCTTCTTCGGCCAGCCGGTGGCCGTCGTGGTGGCCGACACCCTCGAGGCGGCCCAGCACGCCGCCCGTCTGGTCGAGGTGCGGTACGACGCCGAGGACCCGGTCACCGACCTGGGCGCGGCGCCGGCCGATGAGCCCGTCAGGTACTCCCGCGGCGACGCGGAAGAGGCACTCGGGTCGGCGCCGGTCCGGCTGGACCTCACCTACCGTCTCGCCAGGAACCATCACAACCCGATGGAGCCACATGCCACCGTCGCTCGGTGGGAGGGTGACCGGCTCACCGTCTGGGACAAGACACAGTGGGTCGGCGACGGCACCCAACGGGAGCTGAGCACCGTCTTCGGCCTGCCCCGCGAGCAGGTGCGGGTGATTTCGCCGTACCTCGGCGGCGCGTTCGGCAGCGCGCTGCGCTGCTGGCCGCACGTGACCATCGCCGCGCTGGCCGCCCGTGAGACCGGCCGGCCGGTCAAGCTGGTGCTGACACGCCGGCAGCTGTACACCGGCACGGGTTTCCGGCCGGCGTACGAGTACCGGCTGCGGATCGGCGCCGACCGGCACGGCCGGGTCCTGGCGACCGACCACGACATCCGCAGCGAGACCTCCAGCTACGAGACGTTCACGGAAGCGGTCACCGCACCGGGGCAGACGCTATACCGCACGCCGCACGTCCGGCAGGCGTACCGAACCGTGCCGCTCGACGTGAACACCCCGACCTGGATGCGCGGCCCTGGCTTCGCCAGTGGCGTCCACGTCCTGGAGACCGCGCTCGACGAACTCGCCCATGAGCTCGGCATCGACCCGATCGAGCTGCGGCGCCGTAACGAGCCGGAGCAGGACGAGGTGTCGGGCCTGCCGTTCTCGACCCGGCGCTTGCTGGAGTGCTATGCCGTCGGGGCGCGGGAGTTCGGCTGGGCCGAGCGCAACCCGACGCCAGGCTCCACCCGTGACGGGAACTGGCTGGTCGGCATCGGCACGGCGAGCGCCGTCTGCGAGACCGGTCGATCGGCGGCCCGGGCGTCGGTCCAACTCCGCGTCGACGGCACCGCACTCGTGCAGTCGGCGACAAGCGACATGGGACCCGGCACGTACACGTCGATGACGCAGATCGCCGCCGACGAACTCGGCGTCGACCTCGACGACGTGGTCTTCCGGCTCGGCGACTCCGACCTGCCCCCGGCCCCGTCGCACTCCGGCTCGAAGACCACGGCGAGCGTGGGCTCGGCGGTGCTCGACGGGGCCCGACAGGTCCGGCAGAAGGCCGTCGAGCTCGCCGTCGCCGACACCCGCTCGCCGTTGTACGGCGCCGATCCCGCCGACGTCGTCGTTGCCCACGGCGTCCTCCGGAGCAGGAACGATCCGGCCCGGCGGGACAGTTACCGGGCGCTGATCGGTCGCAACGGCCGCTCCCGGCTGGAGGCCATCGGCGCCTACGTGCCCCCCACCGGCCAGTCCCACTCGATGTCGGCGTACGGCGCGGTCTTCGCCGAGGTCGGCGTCGACTCCGCTCTCGGACTGGTCCGGATCCGTCGCATGCTCGCGGTGTACGACGTCGGCCGGATCATCAATCCGTTGCTGGCCGACAGCCAGGCCGTCGGCGGCATGGTCGGCGGCATCGGGATGGCGCTGCTCGAGCGGACCGTCACCGACCACCGTGACGGGCGGATCGTCAACGCCAACCTCGCCGACTACCTGGTGCCCGTGAGCGCGGACGTGCACGACCTGCGTGCGATCTTCCTCGATGGGCGCGACGACCACGCCGACCCGCTCGGCGTGAAGGGACTGGGCGAGGTCGTCCAGGTCGGCGTAGCGCCCGCCATCGCCAACGCGGTCTTCCACGCCACGGGTCGCCGGGTCAGGGAGCTTCCCATCACCGTCGAGGCCCTGCTCTGATCCAGCTCGGACACCATCGGTCCGATGGGCGTCAGCACCGCCGACGGCGATCATCGTCCTCGACGCTGCCGTGCTATGGTCCGGGGCCCCAGCGCGTACCGACCCCCGCACCGCGAGGCCACCGCATGAACATCGTGACGAGCTCGACCATCGGCGAATTGGACGACTGGGACGCGCTCGCCCTGGGACGCAGCTTCTACTCCTCGGCCGCGTGGCTGACCTATGTGGATGGTGACGGCGTCAACCCCCCTCGGTACGCGATGGCGACCGACGGCACGGGGAAGGCGGTGGCTGCCGTCATCCGGCACGAGTCCAAGCTCGAGAACCACGGCCTCTACAAGCCGTCGCGCATGCTTCCGGGTGAACCCGACATCTTCTACACCCTGGGCGGCCGGCGAGGGTTCCACTCCGACGTCCTGGTCTCGACGCCGGCTCACGTGACGTCCTCGCTGCCGAGCCTGCTGTCCGACGCTGTCGAGGACAGGACCTGGTGGTGGCCGTACCTGACCGCGGACGACGCGGAACGGGTCGCCGCCGCGGCATCCGGACCGCTCGGCCTCCACCTCGTCGACGCGGAGTGCATCCTGCGGGTCGACGGGCGAAGTGTCGAGGAGATCATCGCCGATCAGCCCTCCCGGGGGCGACGACGCATGATGCGCCACGAGCGGGGCCGGTTCCGGCGCACCGGAATGACGATCACCCAACGGCGCCTGAGCGAGTGTTGGCGAGAGATCGACCCGTTGATCGACGCGGTTGTCCGCAAGTACGGCACGGAGGTGGCCGAGGCGGACCGACTGGCCTCGCTCCAGCGACATGTGGAGGCGCTCGACCACACCGCCGTCGTCTTCCAGTGCCGGGACGGCGACGATGTCGTGGGCATCTCGGTCGGCTTCCGGTTCGGGGCGGAACTCGCGATCCGGATGGTCGGGTTCGACTACGAACGCCTGGCCGGGTCCGGTGACGAGTACACGCAGGTGCTCGTGTACGCGCCAATGGCCTACTGCGGTGACAACGGCCTGGACTCCTTGAACCTCGGAGCCGAGGCCTACCCGGCGAAATGCCGGCGCGGTGCGTCCCCGGTGCCCATGTGGGCCGTCGGGCACGGGTTCGAGACCCGGCCCGATGCCATCGCCGCCAAAGCCGCCGAGATCGCGTCCGACATGCCGGCCACGGAGGCCGGGAGCTTCACGGCCGAGGTCGACGCCGTGATCGCCCGCTGGATCAGCTAGGCACACCGGGGCACCTGCTGTCCTCCGATCGCCGGTGACGAGAGTCCATACGCGCCATCGACGCCGCTGAGCGCCTCCCGCCGATTTCGTTCCCCGGGCTCCTTCAGATTCGATCGGGGCCAAGAGTAAGTTATCCCCGGCTCGCGAAACCGGGGGAGAAGCATGAGCGACGACGTCGTGGTGCTCGGCCAGAGCGTGTTCTGGCACGGCCATCTGTTGGGACGGAACGACATCCGGGTGCACGTCGTTGACGAGTCGCCGACACTGTCGCCGGCCTTCGAAGGACGCGCCACCCTGGTGACGGTGCCGTCGCTCAAGTCGGTCGACGACCTGACCTGGGCGGCGGGGACCCTTCTGTCGCGCGGCGTGCAGCCCCGGTGGATCGGCGTCGGCAGCGAGATGCTGCAGACAAGCCGGGGGCAGCTCGCCGCGGCACTGGGGCTTCCCGGCCCCACTCCGGAGCTGGTGACCCGCACGCGGGACAAGCGGGTGATGAAGAAACTGGTCCGGGCGGCCGGCATTCCGGCCGCGGAGTTCGTCTCGATTCCCCACCCGGTCGATCGGGCCACCGCAAAGTCGATCGTGGACCAGCTCGGCCTGCCGTGCGTGGTCAAGCCGGTCGGCGGCTCGGGGTCGGCACGCACCTACCTCTGCCATTCGATCGCCGACGTCGCGGCCGCCCTCGACCGCCAGCAGGGTCCGGCCATCGCTGAGCGCCACGTGGCGGGTAAGGAGTACCACGTCGACGCGGTGTGGGACGGTGACCAACCGTGGGTCTTCACCGTCAGCGAGTACGGCGTACCCCCGATTGAGCTGGGCCAGGGGCGCGGCCGCGTGGTGTCGATGGTGCACGACCCGAGTCGCCGGCCCGATCTGTACTCCGATGCGCTCGCGCTGTCGCGCCGGGTCAACCGGGCGCTCGGTATCACCGAGGGTCCCACGCACCTCGAGTTCTTCGAGACATCTGACGGCCTGGTGTTCAACGAAGTGGGGAGCAGGATGGCCGGCGGAGCCTTCCCGTCCCTGGTCCGGGCGATGTGCGGCACGGACCTGCGGGAGATCTGCACCCAGCACGCGCGCCGAGCGCCCCGGGCCGACCTGCGGATCAGTGCCCCGCGTCATCCGGTGACCGCGATGTTCAACATCGCGCCACCGAGGACGTACGGCCGGATCACCGCGCTGCCCGACCTCGAGAAGATCGCAGCTGAGGCCCACGTCCTGCATACGGAGATCAGCGAAGGCGTGTGCGTGGGTCTGCGCATCGACCCCGGCGCCGACAAGGGCCACCCCTGGGGTGTGCTGGTGATCGTCGGAACCGAGGACACCTCGTCGGTCTTCGACCTCTCCGAGGACATCGCCTCCCGGTTCCCGATCTACGTCGGCTGAGGGTCCCTCGGGTGCGCGTCCGGCGAGACCCACACCGACACGACAATGCCCCCGCCCGAATCGGACGGGGGCACCTCAGGATCACCACCGGTTCGCACAATGGTGCGGTCGGTGGAGCCGAGGGGACTCGAACCCCTGACCCCCACACTGCCAGTGTGGTGCGCTACCAGCTGCGCCACGGCCCCTTGCGGTCGGCCCGGTCGCCCGGGCACGGGAGAACTATACACACGTCACGTGGCACGGTCACATCGCGGGGGTGCCGCCGCGCCATGATCAGTTGAGCGCCACGTCCGGCGGGAAGTGGGCCACCGCCGCCATCATGCCGCCCTGCCGGCGCAGCACCATCGGCCACAGGTCGTCGGGGCGGTCGACGAACGCGTCGCCGGGCAGCGCGTCCAGCACGAACCAGGAGCCCTCCTCGATCTCCTGCTCGAGCTGGCCCGAACCCCACCCCGAGTAACCGGCGAACACCCGGATCCCGCCGATGCTCTCCCGCAGCCGCTCCGGGTCAACCGACAGGTCGAGCGTGCCGACCGCGCCGGAGACCTGGTGGAAGCCCTTGAGCCGCCGCATCGGGTGCCGCATCCGGGCGAGGCAGATCGCCGAGTCCGGCTGCACCGGACCGCCCTCGAAGAGCACCGCCGGGTGCCGGGCGAGCTCACCCCAGTCGCCCAGCACGTCGGCCACCGGGACCTCGGTGGCCCGGTTGAGGACCACACCCAGCGCCCCGCCGGGCTCGTGGGCGACCAGCAGGACCACTGTCCGGTCGAAGTTCGGATCCTTGAGCGTCGGTGTCGCGACCAGCAGCCGCCCGGCCATCGACTCCGTTGCTCGCCCGCCGATCGCCTGCCCCTCTCCCTGCATGCCGGACACCGGTCAGACCGGCCGCATGAGACCGGCCGGGGACACCGGTGTCAGCCACACCGTCAACGCCATGCCTGGCACCTTAACCCGCGCCCGTGCCGCTGGCTAAGGTCTGACGGTCGGCTGATCGACAGACATGAGGGAGGGCCGATGGAACTCACGGCGGAACTGGCGGTGATCGGCGGATCAGGCCTGTACGCGCTGCTCGACGGCGCGACCGAGCACCAGGTCGACACGCCGTACGGGCCGCCGTCGGACGCGGTCACCATCGCCGAGGTGGCCGGCCGGCGGGTGGCGTTCCTGCCCCGGCACGGCCGGGACCACCAGCACCCGCCGCACCGGATCCCCTACCGGGCGAATCTGTGGGCGCTCCGTTCGCTCGGCGTACGCCAGGTGCTGGCGCCGTGTGCGGTCGGTGGCCTGCGGCCGGAGCTGGGACCGGGAGCGTTCGTGGTGCCGGACCAGTTGATCGACCGCACCAGCGGGCGGGCGCAGACCTACTACGACCGGGGCGCGGTGCACGTCTCCTTCGCGGACCCGTACTGCCCGGCGGGCCGGCGTACGCTGCTCGCCGCCGCTGCCGCCCGGGACGTGCCGGCGGTGGACGGCGGGACGGTGGTGGTGGTCGAGGGACCGCGCTTCTCCACCCGTGCCGAGTCGCGCTGGTTCGCCTCGATCGGCGGGACGGTGGTCAACATGACCGGCCACCCGGAGGCCGTGCTCGCCCGTGAGCTGGCCCTCTGTTACTCGTCGATCGCGCTGGTGACCGACCACGACGCGGGTGTGCCGGGCGGCGGGGCGGTGACCCAGGAGGAGGTGTTCCGGGTCTTCGGCGAGAACACCGACCGGCTGCGCGGGCTGCTGCTGGCGGCGGTGGCGGCGCTGCCGGCCGACCGGGACTGCGACTGCGGCCGGGCCCTGGACGGCATCAAGCTGCCGTTCGCGCTGCCCTGAGCCGAAACGCCGGAGCGGCCGGCGGCGGGGCGATAACGTCTGAAGGCGATGGCTACGGTCCGCGACACCACGTACGACCTGCTGCGCGACCTCGGCATGACCACCGTCTTCGGCAATCCCGGATCGACCGAGGAACCGTTCCTCGCCGCCTTCCCGGACGACTTCGAGTACGTGCACGCGCTGCACGAGGCGTCGGCGGTCGGCATGGCCGACGGGTACGCGCAGGTCACCGGCCGCCCGGCGCACGTCAACCTGCACACCGCGCCGGGGACCGGCAACGCCATGGGCAACCTGGTCACCGCCTGGCACAACCGGGCCCCGCTGATCGTCACGGCCGGCCAGCAGACCCGGGAGATGCTGCTCATCGAGCCGCGGCTGACCAGCCGCCGGGCCACCGAGCTGCCCCAGCCGTACGTGAAGTGGAGCCACGAGCCGGCCCGCGCGCAGGACGTCCCGGCGGCGTTGATGCGCGCGTACGCGACCGCCGTGCAGCCGCCGGCCGGTCCGGTGTTCCTGTCGCTGCCGCTGGACGACTGGGGCAAGCCGGCCGACCCCTACGAGCCGCCTCGGACGGTGTCCACCCGGATCGCGCCGGACCCGTACCGGCTGGGCGAGTTCGCCGCCGTGCTGTCCGCCAGCCGGGCACCGGTGCTCATCGTCGGGGCGGCGGTGGACCGGGCCGGCGCGTGGCCGGCCGCGGTCGCGCTCGCCGAGCGGCTCGGTGCCCCGGTCTGGACCGCACCGGCGCCGGAGCGCGCCGCCTTCCCCGAGGACCACCCGCACTACCGGGGCGTCCTGCCGTACGCGATCGCACCGCTCGCGGAGAAGCTGCGCGGGCACGACACGGTTCTGGTCGTCGGGGCGCCGGTGTTCCGCTACTACCCGCACGTCCCCGGCGACCACCTGCCCGACGGCGTACGGCTGCTGCACGTCACCGACGACCCGGAGGAGGCGGCCCGCGCGCCGGTCGGCGACAGCCTGCTGGGTGACGCGGGGCTGACCCTGGCGGACCTGCTGGACCTGCTACCCGCTACGGACCGTCCGCCACCGCCGGCCCGGCCGGCTCCGCCCCCGCCGGAGGACGGTTCGCCGCCCAGCGCGGACGCGCTGTTCGCCGCGCTGGCCCGGTACTGGCCCGCCGACGCGGTGCTGGTCCAGGAGTCACCGTCGAACCTGTCCGCGCTGCGCCGCCGGCTGCCGATCACCAGGCCCGGGTCGTACTTCACGATGGCCAGCGGAGGACTCGGGTACGGGCTGCCGGCTGCGGTGGGCATCGCCCTGGCGCAGCGGGACACCGGTCGCGGCCGGCCGGTGGTCGCGGTGATCGGCGACGGGTCGTTCCACTACTCGGTGCAGGCGCTGTGGACCGCGGCGCGGCTGCGCCTGCCGCTGGTCGTCGTGGTCCCGGTCAACCAGCAGTACGCGATCCTCAAGGCGTTCGCCGACTTCAAGCAGACACCCGGGGTGCCCGGCCTCGACCTGCCGGGGCTGGACATCGCCGCCCTGGCCCGTGGCTACGGGTGCGCGACCGCGACGGTGGAGACGCCGGAGCAGCTCGGTGAGGCGCTGGCCGCCGGTCTGCGGGCGGATCGCCCGACCGTGCTGCCGGCGCCGATCCGCACCGAGGTGCCGGCGCTGCTGTGATCCGCCGGCGGCCGACGCCGGTCAGCCGGTGGTGAGCCGCAGCGGCACACCGGTGAGCACGTCGAGCGCCGGCCGGTCGCCCAGCGGCGCGGCCAGCCGGACGGTCACCGGCTCCAGCACGAGCTGTTCGGTGCAGACGCCGGTCGACCGGGTCACGCCGCCGCCGACGACCACGACGTCGTCCCGCTCGTAGACCAGCGGGGTGACGTCGGTGTCGCAGGCACCGATCCCGAGCCGTACGGTCAGGGTGGCGCCGTCCACGGCACGCAGGTCCTGGGCGCCGACCACCGTATCGGGCGCGGGCGCGGCGGGTGCGCTGGGCTCGGGTGCCGCACCGACGGCGGTCGGGGCGACCGCGAGCCGGGCCACCCGGGCCGACAGCTCGTCGACGGTGAAGATCCACGCCGGCACCCGCGCCTCGCCGCGGCTGGTGCGGACCGGCACGTCGCCCAGTTCCACGGCGGTGACCGTGAGCGGGACGCAGGTGGTCTGCGGGTCGCTGCTCACGGTGCCGTCCGGCCCACTCGGCTGGGCCGGGGGCGGGGTGCCGGGATCCTTCGGCCGGCCCTTGCACGGCGGCGGGTCCCCCTGGTCCAGCTGCCGGTAGGCCTCGGCGGCACTGACCAGCGGCACGGCGAGCGTGCCGTCCGGAAACCGGATCGTGCCGTCGGCGGGCCGGGCCGGGGGCAGCGGGATCTGGTCCCGGTACCAGCCCGCCTGGAAGGCGGTCAGGGTGGCCGGGTTGAAGTCAGGGTCGCCGACCAGGACGGTCGGCTCCTGCAGCGGCACGTACCCCTCGCGCCACTGCGGGCCGGGCCGCCAGGAGTCGGCGATCTCGGCGGCCCGCCGTTCGAACGCGGACGACCGGTCGGCGTTGGCCGGGCCGGTGTCCGACTCGGGGCCGGCCTGGGCGCAGCCGGCGGCGACCAGCAGGGACATACTCAGCACGGTGACCATTCGACGCATATCGGTTGGACGGGTGCCGGGCCGCCCAGGTTCCAGGACCGGCGACCAACCTGTCAGTCCTCGCCGCCGAGATCGGTCTGGTACGCCTGCCAGAGCAGGTCCGCGCCACGCTGCCGGTGCCGCGCCAGCGCCCACACCAGGTGCTCGGTGGCGCGCCGGAGTTCCTCCGCCGACGCCGCCGGCCGCTCGGCGGCCTGCCGGAGCGCGTCGAGGGCCGCGACGATGACGTCGTGCTCCCGCACCAGGCGCTGCACGCTGTGCTGCAGGCGGGGTGCGTGGTGGAGCAGCTCGGCGTACCGGCCGGCGGGGCCCTCGGTGAGCCGTACGTGTTCGGCGAACTCCTGACGCACCGGCCCGAGGCGGCGCAGGAGGCGCTCCCGCCAGTACGGCTCGGTGTCGGACGCCGCCCGGCTCAGCGCGTGGGCGCCGCCGAGCGGGTTCGCCCGGGGTCGGCGGGCCGGTGTGGGCCGGGCCGACGTGGGGGCGGCGGACGGTTGCTGGATCGGACCGGTGACCATGGGCACCTCCCCGCGCTGCTGACCGCGTACAGCGATGGTGAACCTCCTCGGCCGGCCTGTCCAGGGCCCAGGCGGGCCACAATCACCCCATCCGCCTCGATGGCCCCTCCGGCCACACCGGTAACGCCGGGAAAGACGACTGTGCGCCCCGGTCCGGGTGGACCGGGGCGCACAGGTCAGGTGGTGGAGGTGCCGGGAATCGAACCCGGGTCCTTCGCCGCCTTGTCAGGGCTTCTCCGAGCGCAGCTCGCTGTGCCTCTACTCGGCCCCTCCGATCACGCGAGCGAGTCGGTGTGACGGGCCCAGTCGCTGATTGATCTCGCCGCACGGACCCCGCGACCGGGTCCGATTGGCCAGCCTCCTAGCTGATGCCGGCTAACTGGGTCGAAGGCACTCCCAGGCCGACAGACTTGCTACCCGCCTCAGGCGGCGAGAGCGAAGTCAGCGCGATTCTGCTTGGCGCTTATTGTTTTCCGACGAACGATTCACGAGACGACGTCGGCTTCCTCGGCTCGCTTCCCCTGCCGCAACGTACGAAGTCGAAACCAGTCACCCCCTCGAAGGGCCGCCCCTGTCGGCGGCACCACCAAGCCTAACGCCTGGCGCAACGGCTTTCATCCCGCCCCGGCGGCCGGCACGCCGACCCGGGACCGAAGCAGACAAATCAGTCAGAGATGCCCTTGCCCCGCCGGCCGGCGGCCCGCGCGATCTCGCGCTGCGCGTCCTTCTTGGCGAGGTCCTGCCGCTTGTCGTACGCCTTCTTGCCCTTGGCGAGGCCGATCTCGACCTTCGCCCAGCCGTCCGAGAAGTACACCTGGAGCGGCACCAGCGTGAGCCCGCTCTCCCGGGTCTTGCCGATCAGCCGGTCGATCTCCAGCCGCTTGAGCAGCAGCTTGCGGGTCCGCCGCGGTTCATGGTTGGTCCACGTGCCCTGCGTGTACTCCGGGATGTGCATCCCGTGCAGGTACAGCTCGCCGTTGCGCTCCTGGGCGAACGCGTCGACAAGCGACGCGCGCCCGGCCCGCAGCGACTTGACCTCGGTTCCGGTCAACGCCATCCCCGCCTCGTACGTGTCGAGGATCGAGTAGTCGTGGCGGGCCTTCCGGTTGGAGGCGACGACCTTGCGTCCCTGTTCCCGTGGCACCGGCGCCACCTCCCTTCCTGGTCGCTCGCCGGCCGGCCGGCGAGCGGAGATCATGCTACCCGAGACACAAGGGCCCTCCCGCGCCGTTTATTCCGGCGTGGAAGGGCCCCTGCCCGCGCGAGCGAGCGATGAGCTTGCGAGCGCCCGAAGACCAGGCAGTGCGTACCCTCGTCAGACCCGCAGGTAGAAGCGGAGGGTGACCCAGGCGGTGACCGCGCTGATCAGGCCGCCGACGCCGGCCATCAGCGGGAAGGCCAGGAAGACCTCGCCCCAGCTGACCGGCGCGAAGAGGCCCTGGAGCGCGGCGAGCGCGCCGTCGAACAGGAACACCTTCAGGCCGATGAGGGCGCCGAGCGCCAGCACCGAGCCGATCAGCCCGGCGACCACGGCCTCCAGCACGAACGGCGCCTGGATGAACCAGTTCGACGCGCCCACGAGCTTCATGACCGCGACCTCACGCCGCTTGCTGTACGCGGCGACCTGGATCGTGTTGGCGACCAGCAGCAGGGCGGCGACGGCCATCGCGATCGCGGCCACCAGGGCGATGTTCTGGCCGGCGGTGAACAGGTTGAAGATCTTGTCCAGCACGCGGCTCTGGTCGACCACCTGGTCGACGCCCTCGACGTTTGAGTACTGCTCGTTGATCGCCTTGTACTCCTGCGGGTTGACCAGCTTCAGTCGGTACGACTCCGGCAGCACGTCGGGCTTGACGGCGCTCAGCAGGTCGGGCGAGTCCCGGAACATGTCCTGGAAGCGCTTGTAGGCGTCATCCTTGTTGACGAAGGTGGTCTCCGCGACCAGCGGGTCGGCGTCCAGCTTGGCCTGGATCTCCGCCTTCTGCTGCTCGGTCACCTCGTTGTCGAGGAAGATGGAGACCTGGATGTTCTCGAAGTAGAGCTCCTTCATGTCGGCGACCTTGGTGTAGATCAGACCGCTGGCGCCGAGCATGGTCAGCGAGACCGCCATCGTGATGATCATCGCGATGGTCATGGTCACGTTGCGCCACAGTCCGACCATGACCTCGGACAGGACGTATTTCACGCGCATCGGGGATTCCTCCGGGTCTCCGGCATGAACTGGTCGTCGTCAGGCGGGGTGGAGAGCCGGCTCACCCGTAGACGCCGCGGGCCTGGTCGCGCACGATCCGGCCGCTCTCGATCTCGATGACGCGGCGGCGCATCTGGTTAACGATGTTGGAGTCGTGCGTCACCATCACCACGGTCGTGCCGGTGCGGTTGATCCGGTCCAGCAGGCGCATGATCTCGATGGAGGTGTCCGGGTCGAGGTTTCCCGTCGGCTCGTCCGCGAGCAGGATCAGCGGACGGTTCACGAACGCCCGGGCGACGGCCACCCGCTGCTGCTCACCGCCGGAGAGCTCGTGCGGGTAGCGGTGCTCCTTGCCACCGAGACCGACCAGCTCCAGCACCTCGGGCACGACCCGGCGGGCCACCGCCTTGGTCTTGCCGATCACCTCGAGGGCGAACGCCACGTTCTCGTACGCGGTGCGGTTCGGCAGCAGGCGGAAGTCCTGGAACACGCAGCCGATCGAACGCCGGAAAGCGGGTCGCTTCCACGAACGCATCGACGTGACGTCCTTGCCGTTGACGATGATCCGACCCTTGTTCGGGGTGACCTCGTGCAGCAGCATCTTGATGATCGTGGACTTGCCGGAGCCGGATGGGCCGATGAAGAAGACGAACTCGCCCTTCTCGATCGCGACGGACACGTTGTCGAGCGAAGGCCGGGACGCCTTCGGGTACGTCTTCGTCACTTGCTCAAGCTGAATCACGGGTGGTGAGTCTACGCGGTGTAACCGGACTGCCAAGTGCCGCGCCCCTCAGTTGCGAGGCGCGTCATCGATTTGCTGGGGATCGTGAAGATCGATGACGCGCAGCGCCCACGATCGGTCACGCGCTGTCGCCGGCGATCTGCTGTTGCTTCCGCCACCGGATACCGGCCTCGATGAAGGCGTCCAGATCACCGTCGAACACCGACGACGGGTTGCCCGTCTCGTGCTCGGTCCGGAGATCCTTCACCATCTGATACGGGTGCAGCACGTAGGAGCGCATCTGCTCGCCCCAGGAGCCGGAGCCGTCGGACTTGAAGCCCTTGAGCTTCTCCTCCTCCTCCTGGCGCTTGCGCTCCAGCAGCCGGGCCTGGAGCACCCGCATCGCCGACGCCTTGTTCTGCAGCTGCGACTTCTCGTTCTGGCAGGTCACCACGATGCCGGTCGGGATGTGGGTCAGCCGCACCGCCGAGTCGGTCGTGTTGACGCTCTGCCCGCCCGGCCCGGAGGAGCGGTAGACGTCGACCCGGACCTCGTTCTCGGGGATGTCGATGTGGTCGGTCTGCTCCACCACCGGCAGCACCTCGACGCCGGCGAAACTGGTCTGCCGGCGGCCCTGGTTGTCGAAGGGGCTGATCCGGACCAGCCGGTGCGTGCCCGACTCGACACTGAGGGTGCCGAAGGCGTACGGCACCTTGACCGAGAAGGTGGCCGACTTCAGGCCCGCCTCCTCGGCGTACGAGGTCTCGTAGACCTCGGTGGGGTAGCCGTGGCGCTCGGCCCAGCGCAGGTACATCCGCAGCAGCATCTCGGCGAAGTCCGCGGCGTCGACGCCACCGGCCTGGGCACGGATCGCCACCAGCGCCTCCCGGGAGTCGTACTCCCCGGAGAGCAGGGTGCGGACCTCCATCTCCTCGATGGCCTTGGTGAGCCCGGCGATCTCCGCCTCGACCTCGGCGAGGACGCCCGGGTCGGACTCGGCCTCGGCCAGCTCCAGGAGCACCTGGGCGTCGTCGAGGCGGGAGCGGAGGCCGGAGAGCTTGCCGATCTCGCCGTTGACGTACGACAGCTGGGAGGTGACCTGCTGCGCCTTGGCCTGGTCGTCCCAGAGGTCGGGGGCGGAAGCCGCCTCCTCCAGACGCGCCTTGTCGGCCCGCAGCTTGTCGATGTCGAGCACCGACTCGATATTGCGCAGGGTGGCGTCGAGGTCCTTGAGCTGTTCGGCGAAGTCGGCAGCGGTCACGACAGACAAGCGTACTTGGCGTCCGGCGAAGCGCTCACGTCACATCGCCGAAGGGTCGAGTGGATCAACCGACCGGGGCAGACTTCAGCCAGGACAGGGCGGCCTTGTGGTAGGCGACGGCGAACTCCAACGCGCTGGCGTCGTACGTCTCGCCTTCCTTCTTCGCGTTCTTGACCTGCTCGCGGACCCGCGCCAGGGCCTCGGTGTGGTACTCGTTCGCGGCGGCCTGGAGGCTCTTGAGCTGGCTGGCCGAATGGAGGTCGCCGAAGGAGATCCGCAGGGCGATCGGGTTACGGATGGTGTCCCGGCCCGGGTCCTCCGCGAGCCACCTGGAGAACGTCCGCTTCCCGGCCGCCGTGATCGCGTACGGCTGGCTCATCCGCGGCCCGGGCTTGCCGAGCCGGACCAGCCCCTTCTCGGCCAGCACGGGCAGCTCCCGGTAGACCTGGCTGCGGGTCATCGACCAGTACGGCGCCAGCCGGCGCTCGGCGGCGGCCATCAGCTGGCCACCTGTCATCGGGCCCTCGTGGAGCAGCCCGAGCAGGGCTGCCGCCGTGGGGTTGACTCCGGATTCCGCCATGTCCCTCACGCTGCCACTTTGCCGACGCGGCGTCCAGGATTTGGCGGTTTCGCCACCCGATGGGGCTTCCTATGTGCACTGTCGGCCGGCGACAGTCCGCAGGGGCGCATCAGGTGTCGCATCCGTCACGGTTGTTAAGAAGGGGCCCCTCCTCTACGCCAGGCGTTAAGAAGGGGCCCTTCCTTTCACTCTCAGCCCATGTGGGGGTAGGTGTGGTCGGTCGGCGGGACGAAGGTCTCCTTGATCGTCCGCGGCGACATCCAGCGGACCAGGTTGTGCCAGGAGCCGGCCTTGTCGTTGGTGCCGCTGGCCCGGGCGCCGCCGAACGGCTGCTGCCCGACCACCGCGCCGGTCGGCTTGTCGTTGACGTAGAAGTTGCCGGCCGCGTACCGCATCGTCTCGGCGACCCGGTCGACCACCCGGCGGTCGGTGGCGAAGATCGAGCCGGTCAGCGCGTACGGCGCGATCGACTCGGCCTGGGCGACCACGTCGTCGAAGCGGGCGTCGTCGAAGACGTGCACGCCGAGGATCGGCCCGAAGTACTCGGTCGTGAACGTCTCGTGGGCCGGGTCGGCGCACTCGAACAGCGTCGGCCGGACGAAGTAGCCGACCGAGTCGTCGGCGGTGCCGCCGGCGAGGATCCGGCAGCTGTCGTCGTCGGAGATCAGCTCCAGCGCGGCCGTGTGCCGGGAGAAGGCCTTGTCGTCGATGACCGCGCCGCCGAAGTTGCTGAAGTCGGTCACGTCGCCGTAGGTGAGGGCCTCCGCGGTGGCGGCGAGCCGGTCCCGCAGCCCGCCCTCCCAGATCGACCGCGGGACGTACGCCCGGGAGGCCGCCGAGCACTTCTGGCCCTGGTACTCGTACGCGCCCCGGATCAGGGCGGTGTGCAGGGCGTCCACGTCGGCACTGGAGTGCGCGACCACGAAGTCCTTGCCGCCGGTCTCACCGACCAGCCGGGGGTAGCCGCGGTACCGCGCGATGTTCTCGCCGACGGTCCGCCACAGGTGCTGGAAGACCTTCGTCGAGCCGGTGAAGTGGATGCCGGCGAGGTCCGCGTCGGCGAGCACCACGTCGGACACCTCCTCACCCCGGCCGGTGACCATGTTGATCACACCGGGCGGGAGGCCGGCCGCCTCGAACAGGCGCATCGTGAAGTGCGCGGCGAACTGCTGGGTGGGGCCCGGCTTCCACACGACGGTGTTGCCGAGCAGGGCCGGGGCCGACGGCAGGTTGCCGGCGATCGCGGTGAAGTTGAACGGGGTGACCGCGTAGACGAAGCCCTCGAGGGGCCGGTGGTCGAACCGGTTCCACGTACCGGGGGAGGACAGCGGCTGCTCGGCGAGGAGCCGGCGGGCGAAATGGACGTTGAACCGGAGGAAGTCGATGAACTCGCAGGCAGCGTCGATCTCCGCCTGGACGACGGTCTTCGACTGGCCGAGCATGGTGGCGGCGTTCAGCGTGTCGCGCCAGGGGCCGGCCAGCAGGTCGGCGGCGCGGAGGAAGATCGCGGCCCGCTCCTCGAACGGCAGCGCCCGCCACATCGGCGCGGCGTCCTTGGCGGCCTTGACCGCGGTGCGGGCGTCGTCGTGGGTGGCGTGCGCGGTGACGCCGAGCACGTGTGCGTGCCGGTGCGGCTGCACCACGTCGATCGGCTCCCCGCCGGCCATCCGCTGCTCGCCCGCGATTGTCATCGGCAGGTCGATCCGCTCGGCGGCCAGCTCGGCCAGCCGCCGCTGCAGCCGCTCCCGGTCGGCGCTCCCCGGCTCGTAGGTGCGTACCGGCTCGTTGCGCGGCTCGGGTACGGAGAACACGGCGTCCATCACAGGCTCCTGTGCGATCTCGACAGCGGTGGCGAAATCGGACCCGCGGGCACCGGCCGGACGACCGGACGCCGGGCGCCAGCCGGCCAGGGCCGGTCACGGCGGCGGGACCTCGGCCGATTCTCCCACGACCGGCCGCCGGCCCCACCATCCCGGCCGGCCCGGGCACAGCACGGTGGCGGACCCGGGGCGGGTGACGGCGGACGCGTACCCTGGGTGACCGGTGCACCGCCGGCCGCCGTGGGCCGGGCGTCCGTCGAAGGGAAGACGATGACCAAGCAGTCCGGCGGCTCCCCCGCCGCGGAGTCGGAGCAGTCGAGCCCGGTCACCGGCGAATCGACCCCGACCGCGCCGCCGGACGAGGCCGTCGCGGCGGTGCCCCCGCTCGCGCCGGGCGCACCGGTGCTGGCCCTGCTGGCGCTCGGCTGGCTGGCCGCCATGCTCTGGTCCACGCGCGAGGCGATCAACTCGGCGGCGGCCGGGGTGACCGCGATCAGCCTCTCCGCGTTCGCGCTGCCCGGCGTGATCTCCGCCGCGCTCGTCGCCGGCGCCGCCTTCGCGCTGTTCGGGGTGGACCTGCTCGCCCGCCGTGGCCGGGACCGGGTCACCCTGCGGTTCGTGGCGGCGGTCGCCACCGGGCTGCTGGTCGGGCTCGCCGCCGCGTTCGCCGTCAACCTGACGTACGCCGACAACGCCACCACGAACGTGATCGCCGGCACCACCGCCGCCGCCGCGATCATCGGTGGCGCGGTCGCCGGGGCGCGGACCGCACCCGTCGTCGGCGCGGTGGTGACCGCCGCCCTCGGCACGCTCGTCTTCGTGGTGGTCTTCAGCCGGGCCCGGGACCCGCTGTTCGACCTCTTCGGCTCGGGTGACACGCAGGAGTCGCTGCTCAACGCCGCCAAGTGGGTCTCGCGCACCGAGTCGCTGCTCGCCGGCCTGGTCGCCGGACTGATCGCCTTCGGCTACCTCGCCTGGGCCCGCCGCCGGTCGGTCCGCCGCGACCCGACGACGCCCGCCCCGCGTTGGCCGGCGTACCTGCTGGCCGGGGCCGGCCCCGGGCTGCTGCTGCTGCTCACCGAGGTGATCCTGCGGACCGGTGGGCGCAAGCTGCTCGACCTGGCCAGCGCCCTCAGCGAGGCGGACGCGGTGGCGCAGACCTCGCTCGGCACCTCGCGGCTGGACAACGCGATCTGGGTGCTCTTCGTCGGCGCGCTGACCGCGATGATCGCCTTCGGCCGGACCCTCGGGCCCGCCCCGCAGGACGACGAGGCCGACGCCACCGGGGACTGACGGCGTCGCTCAGCCGGCGGCGTCGAGGAGCTGGTCCAGCTCCGTGACGTCGTACCACTCCAGCTCGTGGTCCTCGGCGCCGTCCACGGTGAACTGCGCGTCCGGGTCTCCGGCGACCGCCTCGGCCACCACCTCGGCCGCCGCGGCGACGTCCTCGACCGCGTCCGAGCCGTCGACGTGGATCGCGGCCACCGCCGTCACCGGCACCGGCCCGGTCAGCTCGACGACGCTGGAGCCCAGCTCCCCGTCGCCACGCCCCACCATCGTGGGCGGCAGGTCCGCCGAGACGACGACGCGGCGACGGGGCGCGGCCGGGTCGGCCCGCAACAGTTGCAGGGCGTCCTGGGCGGCCCGGGTGAAGGCCACGTACTCCAGTTCCTCCTCGTCGCCCTCGGCGTACCACTCGCGCAGCGCCGGGGTGACCGCGTGCGCGGAGGCGGCGGGCAGCCCGTCGGTGCGCAGCAGGGTCAGCATCGGCACGGTCGCCGGCACGTACACCCGGACACGCTCGTCGCTCACCGGTCGTCTCCCCTGCTCAGGTCCTTCACCGGCGGGTGCCGGCACCGGCGCCGATCATGCCGTACGCCGTGACCGTCATACACCTCGTACCCGCCGCGGTGGAAGTTCTTCCCCGGAGTGTCCTCCGGCGGCCGTGGCCGCGCGACCGATCCGCCGCTGGGCGGGGCGAGCCGTCGGTGGCAAACTGATGCAAACGCTGCCAACCCAGGGAGTATCCGTGGCGGAGCCCAGGTTCCTGCTGCTGTCCGACGTCGCCGCCGAGCTGAACGTGTCGGATTCGCAGGTCTACCACATGGTGCGCAGCGGCGAACTGCCGGCGATCAAGATCGGCGGGCGGGGCCAGTGGCGCGTGGAGCGCGCGCGGTTGGAGGAGTACATCGACCGCAAGTACGCGGAGACGGCCGAGTGGGTACGCGGGAACCCGCTCGCCGACCGTGACGCGGAGTGACCGGCACTTGTCGCTGAGGCATTGACCCTGGCTCTGCCGTGCCCGAGAATCGACGTCGTACGGAGGCAAACGAAAGCAAACACAGGGATTTGGAGGGTCCGGATGCCCGACTTCCGTCGCCCCGGCCCGGCCCGGCCCCCGGTCCGGCTGCGCCCGGCCCCGTCCTTCGACCCGCCCTGTGTCGAGGACGACCCGGCGCGCTGGCCGGCCCACGGTCAGCTCGCACTCGACCTCTTCGAGGCGACGCGCGGCTCGGCCCCACGGCCGCCGGACCGCCGGCGCCGGTCCCGACCGGTTCCCGCCGGCCCGGGCCGCACGCCGCTCCCGCTGCCCGCCGGAGCACTTGTCACCGCCACCGCCGAGGCGACCCGGGCGGCCCACCGGTTCGTGGCCACCTGCCTGGAGGTCGTCAACGGCTACCGGCCGCCCCACCAGCTGCGGCCCCTGCTCGACCCGGCCCAGGCGGCCGACCTGCTGCCGGAGCTGGCCCGGGCGACGTCCCGCTCGGGCCCGGTGCGGCGCCGCTCGACCCGACCGGTGGTGCACCTGCGCCGGCTGCGGGCGTGCGAGCCACGCGGTGGCATCGTCGAGGCGGCCGCCGTGCTGGCTGGGCCGGCCGGCCGGACGTGGGCGCTGGCCCTGCGCCTCGAACACCGCCGCGACGCCTGGCTCTGCACCGCCCTTCAGGTCCTCTGACCGGGCCAGCCCCGGCCGGCCGTTTCGGCCGGACCGGCCCCCGGGCCCCGACCCGCCCGCCCCGACCTGGCCCGGACCGCCTGGCCCGGGACCGCGGCGATGATCGACTCGGGATGCGGGAAGTCGCGGTATCCGATCGCTCCGACACCGCGACCTGCGGGAAACCGAGTCGATCACGAACCGCCGGCCCCGGAAACACGGACGGGCCGCGGCCCTGGAAGGACCGCGGCCCGTTGTCGCCAGGCCGGCGGGATGAGCCCTGCCGGATCCGGTCAGGCGGCCCCGCCGGGGGCGCCGTGGCAGCGCTTGTACTTGCGGCCCGAGCCGCACGGGCACGGGGCGTTGCGGGACGGTCCGTTGCTGGCCTCGGCCTGCCCGGGCGCCGCCCGGCGGGAAGTGCCGGACGCGAGAGCGTGGCCGAGGGCCCCGTTCCCCGATCGCTGCGGTGCGGTCGGGGCGGTCCGGCCGGGGGCCGCCGGAGCAGCGGACGCGGGCCGGGCCGGCGGCGGCGCCTGATCGGCCCGCTCCACCGCGACCGAGCCGCGTCCCGCCTCGCCGTCGATGGTCGGCGCGGAGTACTGCAGGCCCTGCTGCTGCGGCGCCCGGCCCAGGCCCTTGGCCCGGATCTCGACCGGCTTCTCCAGCAGCTGGACCTCGTCGGCCGCCGGCTCCGGCTCCTGGACCTGGACCTCCAGGTTGTAGAGGAAGCCGACCGTCTCCTCCTTGATGCCGTCCATCATGGTGGCGAACATGTCGAAGCCCTCGCGCTGGTACTCCACCACCGGGTCGCGCTGGGCGTACGCGCGGAGGCTGATGCCCTCCTGGAGGTAGTCCATCTCGTAGAGGTGCTCGCGCCACTTGCGGTCGATCACCTGGAGCAGGACCATCCGCTCGAGCTGGCGCGTCCCCTCCTCGCCGAGCTGCTCCTCGCGGCGCTCGTACGCGGCGTGCGCGTCCTCCCTGAGCTGGCTGAGCAGGAAGTCGACGTCGATGCTGGCCCGGGAGCCGCCGGCCTCCTCCTCGAGCTCCTCGATGGTGATGCCCACCGGGTAGAGCTGCTTGAGGCTGGACCAGAGCTGCTCGAGGTCCCAGTCCTCCGCGTACCCCTCGGCGGTGGCGCCCCGCACGTACGCCTCGACGACGTCGTCGATCATGTTGCGGACCTGGTCGGACAGGTCCTCGCCGTTGAGCACCCGCAGCCGCTCGGCGTAGATCACCTGGCGCTGCTTGTTGAGCACCTCGTCGTACTTGAGGACGTTCTTGCGGATCTCGGCGTTCTGGGCCTCGATCTGCGCCTGGGCGCTCTTGATCTGGCGGGTGACCATCTTCGACTCGATGGGCACGTCCTCCGGGATGTTGAAGCGCTCCATGACCGCCTCGACGGCGCCGGAGCGGAAGCGCTTCATCAGCTCGTCCTGCAGCGAGAGGTAGAACCGGGACTCGCCGGGGTCACCCTGCCGGCCCGACCGGCCGCGCAGCTGGTTGTCGATGCGCCGCGACTCGTGCCGCTCGGTGCCCAGCACGTAGAGACCGCCGGCGGCGGCCACCTCCTCCGCCTCGGCGTCGCAGGCCTGCTTCCACTTGGGCAGGACCTCCTCCATCGCCTTGGCGTACTCCTCCTCGTGCTCGATCGGGTCGAGCCCGCGCTGGCGCAGCTCGCTCGCGGCGAGGAACTCGGGGTTGCCGCCGAGGAGGATGTCGGTGCCGCGGCCGGCCATGTTGGTGGCGACGGTGACCGCGCCCTTGCGTCCGGCCTGGGCGACGATCTCCGCCTCGCGGGCGTGGAACTTCGCGTTCAGCACCGAGTGCGGGATGCCGCGGCGGCGCAACAGCTGCGACAGGATCTCCGAGTTCTCCACGGAGACGGTGCCGACGAGCACCGGCTGGCCGGCGTGGTGCCGCTCGGCGATGTCCTCCACGACCGCGTTGAACTTGGCCTTCTCGGTCTTGTAGATGACGTCGGGCCGGTCCTGCCGCACCATCGGGCGGTGGGTCGGGATGGTCACCACGCCGACCTTGTAGACCTTGTTGAACTCGCCCGCCTCGGTCTGGGCCGTACCGGTCATGCCGGAGAGCTTCTCGTAGAGGCGGAAGTAGTTCTGGAGGGTGATGGTGGCGAGGGTCTGGTTCTCCTGCTTGATCTCCACCCCCTCCTTGGCCTCGATCGCCTGGTGCATGCCCTCGTTGTAGCGGCGGCCGTGCAGGATGCGGCCGGTGAACTCGTCGACGATCAGGACCTCGCCGTCGCTGACGATGTAGTCCTTGTCGCGCTTGTAGAGCTCCTTGGCCTTGATCGCGTTGTTCAGGTAGCCGACCAGGGGGGTGTTGACCGACTCGTAGAGGTTGTCGATGCCGAGCCGGTCCTCGACCTTGGCCACGCCCCGCTCGGTCACCGCGATGGTGCGCTTGGCGTAGTCGACCTCGTAGTCGCCCTCGCCGTCCTTGCCCGACTGGAGGCGGGCCACCACCGCGGCGAACTCGCCGTACCACCGGGCGGAGTGCTCGGCCGGGCCGGAGATGATCAGCGGGGTCCGCGCCTCGTCGATCAGGATCGAGTCGACCTCGTCGACGACGGCGAAGTTGTGGCCGCGCTGGACCAGGTCGTCCCTGGACCAGGCCATGTTGTCGCGCAGGTAGTCGAAGCCGAACTCGTTGTTGGTGCCGTACGTGATGTCGCACTCGTACGCGGCCCGGTGCTCCGCGGCGGGCCGGTTGGGCAGCACCACGCCCACGGTGAGACCGAGGAACTCGTGCACCCGGCCCATCCAGGCGGCGTCACGCTGGGCCAGGTAGTCGTTGACCGTCACCACGTGCACGCCCTCGCCGGAGAGAGCGTTGAGGTAGACCGGCATCACCGAGGTCAGGGTCTTGCCCTCACCGGTCTTCATCTCGGCGATGTTGCCGAAGTGCAGCGCCGCGCCACCCATCACCTGGACGTCGTACGGACGCTGGCCGAGCACGCGGGCGGCCGCCTCGCGGCACACCGCGAACGCCTCGGGCAGCAGGTCGTCGAGGGTCTCGCCGTCGGCCAGCCGCTGCTTGAACTGCTCGGTCATCCCCCGCAGCTCGTCGTCGGTGAGGTTGACGTAGTCGTCCTCGATCGAGTTGACGGCGGCGGCGATGGCCTTCAGCCGGCGCACCATGCGGCCCTCGCCGGCGCGGAGGACCTTTTCCAGAATCGACACGGATCAACGCTCCCCTAGACAGTCTCGAACCATCGTAGGCGCTCCAGCGCGCCGATGGTCAGTGGTGGCGGGGGTCCGATCGGTCAAGACAGGCATAACGGACGTGCGGGTTGCGAGTGACGTCTTATCCGGTTACGCCGTGGGCGAACGATCCGGCACGATGAACCGGGTGGAGCCGATCGAGATCACCGAGGGCGGCCTGCTGCTGCGACCATGGCGGGCCGGCGACGCCGATGCGGTGCACCGCGCCTGCCAGGATCCGGACATTCAGCGCTGGACCACCGTTCCCCGCCCCTACCTGCCGGAACACGCCAGGACGTTCGTCACCGGGTCCGCCGCCCGGCAGTGGGCGAGCGGCACCGGCGCACCGTTCGCGGTCTGCGACGCCGCCACCGGCGAGCTGCTCGGTTCCTGCGGCTTGATCGCCATCGACCGGACCGCGCACCAGACCAGCGAGATCGGCTACTGGACCGCGCCCTGGGCGCGGGGACGCGGGGTCGCCGTCCGCGCCGCCCGGGCCGTCGCCCGCTGGTCGTTCGACGAACTGAAGCTGCGCCGGCTGCTCTGGGGGGCGCTCGCCGGCAACCACGCCTCCCGGCTCGTCGCGCTCCGGACCGGCTTCCAGATCGAGGGGCGGCTGCGCGCCGCCGATCCCGCGTCCGGCACCCACGAGTGGTTCGGCTCCCTGCTGCCCGGTGAGGTGCCCGCGCCGGACGAGGTCGGTCCGGCCGGTCCGGGCACGCTCGAGGCCCGCCGGGCAGCCGTCTTCGGGCGGGCCCAACCGGTCCTGTTCGCCACCGCCGGCGCGGGCGAGGTGCGGCTACGGCCGATGGAGATGCAGGACGTCGACGGCATCGTCACGACCTGCCGGGACCCCGAGACGCTGCGCTGGACCACGGTTCCCGACCCGTACGACCGCTGTGACGCCGAGGCGTACCTCGCCTACGGGCGGGAGGCGTGGGCCGCCGGCACCAGTGCCTGCTTCGCGGTCGCCGACGCCGACGACCGGTTCGCCGGCGCGATCGACCTGCGGCTCGCCACCCCCGATCCGCTCCTGGCGAGCGTCGGCTTCATGACCGCACCGCACGCGCGGGGGCGCGGATACATGCCCGCCGCGCTGACCGCGCTGACCGCCTGGGGCTTCACCACGCTCGGCCTCGCCCGGATCGAGTGGCGGGCGAACGTCGGCAACACCGCGTCCCGGCGCGTGGCCGAGAAGGCGCGGTTCACGTTCGAGGGCACGGCCCGCGCCGCGCTGAACCACCGGGGCACCCGCACGGACGCCTGGGTCGGTGCGCTGATCGCGGAGGACCTGGCATGACGCCGGAGACCATCGAGGGGTACGGCGTCCGGTTGCGGCTCTTCCGCCCCGAGGACGCCGTCGACACCGCCTCGGCCTGCTCGGACCCGTTGACCCAGCGCTTCATCTCCGGCATGCCCGCGCCGTACACGGAGGCGGACGCCCGGTGGTGGATCACCGAGGGCGCGCCCGCGGCCTGGGCCACCGGCGGGGCCGCGTACGCGATCGCGGACCCGACCACCGACCGGTTGCTCGGCGGGATCGGGTTGAGCAATCCCGTCCCCACCCGGAACCAGGCGGAGATCGGCTACTGGGTCGCCCCGTGGGCGCGCGGGCGGGGCGTCGCCACGGCGGGCACCCGGGCGCTCGCCGAGCAGGCGTTCGCCACCGGCGTCGCCCGGCTGGAACTGCTCACCAACCTGGAGAACACCGCCAGCCAGCGGGTGGCGCTGGCCGCCGGGTTCCGCCACGAGGGCGTCCGCCGGGACGCGAACCCCACCCGCGGCGGCGGGCGGCACGACCTGGTCGCCTGGGTACGCCTCGCCGAGGACCCCCCGGGGCCGGCCCCGCGGCTGCTGCCGGACCTGCCCGACGGCCGGCTCACCGACGGCGCGGTGGCCCTGCGCCCGCTCGGCCCGGACGATGCGGACCTGATGTACGGCCTGCACACGCTCCCCGAGGTGGTCGCCTCCCGGGTGCCGCCGGAGCCACCGTCCCGGGCCGCCGTCGAGCAGCATTGCCGGCAGGCCGGAACCCGCTGGCTGAGCGGCCAGGCCGCCAACCTGGTGATCCTCGACGCGGCGACCGGCGCCGCCGCGGGCACCTGCGCGCTGGTGTACGACCAGCCCGCCACCGGGCAGGCCATGGTCGGCTACAGCCTGCTGCCGGCCTGGCGGGGGCGGGGCCTCGCCACCCGCACGGTCCGGCTGCTCACCCGGTGGGGGTTCGCCGACGTCGGCCTCGATCGGATCTGGGCCGGCGTCCACGTGGGCAACCCGGCGTCCGAGCGGGTGCTGGAGCGGGCCGGCTTCCGCCGGGAGGGAGTGGAGCGGGGCCGGCTGCCCGGCGCCGGTGGCACCCGGGCCGACACCGCCCTGTTCGGGCTGCTCCCGGGCGATCTCGACGGCTGACCGCGACCCGTCCGCCCGGGGAGCCGGCCGGCGGGCCGGGTCGGTCGGACCGACCCGGCCCCGCACCTGCCCCGGCTCAGATGTCCAGGGAGATGATCCCGTAGTCGTAGGCGTGGCGCCGGTAGACGACGCTGGGCCGGCCGGACTCCTTGTCCTGGAACAGGTAGAAGTCGTGCCCGACCAGCTCCATCTGGAACAGGGCGTCGTCGACGGTCATCGGCTCGGCGGGGTGCACCTTCTCCCGCGCGATGTGCCAGGGCTGGTCGTCGTACTCCTCCTCGGCGCGCTCGGCCACCGCGGTGGCCGCACCGGCGGACGCACCGTCGCCGTTGAGCGGCGTGGCCACGAGATCGGCCACCGGCAGGCCGGCGGTGGCGGCCGCGACCGAGATGGGCGCGTGCCGGCCCCGGTGGACCCGGCGACGGTCGGCCGCCCGGCGCAGGCGGGTGTCGAGCTTGGCGATGGCCGCGTCGAGCGCGCTGTAGAAGTCGTTCGTGCAGGCCTCGGCCCGGATCACCGGGCCTCGGGAGACGCAGGTGATCTCCACCCGCTGGCAGTGGTCCGACTGGCGCGGATTGCGCTCATGGAACAGCTCGACATCGACACGGATTAGTTTGTGGTCGTAGCGCTCGATCTTCGCGAGTTTCTCCGCTACGTGCACCCGGTAATGGTCCGGCACTTCGACGTTTCGGCCCTTGACCACGATGTCCACGTGACCTCCCTCGATCGGACGGTCGTTCATGCGATACCCGGTCGCGTCCGTCGGGGCGATCCCACTCGGCGTCGACCGGTCAGTGCGGCTACGCCTCCTTTCGCCGCCGGGGGCGGGTGGGAGAACCTCCTCCTACCCCCGACAGCTGAACGCTAACTCCTGCTCGCCCGGCCGTCACCCCTGGTTGTCCGGACCGCCCAGGAATTTTCACAGCTCATACACCAACGGGTGAAACGGAAACACGATCGGTTACGACTGGCGCCTTTTCACGGTGGCGGCGAGCACCACCGCCACCGACGGCGCACGGCCGGTAGCGGTAAGCGCACGGCTCACCGCGGCGAGGGTCGACCCGGTGGTGACGATGTCGTCCAGCACGACGACGGACGCGTCCACGGGCGCCGGCCGCCACCGACCGCGCGGGCGGAACGCCGCCGCCGCAGCCGCCGCCCGGCCGGCGCTGTCCAGCGTCACCGAGTCGGGACGGGGCAGGGCCCGCAGTGCGTGCCGGATCTCCACCGGCCAGCCGGCCCCGCGCAGCCGGCCCGCGCAGTGCCGGGCCAGCCGGCCCAGGTGGTCGCCGTACCGGGCGCGGGCCGCGGCGGCGGTGTCCGGCACCGGCACCAGCAGCACCGGACGTACCGCGCCGACCGCGACGGCCACCACCTCGGCGAGCAGCGCACCCAGCGGCCGGGCCAGCCCGTGCCGACCGTGGTCCTTGTATGCGAGCAGCGCCTCGCGCAACGGGCCCTCGTACGGGCCGAGGGCGACGCACGGCGGCAGGCCGGACGGTGCGGGAGTGGGGCGTACCGGACGGGGACGCAGCCCGTCGAGCACGGCGACGCAGTCGGCGCAGACCCCGTGACGCAGCCCGGGCCGGCGTTCCCGGCAGCCGGCGCAGTCCGTCGGCAGGACGAGACCGCCGAGGTCCGCGATGAGCCGCCCGACGTCCCGCACCGGCGGTCAGTAGAGGAAGAAGGGTGCGGTCGGGTTGCCCGAGCGGCCGGAGTCCGTGGCGTCGACGTCCCGGACGTGCTTCCGCTCGATCCGCTCGTACGGGAAGCCGCGGTAGGCGACACGGTTGGCCTCGTACATCACCATGCCGAACTTGGCGGCCGGGTTCGCCGGGTACGCCGACAGGTGGGTGACCGTCGCGCCGCCGGACCGCAGCAGCTCGGTCTCCCGTACGCCGTCCACCCCGATCTCGAAGAGTGCCGGCTGGCCCTTGGATCCCGACACCACCAGGCTGTTCTCGCTGTACCAGTCGACGGCGGTGAGCCCGGTCAGCGACGTGTGCAACCGGCGGGGCGACCCGAGGGCGAGGCCGTCGCCCTCCTGGCTCACCGACATCACGTACAACCCGCCACCGGCGACGATCGCGAGCCGGTGCCCGTCCAGGGAGGCGGCCACGGCGGTCACGCTGCCCGGCACGCTGACCGGCACCTCGTGCAGGTCGGCCGTCGCGTCGAACCGGTGCAGCCGGCCGTCGGCGACGACCAGGCCGACCGGCTCCTGCGGATCGGCCGAGCGCAGCCAGACCGGCCGACCCACCTTCCGGAAGCCCGTGGTGCTGCGGTCGAACGACGCGACCGACTCGATGCCGACCCCGGCGGAGAGGTGCTGGCGGCCGTTCCCACCGGTCACCACCAGCGCGGCCAGGATGCGCTGCCCGGAGCGGCTGAAGCCGGCCGAGACCACGCCGGTGTTCGCGGCCGCCGCCACCGGCACCGGCGCGTCGACCTGGTCCGGGTAGTTCAGCGGATGGACGGCGCCCTCGTAGACGCAGAACACCCGCGGTGCCTCGCCACCGAGCTGGTACAGCGGCAGCGCCTGCCGGCGCTGTTCCAGGTCCTCGATGATCAACCGGGACTGGTTGCCGATCTTCAGCTCGAGCTGGCCGTTCAGGTCCGCCAGCGACCACGCGAGCTGGGTGCCCAACAGCTCCAGACGGGTGCTGTCGTCGCCGGGCATGTCGAGGTTGACCTCCCAGCGGTCGTCCGTCCGGGTGGCGTTGTTGATCAGCCGGGGGCGGTCCGGCAGGGGAATCGCGCCCTTACGCAGCCAGTTGGAGGGACCGCCGATCAGCCACCGGACCACCTCGCTGACCCGCCGGTCCTCGGGTACGGCACGCGGAAGGTAGCGCTGGTCCGGCACCAGGTGGCGGCGATCGGTGCTCCAGAAGTAGATCGTCTTGGGGGTGTAGTAGTCCTCCAGCGCCTCGACGCTCAGCAGCGGCACGGACGGCGGGTCGACCACGAACCATTCCGTCTCGTCACCGGACTCCTGCACGGTCGGGCGCAGCCCGAACTCGTAGGAGGCCGCGGTCGTCTCCGGCGGCGCCAGTACGCCGTCGGCGCCCAGCTGCCCGACCTGCTGCACCTTGAGGGTCACCCGGATCTCGTCGGGCCCTCTCACGATGCCCGGCTGCTCGACCAGCCGCACCACGGTCAACGCCACCTCGCTGCCCTGCTTGACGGGCAGCTGGGACCGGTCGGCGCTGTCGATGAACTGGCGTACCCGGTCGTACGCCCCGTCCGGCTCACCGGCGGCGGCGGAGAGGAAGTTCTTGACGAACTCCTCCTCGGTGTCGCTGGCCGTTCGGCCCGGTGGCTCGACCGGGCCGCCGCTGCTCGACCCCGCCTCGGTCGCCGGACCCGGGCCCACCACCCGCACCTCGGTGTTGTCGGGGATGCCGCAGCCCGCCGAGGCGGCCAGCAGGACACCGCCGAGCAGGCCGGTGAGCAGGCGCCGGTTCACTTCCGCACCTCCGCCCGCTCCGCGGCCGGCGCCGGGCCCACGGTCAGCGCGCCCGAGCTGCCCGGACCGATCGCCAGCAGGCCACCGGCACGCGGGCCACCGAACGGCAGGGCCGCGTCGGCGGGGACCAGCCGCAGCGGCGAGGTGGTGAGCCGGTCGCCCGCCCGTACCGGCAGGGTGAGCCGGAACTGCGCGCCCTGGCCGGGCGCGCCCCACGCCTCAAGCCACCCGCCGTGCAGCCGGGCGTCCTCCAGGCTGATCGACAGGCCCAGGCCGGTGCCGCCGGTCTGCCGGGCACGCGACGGGTCCGCCCGCCAGAACCGGTTGAAGACCAGCTTCTCCTCACCGGGCTTGAGCCCCACGCCGTGGTCGCGCACGGTGACCGCCACGGCGGTCTCGTCGATGCCGAGGGTGATCCGTACCGGCCTGCCCTCGCCGTGCTCGACGGCGTTGCCGACCAGGTTGCGCAGCACCCGCTCGACACGGCGTGGGTCGACCTCGGCGATCACCGGACCGCCGGGCACGTCCAGCTCGATGGTCACCCCGACCCGTTCGGCGAGGCTGGCGAGCCGGCCGGCGACCCGGTGGACCACCGGCACCAGGTCGGTGGGCTCGGCGTCGAGCGCGGCGAAGCCGGCGTCGAAGCGGCTGATCTCCAGCAGGTCGGTCAGCAGCTCCTCGAACCGGTCCAGCTCGGCCTGGAGCAGCTCGGCGCTGCGGGCCACCGCCGGGTCGAACTCGTCCCGCTCGGCGAAGATCAGGTCGGCCGCCATCCGTACCGTCGTCAACGGCGTCCGCAGCTCGTGCGACACGTCCGAGGTGAACCGGCGCTGCAGGCGGGACATCTCCTCCAGCCGGAGGATCTGCCGTTGCAGGTTCGTCGCCATCTGGTTGAACGAGGCGGCGAGCAACGCCAGGTCGTCCTCACCGTTGACGGCCATCCGCTGGTCCAGCAGGCCCGCGGACAGGCGCTGGGCCGTCCGGGCGGCCACCCGCACCGGGGTCACGACCAGGCGGGTGACCAGAGCGGCGAGCAGGCCGAGCAGCAGCACCAGGGCGGCGCCGGTGGCGACGACGGTCGCCCGGGCCTCGGCCGCGGTCTCGTCCTGCTTGGTCAGCGGGACCAGGTAGTAGAGCTCGACCTGACCGAACTTGGTCGGCACCGGCGAGCCGTAGACCAGGTACTTCGTGCGCTCCTCGCCGAGCCGGCCGGTGCTGATCTGGCTGGCCACGGCGCCCCCGGCGACGGTTTGCCGCAGCTCGGGGCTGAGCACCGCGCCGAGGTCACCGACGGCCGGTGACGTCCGGGTCTGGATGATGCCGGGATAGCCGTGCCCGGTCAGGGCGATCACCACGCCGGTGGTCTGCTGCGGGTCGCCGCCGCCCAGGTAGCTCACCGTCCCGTCGACGGTCTCCTGGAACTGGGCCTCGTTCGGCTGGTTGTAGAGGCCGAGCTGCTTGGCCGCGTACGCCGCCCCGCCGTCCAGGCGGCCGCGCACGTCCTGCTCGGCGCTCTCCAGCAGAATGCTCGTGATCTTGTCGGCGATCAGGTACGCGAAGCCGCCGACCAGGAGGCTGGAGGCCAGCAGTGTGATGGTCACCACACGCACCTGGAGCGAGCGTCGCCAGGTCTGGTGCAGCCCCGCGACCAGCCGCGCGCCCCGTCCGCGCAGGGTACGCCACAGCTCCCCGGCAGCGGAGCGCTGCGGGGAAGCCGTCGTCGAGCCCGGGATCGAGGAGGTGGCCACAGTGTGACCAGGCTATCCGGTGCCCGCCTTGTAGCCCACGCCCCGCACGGTGAGGATGATTTCCGGTCGCTCCGGATCCGGCTCGATCTTGGCTCGCAGCCGCTGCACGTGCACGTTGACCAACCGGGTGTCCGCGGCGTGCCGGTACCCCCAGACCTGCTCCAGCAGCACCTCGCGGGTGAAGACCTGGCGCGGTTTGCGGGCGAGCGCGACCAGCAGGTCGAACTCCAGCGGCGTGAGCTTCACCTCCTCGCCGTTGCGGCTGACGGTGTGCGCCGGCACGTCGATGGTGATCTGGTTGCCGGGCGGGCCGATCGTGAGCAGCTCGGGGGCGACGTCCTCACCCCGGCGCAGCCGCGCCCGCATCCGGGCGACCAGTTCCTTCGGCTTGAACGGCTTGACCACGTAGTCGTCGGCCCCGGACTCCAGCCCCAGGACGACGTCGACCGTGTCGCTCTTGGCGGTCAGCATGACGATCGGGACGCCCGACTCGGCCCGGATGGACCGTGCCACGTCGATGCCGCTCATGCCGGGCAGCATGAGGTCGAGAAGCACGATGTCCGGCCGGTTCTCCCGGAACGCGGCAAGCGCACGTTCGCCGTCGGCGACGAACGAGGGCAGGAACCCCTCGCTGCGCAGGACGATGCCGAGCATCTCGGCGAGCGCGGGGTCGTCGTCGACCACCAGTACCCGAGCTCTCATGGGATTAATTTTCCATCCCCATTTCCATCGGTGGGATCCGCGTCCTCCGGCACGTTACTGCCGCCGGTCGCCGGTCGCCCAGCGACCCGCGCCCGGACGTCACCGCCCGGCCTGCGGGGCCGCCGGACCGGACCCCGCGTGCCACCATGATCCCCGTCCGGGCGGTCCAGCGCCACCATCGCCACCACACGGGTCCCAACGGCCCTCCTCCGATGTGGCAGGATCCGGCTTCTCCGCCGAGGACAGGACGCGAGTGGCTGACGAACAATTCACCCCCACCCACGCCGACGATCGAGGTGCCCGGCGAGCCGGCCGTCCGCCGGCGGCGGCCGTACGGGCCTTCGGGCCCTGGTTGGCCGTGCTGGCACTGGTGCTCCTGCTCAGCGCGCTCCGGTTGCGCCCGCTCGCCGCGGCGGTGTCGCTCGCCTGGCTCGCCTGGTGCGTCTGGACCTGGGTCCGCCCCTCCCGACGGTCGGCCCCGGGCCGCCGGGACTGAGCCGACCCGCGGATACGGAACGGCCGGGCCGTCGCTGCGGGCAGCGGCGGCCCGGCCGTGGCCGGTCGGATCAGTAGCGGTAGTGGTCGGGCTTGAACGGGCCTTCCTGGGGCACGCCGAGGTAGTCGGCTTGTTCCTTGGTCAGGGTGGACAGTTTCGCGCCCA
>NZ_JBEORU010000030.1:0-93473 GCF_040302465.1 Micromonospora sp. NPDC126480
CCCGACGCCAACCACCACGACGGCCCACCCTGGCGCCCCGACGAACACGAAGTCGACCGCTGGTGCCGCCTACTGGCCTGGTACGGCATCCCGGCCGATCCCGGCGACCTCAGCCTGCGGCGGCCGGAGCCCGGCCGGGCACCGGCCGGCGTCACCGTGCTGCACCCCGGATCCAAGGTCCGGGCGAAGCGCTGGCCGGCGGAGCGGTTCGCGGCCGTCGCCCGCCACCTCGCCACCGCCGGCCACCACGTCGTCATCACCGGCGACGCCGCCGAACAACGCCTCGCCCGCCACGTCGCCCACCTGGCGGGGTTGCCCGACGACGCGATCCTCGCCGGGCACACCGACCTGCACCACCTCGCCGCCCTCGTCGCCCACGCCCGACTGCTCATCAGCGGCGACACCGGCATCGCCCACCTCGCCACCGCCTACCACACCCCATCGGTCGTCCTCTTCGGCCCGGTCTCCCCGGCCCTCTGGGGACCACCACCGGACCGGCCGTACCACCGCGCCCTGTGGGCCGCCGAACGGGATTGTCCGAGGTGGGACGGGGTAGGAACCCATCCGACGTTGGCGGCCGTGGACGTCGGCGAGGTGCTGGCCGCCGCCCATGAGGTGGAACAGGCGGTGCGGACGACCGGTGCGGTTGCGGCGTAGTGATCCGGGCAGGCCGGGCTACCGGCGCCGCCGGCGTGGCAAGGGCTGGGAGTTCCGGGACCCGGCGGGCGAGCCGGTCCAGGATCCGGACCAGCTGACGCGGCTGCGGGACCTGGTGATCCCGCCGGCCTGGCAGGACGTCTGGATCTCCCCGTACCCGAACGGGCACATCCAGGCGACCGGCATCGACGCCGCCGGCCGCAAGCAGTACCTGTACCACCCCGAGTGGCGACGCAAGCGGGACGAGGCGAAGTTCGACCACGTGCTGGAGGTGGCCCACCGGCTGCCGCGGCTGCGCGAGCGGATCGCGCACGACCTCGACGGACGTGGCCTGAACCGGGACCGTGTCCTGGCCACCGTGGCTCGGCTGCTCGACCTGGGCGCGTTCCGGGTCGGCAGCGACCAGTACGCCGCCGGCGACGACCCCACCTTCGGTGTGTCGACGCTGCGGCCGGAGCACGCGCGGTCCCGGCGCGGGTGCGTGGTCTTCGAGTTCCCGGCCAAGGGCGGCATCGAGCAGGTCCGCCGGATCGAGGACCCGGAGCTGTGTCAGGTGCTCGTCAACCTGCGCCGCCGCCGTCGGGCGGCCGAGCGGCTCTTCGGGTACTGGGACGGCCGGGACTGGCGGGACGTGCGCAGCGACGAGGTCAACGACTACCTCCGTGACGCCAGCGGCGGCGAGATGACCGCGAAGGATTTCCGCACCTGGCACGCCACCGTCCTGGCGGCCACCGAGTTGGCCACCGTGGGCCGGCAGCGGTCGGCCACCGCGCGGCGCAGGGCGGTGGCCGCGGTCATGCGGGAGGTCGCGGAACTGCTTGGCAACACACCCACCGTGGCGCGTGCGTCGTACGTGGACCCGCGCGTGGTCGACCTCTACCACGAGGGCGTGGTGGCGCCGGTGGACCCGCGGACACCGCGCGAGGAGGCCGAGCGGGTCGTCCTGGAACTGCTCCAGGAGGCGTGACCGGCTCCGCCAGCGGCCCTGGGGGAAGCAGCGGCGGAGCCGGGGATCCACGGCGTCGGCACGGGTTGCCGCCGGGCGACCGCCCGCCGCCGACCGGCGGCGGGCGCCCCGCCACGGCCCCCGTTCGGCGGGCCGCCCGTACCGGTATGGCGTCCGGAGGGGGCGGCCGCTTCGGGCTCAAGTCTGCCCGGAGCGGGTTGACCCTGGACGCCGTGCGGTTGACTTTCCGTGCCTACTCATGGCTGATCCGCCGCCAGGTCTGCGGCGTCGTGCCGTACGTCGTCCGGAACAGGCGGCTGAAGTGCGCCTTGTCCGGAAAGCCCCACCGCGCGGCGATGACCTGCACGGACTGGTTGCGCAGCGCCGGGTTCGCGAGGTCCTGCCGGCACCGGTCCAGCCGCAACCCCCGGATGTACGAGGCGACGGTCGTCTCCTCGGCCTCGAACAGCCGGTGCAGCGACCGCACCGACACGTGGTGGGAGTCCGCGATGGTCCGGGGGCTCAGCGCGGCGTCCCCGAGGCGCCGCTGGATGTACGCCTGTACCTGGGTGAGCAGGGCCCGCCGGCGCATCTCCGACGGGACGGCGTCCTCCGACACCAGATGCCGGCCGAGCATCGTGCTGGCCAGGTCCAGGGCGACGGCGCCGAGGCGGCCGGCGTCCGCCGCGTGGTACTGCTCGGGTTGCGTGGCGACCTGGGCCAGGAACTGTGCCAGCAGGGCGCCCACTCCCGTCGTGCCCGACATCCGGCCGCCGAACAGTGGCGCGAGCCGCTGCGGTGGGAGCGGCAGGACGGCATGCGGGATGATCATGACGATCGAGGTGGCGGGGCCGTCGTCGTCGCTCTGGTGGTGCACCTCGTGGGGGCGGGCGGCGTCGTAGAAGGTGAACTCGCCGGCGCGGCCGGAGCTCTGCCGGCCGTCCTGTTCGGCGGCGCTGCGCCCCGCGGTGGTCAACGCCAGCAGGTGGATGTCGGGATCGGACTGGCGCACCAGCTTCGGCGTGCGGAAGCAGTCGAGTGACGGGTAGCGGTAACTGACCACCTGCAGCGGGCCCAGGTCGATGAACTCGGCCCGGGCGGCGAAGTCGTCGGCGTGCACGGAATGGATGCGCAGCGGTGCCGCCGTGCGGGCGACCAGTTCCAGCCACATCCCGAAGCGGTCCGCGGCCGCCACCTGCTCGGTGTCGATGATGGTCGGCTCCAGCATCGTCCTCCCCTGTCCGGCAGGGCCCGGGCTCCGGCGGGCGGGCCGTCACCCGCCGGGGAAGTGCCATTCTGCTGGGTCGTCGCTGGGCGGGGAAGCCGGGCGACGACGTCGCCGACGACCACGGCCGTGCCCCGGCGGGTGTCGCCGAGGATCCGGACCGGCTCCGCCGGCGGGTAGGCAGCGGCGGAGCCGGCTTCCCAGGTGTCCCTGAGTGCCACCGGGCGAGCGCCCGCCGCCTTGGCGGAGAGCGTACCGCCACGGCCCCCGTTGGCTGGGCCGTCCGGCACGCGCGGGCGTGGTGGCCGGCCCTCCCGGTGCCAGTTTCCGGCTCGGAACTTGACGCCGGCCGCCATCCGGTTGACGATCCGTGCCACCCGCGGTCCCCGCCCCAACTGACTGGTCAGTCAGTAGCTGGTTGGCATCCGCCGGTGGGCCCCGACAGGTGCAACTCCCGGTAGGCGCGCGGACTCAGGCCGTACGCCGCGCGGAAGCTACGGCTGAAGTGGGTCGGATCGGTGAAGCCCCAGCGCCGGCCGACGCGGCGTACCGGCTCGTGCCGCAGCAGGGGATCGGCCAGGTCGGCGCGGCAGCGGTCGAGCCGTCGCCGCCGGATGCTGCCGGCGACGCCCTCGGGCTCGTCCTCGAACAGTCGGTGCAGCGTCCGTACGGACAGCCGGTGCGCTTCGGCGACGGCGCGCGGTGTGAGCGCGGGGTCGCCGAGATGCCGATCGATGAAGGCGTTGATCTGGGTCAGCGTGGCCTGCTGCCGGACCTCGACCGGTAGGTCGTCCTCGGCGTCGAGATGATGGGCGAGCATCGCGGCGACCAGGCTGAGGGTGAGATCCGCCAGCCGGGGCGCCGCGGCGACGCGGAACTGCTCGGGGTGCCGGGTGATGTGGTTGAGGTGCTGTGCCAGCAGGGCCCCGGGCCCCTCGGTGCCGGGCATCAGCGCCGCGGTCATCCGCTCGACGCGGTCGGGGGAGATGGGTAGCAGCGCCCGCGGAAAGGTCGCGGTGACCGAGGCGGCCTGTTCCCGGCCGCCCCGGGTGCTGCGGTGTGCGAGCCGGTGCGGCCGGCTCCAGTCGAGCAGGGTGAAGTCGGTGCGGCCCATCGGCGTGGCGCGGCGATGTGCGCTGATCTCGCTCGAACCGCTGATCACCATGGCGACCTGAAAGACCTCCGGGTCCGCCTGGCGGATCAGCCGGGGAGTGCGCCATCCGGTCAGCGACTGGTAGCGGAACCGGCTGAGCTGCACGGCGCCGAGGTCGATGATCCGGGACGTGGCGCGGAAGTCGGCCACGTGGTCGCTGGCCAGCGCCACCCGCGCCGCGGCTCGTTCGGCGACGTCCAGGAAGAACGGCCAGCGTTCGGCCGGCGGCACCTGGGTCGTGTCGAGGAGATCGGCGCGCAGCGCGGTCATCGGCGGCTCCGGATCAGGACCTCGACGCCGTCGAGCAGGCGGTCCAGGCCGAACCGCCACTCCGCCTCGAAGTCGTCATCCTCGTCCTCCCCGGCCGGGGCGGCGAGCAGGTCCCGGATCGCCGGGAAGCCGCCGGCCCGGGTGAGGCGTTCGAGGTGCTGCCAGTAGCGGGTGCCGGCCTCGTCGGGACCGTCGCCCGATCCGGCGGCCGCCTCGGTGAGGTCGCCGGTGAGCGTGGCCCAGTAGCGGGCGTACCCGCTGACCAGCAGGACCGTCGACAGGCGTTCGGCGGGGTGCAGGGCGGTGTCGCGCAGGCAGGCCAGCCCCTGCTCCATCCAGCGCACGCTGTTGGGGTGGATCGGCGGGCCGCTGATCCGCACGTGTCGCAGCCACGGGCGGTGGTGGAGGGCGGCGACGTTGCCGTCGGCCCAGCGGGCGAGGGCCGTCCGCCACCCCTCGTCCGGCTCGCGGGGCGGCGGGGGATCGCCGAACGCGGCGTCGACCATCAGCTCGACCAGTTCGTTCTTCGTCGACACGTACCGGTACAGCGACATCGTGGCGACGCCGAGTTCGGTGGCGACGCGACTCATCGAGACCGCGGCGAGCCCGTCGGTGTCGGCCACCTTGACGGCGGCGGTCACCACCTGCTCCAGGCTCAGGCTGCGCTTCGGGCCCTTGCCGGGGCGCTCCCGCAGGCCCCAGGCGATGGCCACGCTCTCGGGCAGGTCGTCGGCCGGCTCGCTCATCCTCACCTCGCGGTCGCTGTGTTGACCGCCATCCTATCTTCTGCGTATGGTCTACGCAGTAAAGCGTATGCGATACGCAGAAGACGGAGAGTGAGGAGCCCATGGGGGATCCGATGACACCGGCGGTGGAGACCGTCGGGCTACGCAAGTCCTTCGGGACCGTCAGGGTGCTCGACGGGCTGACCCTCCGGGTCTCCCCGGGCACCGTCCACGCCCTGCTCGGGCCCAACGGCGCGGGCAAGACCACCACCGTGCGGATCCTGTCGACCCTCACCGCGCCCGGCGGCGGCACCGCCCGGGTGCAGGGCCACGACGTGGTCCGGGACCGGCGTCGCGTACGCCGGGTGATCAGCCTCGCCGGCCAGCACGCGGCCCTCGACGACGCCCAGACCGGCCGGGAGAACCTGGTGATGATGGCCCGACTGACCGGCCTGTCCCGACCGGCCGCACGCCGCCGCGCCGCCACCCTGCTGGACCGCTTCGACCTGGCCGCGGCGGCCGGCCGGCGGGTGTCGACCTACTCCGGCGGGATGCGCCGGCGGCTCGACCTCGCCGCCAGCCTCGTCGGCGAGCCGTCGGTGATCTTCCTCGACGAGCCCACCACCGGTCTCGACCCGCGCAGCCGCCAGGCGCTGTGGGAGGTCGTCGCGGAGCTGGCCGCCGGCGGGGTCACCGTGCTGCTGACCACGCAGTACCTGGAGGAGGCCGACCGGCTGGCCGACCGGGTGGCGGTCCTGCACGGCGGCCGGCTCGCGGCCGAGGGGACGGCGGACGAGCTGAAGCGGCGCTTCGGCGCCCACCGGCTGGAGCTGACGATGCACGACGACAACCGCTTCGCCGCAGCCGTCCGGCAGCTCGGCGGCCGGGTCGCCCACGCCGACCCCGCGCGGCGGGAGCTGGCCGTCCCGATCGACGGGGACGCCCCGCAGGTCCGTCGGTTGCTCGACGAGGTCGATCCCGACCGGCGCGGCGTCAAGCGCTTCCACCTGCGCACCGCCACCCTCGACGACGTCTTCCTGACCCTGACCGGGCAGCCCGCCCCGGCCGGCGAGCGGGAGGTGGCCGGTGTCTGAGCTGACCGCGCGGGGTACCGAGCTGTCCGTCCTGGTGGGACGCTGCGTACGGCTGTCCCGCCGCAACGTCGACGCGCTGCTCACCTCGCTGTTGTTGCCGGTGATCCTGATGCTGCTCTTCGTCTACCTCTTCGGCGGCGCCATCGACACCGGCGGGGCGTACGTCACCTACGTCGTCCCCGGAGTGCTGCTGCTCTGCGCCGGGTTCGGCGCGGCGGGCACCGCGATCAGCGTCACCACCGACCTGACCGAGGGTGTCGTCGAGCGGCTGCGCACGATGGACGTCGCCGCCACCGCGATCCTCGGCGGTCATGTGGTGGCGAGCGTGCTGCGCAACATGGTCTCGACCGTGCTCGTGCTCGGGGTGGCGGTGGCGATCGGGTTCCGCCCGATGGTCGACCCGGCGAGCTGGCTCGCCGCGGCCGGGGTGCTGCTGCTGTTCCTGCTCGCCGTGTCGTGGCTGTCCGCCGCGTTCGGGCTGCTGGCCCGTTCCCCGGAGGCGGCCAACGGGTTCACCTTCCTGGTCATGTTCCTGCCGTACCCGAGCAGCGCGTTCGTCCCGGTGGAGACCATGCCGACCTGGCTGCGCGGCTTCGCCGACCACCAGCCGGTGACCCCGGTCATCGAGACGCTGCGGGCGTTGCTGCTCGGCACGCCGGCCGGCACCGCGCCGGCCGCGGCGGTCGCCTGGTGCGTCGGGATGCTGGTGGCGTCCGTGGTGCTCGCCGCGGTGCTGTTCCGGCGCCGGGTGGCTTAGCCGGCAGACGACGAGGCGGCGGTGGTCCTTGTCGGGACCACCGCCGCCGTCGGGTCGTCAGTCGTTGAGGATCTGGGCGAGTCGGTCCCGGAAGCGGCGCTCCGAGTTGGTGACCACGTCGGCGCCGAGGCCCAGGATCCCGCCGGTCGGGGCCGCGACGACCACCTGCTCGGCGATCGCCACGAGCCAGTGCTTGTACGCGCCGGCCTCGCCCTCGTCCACCTTGGCGGCGAGCAGCGCCGTCGCCTCCGCCGCCCGGCCCAGCACGTCCTCCATCAGGGCGCGCGGGTCGGACGGCTCGATCACCGGCAGCTCCGCACCGGCCTCCGGGTCGCCCACCCGCGAGATGATCTCGCCGGCCACCGCCGCGACCAGCGGACTGGCCGACTCGCGCCCGGCGGAGATGGTGTCCATCCCGGCCGCGTTCTCGGCCATCGTGCGCCGGGCGCCGTCGGACTCCGCGGCGCTCGCCGCCGTGAGCACCGACTGCGGCAGGCCGACAAGCAGCCCCCACTCCCCGTCGGTGAAGCCGAACCCGGTGTACGCCGGCTGCTCGATCACGGCACCGCCCCTTCTCTCGATCCTGGCGCCCCAGGTTAGTCCAGCGTCAGCAGGCCCTGTTCGGACACCACGCTGACCGACAGCGTCTTGTACCCCACCTCGTCGAACAGAACCGTCATGCGGTCCTCCTCGTAGCTCAGCACCAGCCCGGAACCCCACTCCGGATGCCGTACCTGGCTGTGCACCGGGAACGGGCCGACCGCGCCGTCGTCGGCCGTACTGGTGCCGGCGTGGCAGTTGTCGCAGTGCCCGCAGACGGCCGTCATCCGCTCGCCGAAGTACGCGAGCAGCGTCTGGCCGCGGCAGGCGGTGGTCTCCGCGAAGGCCCGCATCATGTCGGTGCGGGACCGGGTCACCGTCTGCTGCCGCTCCGCCTCGGCCAGCGCGGCCGCCGCCGCGTCGACCGGCGTCGGGGAGTAGCGGGGCGCGCCGAAGCGCTGCCTGCTCCGCGGTTCGGCCGCGCCGACCTGCTCCAGCAGCGCCAGGTACTGCCCCAGCTTGCGGGCGCCGAGGCCGGTCAGCTCACGCAGGTCCTTCTTGGTCGCGGGCCCGCGCCGCAGCAGCGCGGACAGGTCGCGCAGCTCGCTCTCGTCCGGCAGCCCGCCGGTGAAGTAGCGCTGCAGCCCGACGTCCTCGGCCTGCCACAGCAGCAGCACCCGGGCCGGCTGGCCGTCCCGGCCGGCGCGGCCGATCTCCTGGAAGTAGCTGTCCGGCGAGTCGGGCAGCGCCATGTGCACCACCCACGCGATGTTGGGCTTGTCGATGCCCATGCCGAACGCCGAGGTGGCCACCATGATGGGCACCCGGTCGGCGAGGAACGCCTCGTGCAGTTCGGTACGGGCACCGGCCGCCATGCCGCCGTGGTAGTACTTCGACGGGAAACCCGCGTCGGTCAGCCGGGCGGCCAGTTCCTCCGCCGCGCGCCGGGTCGGGACGTAGATGATGCCCGGCCGCTCGTCCTCGCTCAGCAGCGTGACCAGCCGCCGCCACCGGTAGTCCTCGGTCGGGCAGTGGGCCACCTCGAGGAAGAGGTTCGGCCGGTCCAGCCCGGACACGACGATCTCCGGGTCCCGCAGCCGCAGCCGGGCGACGATGTCGTCGCGTACCGGCGGGGACGCGGTGGCGGTCAGCGCTACCACCGGCGGCCGGCCGATGCCCTCGATGAGGTGGCCCAGCGCCAGGTAGTCGGGGCGGAAGTCGTGGCCCCACGCCGAGATGCAGTGGGCCTCGTCGATCGCGACCAGGGCCGGCCTCAGCGACCGGACCTCGGCCGTCCGGTCCGGGTTGGCGAGCTGCTCCGGCGTGATGAAGAGGAACTCGGCGCGCCCGGCGCGGATCTCCTCGATCGCCTCGGCCTGCTGGGCCGGCGACTCGTCGGAACTGATCCGGACCGCCCGCAGCTCGGGCCGTTGCCGCTCGTTGAGCGCGGCGATCTGGTCCTGCTGCAGCGCCAGCAGCGGGGAGATCACCACCGTCGGGCCGGGGATCAGGCTGGCCGGGATCTGGTAGATCGCCGACTTGCCGGCGCCGGTGGGGAGCACCACCAGGGCGTCGCGGCGCTTCATCACCGCGCGCATGGCGGCGAGCTGGTGGGGCCGCAGGGCGGTCCAGCCGAAGAGGCTCTTCGCGGCGCGGCGCAGGTTCCTGGAATGCGTCGACAGCTTCATCGAGGGCCGGAGGTACCCGGGTCGATCACCACCGAAACCGGCCCCGGCCCGCGTCGCACGGCTCAGCGGACCCGGGGGAGCACCTCGCGCTGGTAGAGGTCGAACAGCCCGTCCCAGTTCGGGCCGACGTTGGCCACGTAGACCTCGTCGAAGCCCGCCTTCGCGTACTCCTCGATCTTCGCCACGTGGGCGTCGGCGTCGTTGCCGCAGACGAACGCCGACTTCATCGCCTCCTGCGGCACCAGCTGGGCCGCCTGCTCGAAGTGCCGCGGCGACGGCAGCACCTGGGACAGCTCGCCCGGCACGCCGGCGTTCGGCCAGCGCTCGTACGCGATCCGCGCGCCCTCGTCCGCGCTGTCCGCGTACGCCGCCTTGAAGCCGGCCTGCACGGGCTTGTCGCCACCCCCGGCGGAGCGGAACCGGCGCACCAGGTCGGCGTCGGGGGACGTGTTGATGTATCCGTCGCCGATGCGCGCGGCGACGTCGACGGCCTTGGGGCCGAAGCCGGAGACGTACACCTTCGGGGGCGTGTCCGGCAGCGTGTAGATCCGGGCGTGGTCGACGGTGTAGTGCCGGCCGCGGTGCCGGACGAAGCCGCCCTGCCACAGCTCGCGCATCACCGCCACGGCTTCCTCGAGCATCTCCAGCCGGGTGTCGGTGTGCGGCCACACGTCGCCGAGGATGTGCTCGTTGAGCGCCTCCCCGGTGCCGACGCCGAGCACGAAGCGCCCCTCGTGCAGCACGGCGCTGGTGGCCGCGGCCTGCGCCACGACGGCCGGGTGGATCCGGACGGTGGGACAGGTGACCGCGGTGGTGACCGGCAGCCGGCAGACCTGGCTGAGCGCCCCGATGACGGACCAGACGAACGGGCTCTGCCCCTGGGCGTCCGTCCAGGGGTGGTAGTGGTCCGAGATCCACAGCGCCTCGAAGCCGGCCCGCTCGGCGCCGCGCGCCTGCGCCAGCAGGTCGGCCGGCGGGAACTCCTCGCTGGACAGGAAGTAGCCGATCCTCATCGTCGCCCCCTTCGCCGGAAACCGTCGGGAGGTCGGTACCCGGCGGGAGGTCGCCGAACCCGCCGCGCTCCGGCGGGTCAGCGGCGGAACATGGCGCGGATCGCGGCGAGCAGCAGCAGGCCGCCCACCACCACGCCGAGCAGGCGTACGCCGGGGATGTCGGCCGGGCTCGTCGCGTCGGCCAGCAGCACGGGGTCCATTCCGGCACTCTCCCCGCCGATGCTCGTCCCAGCAACTGTAAGGTTTATTGACTATTCCGTCGCGCGGTGTGACCATGACAGCACCGCCGCCGGTGGCGGGGCCGCCGACGTGTGCAGAGACGGGGGGAAGGCGACGCATGAGCGACCTGATCGAGGAGCAGCCCGGGGTGGGAGCGTGACCATGCCCGAGGGGAATCTCGCGTCACTGGCCGCCGCCGTCCTGCAGCCCGGCTTCGTCGGTACCACCCCGTCGCCCTGGGTGCGCCGCTGGCTCGGCGAGGGACTCGGCTCGGTGGTGCTCTTCGCCCGCAACGTCGTCGACCCGGAGCAGGTCGCGGCGCTCACCGCGGACCTGCGCGCGGAGCGGCCGGACGTCATCGTCGCCATCGACGAGGAGGCCGGCGACGTGACCCGGATCGAGTCACGGCACGGCAGTTCGCGGCCCGGCAACCTCGCCCTCGGCGCGGTCGACGACACCACGCTCACCGAGGAGGTGGCCCGCGACCTCGGCGCGGACCTCGCGGCCCTCGGCGTGACCCTCGACTACGCCCCGGACGCCGACGTCAACTCCAACCCGGACAACCCGGTGATCGGCGTCCGCTCGTTCGGCGCCGACCCGGCCCTCGTCGCCCGGCACACCGCCGCCTGGGTACGCGGCCTCCAGGCCGGCGGCGTCGCCGCCTGCGCCAAACACTTCCCCGGGCACGGCGACACCCGCGTCGACTCCCACCACGACCTGCCCCGGATCACCGGCGACCGGACCCGGCTGGACGCCGTGGAGCTGGCGCCGTTCCGCGCCGCGGTGGCCGCCGGCGTGCAGGCGGTGATGACCGGCCACCTGCTCGTGCCCGCGCTGGACCCGCGGCTGCCGGCCACCCTGAGCCGCCGGATCCTCACCGGGCTGCTCCGCGACGAACTGGGCTTCGCCGGCGTCGTCGTGACCGATGCGGTGGAGATGCGGGCGGTCGCCGACCGGTACGGCTTCACCGGCGCGGCGGTACGCGCGCTCGCCGCCGGCGCCGACGCCATCTGCATCGGCGGCGAACACGCCGACGAGGACGCGGCACGGCGCCTGCGCGACGCGATCGTCGCGGCGGTCGTGGCCGGGGAGCTGCCCGAGGAGCGCCTCATCGAGGCGGCGAAGCGGGTCGGCCAGCTGGCGGCGTGGACGGTCTCCGGACGGGCCGCCCGGCCGGCCCGCCGCCCGGTACCGGACGGCGGCTCAGTGATCGGGCTCGCCGCCGCCCGGCGTGCCCTCCAGGTCACCACGAGCCGGGCCGGACTGGGCGTGCTGCCGCTGGCCGGGCCCGCGCACGTGGTCGAGTTCGAGCCGCCCCGCAACATCGCGATCGGCGTGGAGACCCCGTGGGGCCTCGCCGACCCGCTCACCGGACTGCTGCCGGGCACGACCGCCGTCCGGTACGCCGAGGCCGACGTGCCCGACGATCCGACCAGCGGCGCGGGCCGCCGCTGCGTCGTCCTCGTGGTGCGCGACCTGCACCGGCACCCGTGGATGCGGGCGGCCGTGGCGCGTTCCCTGGCCGCCCGCCCGGACGCCGTGGTCGTCGAGCTGGGCGTGCCCGCGCTGGTCACCGGTTCGGTGCACGTCGCCACCCACGGGGCCACCCGCGCCGCCGGCCGCGCCGCCGCCGAGATGCTGACCGGAGCCGCCTGACGCGGACCCGCCCGCCCGGCGCCCGCGCTCAGGGCCGGTCGGTCACCAGGTCGGCGTACTCGGGGTGGCGCTCGATGAAGGCGGCCATGAACGGGCAGCGGGGGACCACCTTCGCGCCGCGCTCGCGCAGCTGGTCCAGGGTGCCCCGGATCAGCGCCGCGCCGACGCCCATGTTCTGGAACCGCTCACCCACCTCGGTGTGCGTGAAGACCAGGTACCCGTCCCGCGGCAGGTACGCGGTGAAGCCGGCCAGCGCGTCGTCGACCAGGATCTCGAAGCGGTGCTTGGCGGGGTTGTCCTCGACGAGGGTGCTCACCCGGCCATTCTGCCCGCGGCGGCGGCCACGGTGTCCAGTTCGGTGAGCAACCGGTCCACCTCGTCGGCGGTGTTGTAGTGGTAGATGCTCGCGCGTACCGCGCCGCCGGTGTCCCGCAGGCGCATCGTCTCGAAGTACTCGTAGGCGTAGTAGTCGCCGGAGGAGAGGCAGAGCCCGGCCGCGCCGAGCGCCTCCTGGGTGGCCGCCGGGGACACGCCGGCCAGCCGGAAGGAGACCGTCGGGCAGCGCCGCGCCGGCGACCCGAGCACGGTCACCCCGGGCAGCGCGGCCAGACCGTCGAGCAGCCGGGCCAGCAGCCCCTCCTCGTACGCCTGGGCGGCGGCCAGGCCGGCCCGCAGCCGGTCCCGCCGGCTCCCGGTGGCCGCCGCGTCCAACCCGGCGAGGTGGTCGACGGCGGCGGTGACGCCGGCCAGCAGCGGGAAGCTCGGTGTGCCGTACTCGAACCGGTCGGGCACCGTGTCGGAGGAGGGGCGCAGCTTCGCCGGGCGCAGCCGCTCCCAGCGCGCCGGGTCGGCGGCCATCGCGGCCAGATGCGGACCGGACCACTTGTAGGCGCTGGTGACGAGGAAGTCGGCGCCCAGCGCGTCGAGGTCGGTCGGGCCGTGCGGCACCGAGTGCACCCCGTCCACGCAGACCAGCGCGCCCACGGCGTGAGCGGTCTTGGCGATCGCCGGGACGTCCGGCACCGTACCGATCGCGTTGCTGCCGGCGGTCACCGCCACCAACCGGGTCCGCTCGCCGACCAGGTCGGTGTACTGGCCGGCCGGCAGCTCGCCGGTGCGTTCGTCGAACTCGGCCCAGCGCACGGTCGCGCCGGCCGCCTCGGCGGCCTGCACCCACGGCCGGACGTTGGCGTCGTGGTCCAGCCGGGAGACCACCACCTCGTCGCCGGGCCGCCACGTCGTGCCGAGCGTCCGGGCCAGCGTGTACGTGAGTGCGGTCGCGCTCGGGCCCAGCACGACGCCGTCCGGAACCGCGCCGAGCAGGTCCGCCACGGCGGCCCGGGCGGCGTCCACCAGCTCGAGCGACCGGCGACCGGGAAGGTTCCCGGCGCTGCGGTTGCCGAGCGCCGTCCGCATCGCGTCGGTCACCGCCTCGATCACCGGCGCGGCGGTCTGGGTGCCGCCGGCACCGTCGAGGTGGACGTGGCCCTCGGTCAGGGCGGGGTACGCGGCCCGGATGCGGGCGATGTCGAACGCCATGACGGGGACCCTAACCCCGCGCCCGTGATCACGGCGGGCGGCCGGTGTCGCGGTCGTCTCGTACCCTTGGCCGCGTGACGAACCGACGCGCTGACCTCCCCCTGACCCCCGTTCGCCGGGCCGCCGGCCTGCTCGCCGGCCTGGCCCTCGGCGTGGCCGTGCTGGCCGGCTGCAGCTCCGAGGGCGCCTCCACCGACTGCTCGCTTGCCGGTTCCTGCACGGTCACCTTCGACCGGGGCGTCGACGCCTCGGCCAGCATCCTCGGCGTCGAGGCCAAGCTCATCGGCGCCGAGGGCGACCGGGTGACCGTGGAGGTCGCCGGCGAGCAGGTGACGTTGACAAGCGGCCAGCAGGCCGTCCAGGTCGGTGACTTCGCGGTCACGCTGGAGAGCGTGACCGACCAGGAGGTCAAGATCCAGGTGGCCGCCAACGCCGGCTGATTCGTCGCGGCCGCGGTGGCCACGTTTGGAAATCCTCGCGTTCGGAGATTGAGGCGCCATGTCTCTCACCCGGAACGCCGAAGCCACCGCCGCCCGCACGGCGAACAGCAGGTGGCTGGAACTCCTGGCCCGGGCCGGTTTCATCGGCTACGGGGTCGTGCATCTCCTCTTCGCGTGGCTGGCGCTGCAGATCGCGTTCGGCAACCCGGCCGCCGACGGGGACCAGTCCGGTGCCCTCCGCACCCTCGCCGCCCAGCCGCTGGGCGCCTTCCTCGTCGGGGCCATCGCCGTCGGCATGCTGGCCATGGCGATCTGGCAGGCGCTGGAGGCGTTGATCGGCCACCACGCCGAGGGCCGTGACCGGACCAAGGAACGCCTCTTCTCGGCCGGGCGCACCGTCGTCTACCTGTGGCTGGCCTGGACCGCGTACAAGGTCGTCTCGGACGCCAACTCCGACAGCGCCAGCCAGCAGGAGGAGCTGAGTGCTCGGCTGATGCAGTCGTCCGGCGGTCGGTGGCTCGTCGGCCTCGCCGGCCTGGCGCTGGCCGGCATCGGCGTCGGCATGGTGATCTACGGCATCAAGAAGAAGTTCCTGAAGCGCTTGAAGACCGGCGAGATGAGCCCGGGCACGCTCCGGCTGGCGCGCCGCCTCGGCGTCGCCGGTTACGCCGCCCGGGGTGTGGCCTTCGCCATCACCGGACTGCTGGTCGTGCTGGCCGCGGTGAACTACGACCCGGAGAAGGCCCGCGGCCTCGACACGGCGCTGCGGACCCTGCGGGACCAGTCGTACGGGCCGGTCCTGCTCGTCCTCGTCGCCCTGGGCATCGCCGCCTTCGGCGTCTACTGCTTCCTCCAGTCGCGCTACCGGAAGGTCTGAACTGGTCAATCCCAGCGGTCGCCGGCACCATGGGGCCTTTGCCCGAAGTACCGACGTCCGGAGGAGGACAACCAGTGCAGAGCTACCTCGGGACGATCGTCGCCGTGCTCGTCGCGGCGGCGATCGCCCTGTTCGCGGTGGAGGTCGTGCACCGGCTGACGCGACGGCTCGGCCGGCGCTCGCTGCTGATGACCGAGCTGACCCAGCACGCACACCGCTCGTTCCAGGTGGCCGCCACGGTCCTCGCCGTGCAGTTCGCCGTCCGGTTCACCACCGGCTACGCGGTCGGCACCGGGTGGCGGCAGGTGCTGCTGCACGTCCTGGTGCTCGCGGTGATCGCCGCCGTCGCCTGGCTGGTCGCCGCGCTGCTGGTGGTGGCGGAGGACACCGCGCTCGCCCGGTTCCGCGTCGACGTGCCCGACAACCGGCACGCCCGTCGGGTCCGTACCCAGGTGGTGATGCTGCGCCGGTTGACCATCGCGGTGATCGTCATCCTCACCGTCGGCGTGATGCTGATGACCTTCCCCGCCGTCCGGGGGATCGGCGCCGGCGTGCTCACCAGTGCGGGTGTGGTCGGTGTGGTGGCGGCCCTCGCCGCGCAGAGCCTGCTGGGCAACGTCTTCGCCGGCCTTCAGCTCGCCTTCAGTGACGCCGTACGCCTCGACGACGTCGTGGTCGTCGAGGGGGAGTGGGGCCGGATCGAGGAGCTGACCCTCAGCTACGTGGTGGTGCAGATCTGGGACGACCGGCGGCTGATCCTGCCGACGTCGTACTTCACGAGCAAGCCGTTCCAGAACTGGACCCGCACCGAGGCCGCGGTGCTCGGCACCGCCGAGTTCGACGTCGACTGGTCGGTCCCGGTCCAGGCGATGCGGGAGGAGCTGCGCCGCCTGGCGGAGGGCAGCGAACTGTGGGACGGACGGGTCTGCGTCCTCCAGGTCACCGACGCGACCGGCGGCACGATCACGGTCCGTGCGCTGGTCAGCGCCGCGAACGCCGGCAGCCTGTGGGATCTGCGCTGCCTCGTTCGCGAGCACCTTGTCGCCTGGGTCCGCGACCAGCGGCCGACCGCCATGCCCCGGATGCGGGCCGAGGTCGGCGACTCCGGTAGCGACCTGGCGTGGCAGTGGGTGCAGCCCCGCCGTCCGGCGCGCCCGCCGGCGGGCCGTCTCGCCGACGGCGAGGTGCCGGACGACGCGCGGGTCTTCGGCGGCAGCGACGACGGTGCCGCGCGTAGCGAGGCCTTCGTCGGCCCGGACGAGACCGCGGACTCCCGCCGTTGAGCGGGTTACCGTGACCTCGGGTCGCGGGGGGCGTTGGGCGAGGTGGAACGCGGCAGGCGGAGAGGTTTGGGCGGGCCGTCCGGGGGAACGGCTGCCCGACGCTTTCGCGGTCGCCGTCGGGTGCGGTGGCGGCGCGGCCCGCGTGCAGGCAAGGATTGACGGGCGGCGACTCCGGGCATACAGCGCGGTGATGAGGAAAGGAGGACAGCATGGCTGACGTGGCGAACGCCCGCACGACGCGGGCCGAGAGCGAGCCGTCCACCGCCGAGCTGGTGCAGCGGGCCACGGAGCAGGTCTCCCGCCTGGTCCGCGACGAGCTGGCGCTGGCCCGCGCGGAACTGACCCAGAAGGGCAAGCACGCCGGCATCGGCATCGGCCTGTTCGGCGGCGGCGGGGCGCTGGCGCTGTACGGCCTCGGCGCGCTGGTGGCGACCGCGATCCTGCTGCTCGACCTGGTTCTGCCCGCCTGGGCGGCCGCCCTGATCGTCGCGGTGGTGCTCTTCGCGATCGCGGGCATCCTCGCCCTGGTCGGCAAGAAGCAGGTCAGCCAGGCGGTCCCGCCGGTGCCGGCGGCCACGGTGCGCAGTGTCCGCGCGGACGTCGACACCGTCACCGCCGCGGTGAAGGATGGGAGAGCCGCGGTGAAGGACGGGAGACGGGCATGACGGGTAACGGACGGGGCACCGGGGACACCGACGCCCTCCGCGAGGAGATCCGGCGGACCCGGGTCGAACTGGGCGAGACGGTGGAGGCGCTGGCCGCCAAGGCGGACGTGAAGAAGCGCCTCAGGACGTCGACCGAGCAGGCGAAGGAGCGGATGCGCGAGCAGGCCGCGATGACGGTCGCCCGGGTCCGCGGGCAGGCCCGGCAGAACGGGGATCGGGTCCGGGGCAACCCGGTGCCGTTCGTCGCGCTGGCCGCGGGTGCGCTGGCGGCGGCCGTGGTGCTGATGATCGTACGGGGGAGGCGTCGGTGAGCAGGGGCATCGGAAAGGCGGCGTACAAGCCGGTCGGCGTCCTGATGGGCATCGCCGCCGGTGCCGTCGCGGGCGCCATCTTCCGGCAGGTGTGGAAGGTGACCGCCGGCGACGGCGAGGCGCCGAGCGCCACCGACGAGGACCGCGGCTGGGGCGAGATTTTGGCCGCGGCGGCCTTGCAGGGAGCCATCTTCTCGGCCGTCCGTGCGGCCGTCGACCGGGGCGGCGCGGTCGGCGTACGCCGGTTGACCGGCCGCTGGCCGGACTGAAGCGGCGGTCTACCCGGGCCCCTTCGCCGACCTGGTGAGGGGGCCTTTCCGCCGGTTCGCGGGCACCCTCCGGACTGATCTCCGGCAACCGACAGGTCACATGTCGGAGAATTTCGTCCGGTAGGCTGTGCAGAGTTTTTGCGTACGTGGTTTGCTGTTCCACGCTGTTGTAGAGATGGCGTGGGTTGAGAGAAGTCTCCTTCACCGGGGGCCGCCTCAGGCGCCGCTGCTCGAAAACGGCCAATCGGCCGCACGGCGTGCTCGGCCGCCAGTTTTAGAAGGAGATACACATGGCGCAGGGAACCGTGAAGTGGTTCAACGCTGACAAGGGCTTCGGCTTCATCACCGTCGACGGCGGGGGTGCTGACGTGTTCGTCCACTTCTCGGCCATCCAGACCAGCGGCTACCGCACGCTGGAGGAGAACCAGCGGGTGGAGTTCGAGATCGCCCAGGGTCAGAAGGGTCCGCAGGCCGAGCAGGTCCGCCCCCTCTGAGTGGTGCCGGCCGGCGACCACCGGCCATGGGCGGTCCCGCCACACGGATCGCACACGAAGCCCCGCATTCCCGTCCGGGATGCGGGGCTTTCCCGTTGTCCGGGCCGGCTCGGCGCCGTGGCGGACGCCGACTCAGCGCCGGTCGGGAGCCGTGTCGGCCCGGCGGCGGTTGCGGGCGCGCAGGCCGAGCCAGAGCACGACCAGCCCGGCGAGCGCGACGACCGGGCCGATGACGGCCCAGAGCCGTACGCCGGACATCACGCTGCCCCCGACGTGCCCGAGCCCCTGCACCGTCCACAGCGAACCGAGGACCACGGCCAGCAGGCCCAGCGTCATCGACAGCCAGCCCCTCAACATGCCCTCCCGTCCCCGGCCGCCCGGGGCGCCCGTCCCGTTCACCACCGGTCGTGCACCTGCGGCCGGATGAGTTCGTCGTACACCTCGTCGACGACCGCGCGCTCCCGGTCGGACACTGCCGGCTGCCCGGCCACGGCGGCGTTGGCGCGTGCCTGGACCGCGTCCCGGGCGCCGGGGATCACCACGGTGACACCGGGCTGGTCGACGATCCAGCGCAGCGCGAACTGCGCCATCGTCCGATCCGGACCGACCAGCGGTACGAGCCGCCGGACGGCCGCCAGACCCAGGGCGAAGTCGACGCCCGCGAAGGTCTCGCCGACGTCGAACGCCTCGCCGTGCCGGTTGAAGGTGCGGTGGTCGTCCGGCGCGAAGGTGGTGTGCTCGTCGTACCGGCCGGAGAGGAGCCCGCTGGCCAGCGGGACCCGCGCGATGATGCCCACCCCGGTGGCGGCCGCCGTCGGCAGCACCCGCTCCAGGGGCTTGTGCCGCAGCGCGTTGAGGATGATCTGGACGCTCGCCACCCCGGGCCGGGCGATCGCGGTGAGCGCCTCGTCGCAGGTCTCCACGCTCACGCCGTACCCGGCGATCCGCTCCTCGGCGACCAGCGTGTCGAGGGCGTCGAAGACCGCGTCGTCGGCGAAGACCGGGGTCGGCGGGCAGTGCAGCTGCACCAGGTCGAGGACGTCGACCCCGAGGTTCTGTCGGGACCGGTCGGTCCACGCCCGGAAGTTGGCGAGGTTGTACGCCTCGGGCCGCTGCTCGACCCGGCGGCCCATCTTCGTCGCCACGGTGAGGCCGGCGCCGGGCCGCGAGCGTAGGAACCGGCCGATCAGAGCCTCGCTGCGCCCGTCGCCGTAGACGTCGGCGGTGTCGAGGAACGAGACGCCCGCGTCGACGGCCGCGGCCAGGACGCCCATCGCGTCGTCCTCGGTGACGGTGCCCCAGTCGGCGCCGAGCTGCCAGGCGCCCAGGCCGATGACACCGACGGTCCGCTCCAGCCGGGGGAAGGTGCGCTCCTGCATGGCCCCGAGCCTAGTGATCCGCTTGCCGGCCCGCGCGCCGGGCCGTACAGTAAACAAGACGTACGTACGGTTTGGGAGGCTGCCATGTGGGATCCGGCGACATACCTGCGCTACGGCGACGAGCGGTCCCGACCATTCCACGACCTCCTCGCCCGCGTCCCCACCGCGCGCCCCCGTGCGGTGGTCGACCTCGGCTGCGGGCCCGGCACGCTGACCACCACCCTCGCCGACCGCTGGCCCGGCGCCCGGGTGACCGGCCTCGACTCCGCGCCGGAGATGATCGCCCGGGCCGGCGCGCTGGAGACCTCGGTGGAGTTCGCCGTCGCCGACGTCCGGCGGTGGCACCCCGACCCGGACACCGACGTGGTCGTCAGCAACGCCGTGCTGCAGTGGGTGCCCGGCCACCGCGAGCTGCTCACCCGCTGGGCCCGCGAGCTGCCCGCCGGCGCCGTCCTCGCGGTGCAGGTGCCCGGCAACTTCGACGCCCCCTCGCACCGGGCGCTGCGCGCGGTCGCCACCCGTCCCGCCTGGCGCGACGTGCTCGGCGCGCTGCTGCGGGAGGCGCCCGTCGACGACCCGGTCGGCTACGCGGCGCTGCTGGCCGACGCGGACTGCGCGGTGGACGCCTGGGAGACTACCTACGTGCATCTGCTCCCGGCGCCGGCCGACGCCGACCACCCCGTGCTGAGCTGGATGGAGGGTACGGCGCTGCGCCCGGTACGCGCCGCACTCGACGCCGCCGGCTGGGCGGACTTCCGGGCGGAGCTGGGCGTACGGCTCGCCGAGGCGTACCCGCCACGGCAGGGTCGGGTGTACTTCCCATTCCGACGCGTCTTCGTCGTGGCCCGAACCGGCGCCCGTGCAGAGGAGAACCCGTGACCGACCTGCCCACCTTCATCGCCGGCCTGCCCAAGGTGGAGCTGCACGTGCACCACGTCGGCTCCGCCTCGCCGCGGATCGTCGCCGAGCTGGCCGCCCGGCACGAGGGCCGCAGCCCGGTGCCGGCCGACCCGGCCGCCCTCGCCGACTACTTCGCCTTCCGCGACTTCGCCCACTTCATCGAGGTCTACCTGAGCGTCGTGGACCTCATCCGCGATCCGGAGGACGTCTGGATCCTGACCCACGAGGTCGCCCGCGAGCTGGCCCGCCAGCAGGTCCGCTACGCCGAGCTGACCGTCACCCCGTACTCGCACGTGCACCGGGGCATCCCCGCGCCGGCGTTCTGCGAGGCGATCGAGGACGCCCGCAAGCGCGCCGAGGCGGACTTCGGCATCGAGCTGCGCTGGTGCTTCGACATCCCGGGCGAGGCCGGCCTGCCGTCGGCCGAGGAGACCCTGCGGATCTGTCTGGAGGAGCGCCCCGACGGGCTGGTCAGCTTCGGGCTGGGCGGCCCGGAGATCGGAGTGCCCCGGCCGCAGTTCAAGCCGTACTTCGACCAGGCCCGCGCGGCCGGGCTGCGGTCGGTGCCGCACGCGGGGGAGACCACCGGACCGCAGACCGTCTGGGACGCGCTGCGCGACCTCGGCGCCGAGCGGATCGGGCACGGCATCGCGGCCGCCGAGGACCCGCGGCTGCTCGCGTTCCTGGCGGAGCGGCAGATCGCCCTGGAGGTCTGCCCGACCTCGAACGTGCGCACCCGGGCCGTGCCGCGGATCGAGGACCACCCGCTGCCCCGGCTGGTCGGAGCCGGGGTGCTGGTCACGATCAACTCCGACGACCCGCCGATGTTCGGCACCACCCTCAACGACGAGTACGCGGTGGCCGCCCGGCTGCTGGGTCTCGGGCCCGAGGGCGTCGCCGCGCTGGCCCGCAACGCGGTGACCGCGTCGTTCCTCGACCCGGCGGCGAAACGGCGCGTCAGCGACGAGATCGACGCGTACCTGGTGGCCGCACAGCGCTGACGAGGAGTGGCGCGCGGCGGGAGGAGGTGTGGGGGGACCGATTCTCCCGCCGCGCGCACGGCCCCACCGGCCGCGGGTGCGCGGGGCAGGTGGCCGGTGGAACTGATGGGTTCGTGCCTCGATCCTGACAGGCACCCGGCGGAACGTCGCCGGTGTTAACCCGGATCTAAGGAGAACTTGCGTCGGCCCACAGCCGGCGCCGATCAGCCGTCGGACGCGCGCGGCCGGGGCCAGCGGCGGCCCCCGCCCTTCTGGTCGCGGACGTCCCGGGCCATCCGGCCCACCAGGCCGAACCGGCTGACCTGGCGCGGCGTCGCCTCCGGGTCGGCCAGCAGCATGACCACGCTCGCCCCGCCCAGCCGGGCCCGGTCGATGCTCACCGAGCCGTTGGCCTGCAACGCCACCCGCTTCGCGATGTCCAGGCCGAGGCCGGTCGAACCACGGTCGCTCGCGCCCCGGCGCAGGGCCCGGTCGGGGTCGGCGATGCCCGGCCCCGCGTCGTCGATCCGGATGGCCACGTAGCCGTCCCGGCGGGAGACCGCCACCTCGAACGCGGTGCCCTGCGGCGTGTACCGGAACACGTTGCCGATCACCGCGTCCAGCGCGGCGGCCAGCTCGGCCCGCGGCACCGGCGCCGGGATGCGCAGCTGCGCCCCGGTGACCCGGTGCGGCCGGTTCTGGTCGCCGGCCAGGGCGGACCAGAACACCATCCGCTCCCGGACGACCTCGCTGACGTCGCACGTGGCGGGCGCGGTCTCCTGCGTGACCGCCTTGCGGGTCGTCTTGATGAGCTGGTCGACCTCGCCCTCGAGGGTGGCGATCGCCTGCCGGATCCGGCGGATCCCCCGCCGGCGGTCCAGCTCCGCCTCGCTGAACGTCCCGATGCTCGTGTCGTCCGGGTCCAGTGCCTCGGCGTCGAGCCGGAGCGCGGTCAGCGGGGTCCGCAGCCGGTGCGACAGGTCGGCGACCAGCTCCCGCTCGTCGGCCCGGGCGGCGACGAGACTGCCGACCATCCGGTTGAACGCGTACCCGGCCTCGGCCAGCTCCCGCGGGCCGCTCGGCTCCACCCGGACGTTGAGGTCGCCGTTGCCGAGCGCCGACGCCCCCTTGACCAGGCCGCGCGCCGCGTCGACCGTCCGGGCCGCCACCCGGTCGACCACAAGCACCGCCGCTCCCACCAGGGCGGCAGTCACGCCCAGCAGGAGCAGCCAGCGGCTGCCGGCGTCCGCGGAGAGCGCGGATTCCGGCACGAAGACCTCGACCACCGCGGTCCGCTCGCCGAGCACCACCGGGTCGAGCCGCACGACGCCGCCGTCCACGTCGACGACCAGGGACCGACCCTCCGTCCGGGCCCGCTCCAGGTCCGCCGCGGCGGCCCGGCCACCGGACGGCTCGCCGGCCAACCCGTGAACGACCGGGCGGGTGGCCGGATCACCGCCGCTGGCGGCGACCGCCCGCTCGACGACCTCCGGCACGGTGCTCACGGCGAGGGCGCCGGTGACAAGCGCGCTGCGGCGGGCCGCGTCGGCGATCGCCTCCTCCCGGGCCCGGTCGCCGAGGCTGTCGGTGAGCGGCACCAGGAGCGCGACCGCGACCAGGGTGCACATGCCGGCCGTGACCAGGGCCAGCGTCCGCCTCAGTCCGGAGCCACCAGCCGGAAGCCCACCCCCCGCACGGTGCGCAGGTAGCGCGGCTTCGCCGCGGACTCGCCCATTTTGCGCCGCAGCCAGTAGAGGTGAACGTCGATGGTCTGGTCCTCGCCGACCGACGGTTGCCGCCATACCTCCTCCAAGAGCTCCCGGCGGGACACTACCCGGCCCGGCCGTGCCGCTAGATACGCCAGCAGGTCGAACTCCTTGCGGGTCAGCGCCAGCGGTTCCCCGTCGAGGTGGGCGCTGCGCTCCCCGACGTCCACCCGCAGCCCGCCGACCACGTGCACGGCGGGCTGGACCGTGCGGCTGGCCCGGCCGGCGCGGCGCAGCACCGTCGTGATCCGGGCGTCCAGGTGAGCGCCGGTGAACGGCTTGACCATGTAGTCGTCGGCGCCCGCCCGCAGCAGCCGGACCACCGACTGCTCGTCGTCGCGGGCGGTGGCGATGATGATCGGCACGTCGGTGATGCCGCGCAGCATGCGCAGCGCGTCCGAGCCGTCGAGGTCGGGCAGGCCGAGGTCGAGCACCACGAGGTCAGGGGTCTCCGCCGCGACCCGGCGCAGGGCGTCGAGGGCGGTGCCGACGGCGTGCACCGCGTGCCCCCGGTCGGCGAGGGAACGCAGCATCGCGCCGCGGACGACATGGTCGTCTTCGACCAGGAGCACGGTGGCCACGCCAAGACGGTACTCGTCGTGGCAAGTTGATCGCGTTGCGGCACCCCCGCAAACCCGGCAAGCTGGTACAACGATGTCCTTCACCCTCTTCGCCGACACCCGACTCGCGCTCGCCCGGGATTCCCTGGCCGGCCTCTCGGTCGGTGACGCGCTCGGCGCCCAGTTCTTCGTTCCCGGCCGGCGTCCGGCCGACCTCGCCGCCGGGCGGCTGCCCCCGCCGCCATGGGCGTGGACCGACGACACCGAGATGGCCTGCTCGGTCGTCGCGGCTCTCGCCGGGACCGGGCGGATCGACCGGGACGCGCTGGCCCTCGCGTTCGCCGAGCGCTGCGAGCCCTACCGCGGCTACGGTCCGGGCGCCGTCGCCATCCTGCGGCTGGTCCGCACCGGCACCCCGTGGCCGGTGGCCGCCGCGTCGGCCTTCGACGGGCAGGGCTCGTGCGGCAACGGCGCCGCCATGCGGGTCGGCCCGCTCGGGGCGTACTTCGCCGACTCCACCGCCCGGGCGGCGGCCCAGGCCCGGGCGTCGGCGGAGGTGACCCACGCCCACCCGGACGGCGTCGCCGGCGCGGTCGCGGTCGCGGTGGCCGCGTCCCTGGCGGCCCGCGGCCGGCTGGACGGCCACCGCCCGGAGCCCGACCGGCTGCTCGCCGGGGTGGCCGCCGCGCTCGACCCGGCGAGCGACGTGCACCGGGGCGTCCGGCGCGCCGCCGGGCTGATCGGGCATCCCCTGACCGAGGCGGTGGACGCGCTCGGCAACGGGTCCCGCGTGACCGCCCAGGACACCGTCGCCTTCACCTGCTGGGTCGCCGCCGGGCACCTCGACGACTACCCGGCCGCGATCCGGGCCTGCGTCGAGGCGGGCGGGGACGTCGACACCACCGCGGCGATCGTGGGGGCGATCGTCGGGGCGTACACGGGCGTCGGCACGCCGGGCGGAGTGCCGACCGGATGGATCGACGCCCGCGAGCCGCTGCCCGACTGGCTGCCCTGACCGCCGGCCGAGCGGCCTCCGGCTGGGCGAGATCGACTGCGTGCCGGCGGCACGGCGGTATCCGGGCCTGCCGGAACCCGCGATGCCGGTGGCATCGAGTGGATCACATTCGGCCCACCGGCTGCGGGTCGCCGGCCGTGGGTTCGCCGTCGAGGACGGCCCGTAGCTCGGACCGCTCGCCGGCCTCCGGTCGACGGCGACGCCGGCTGAGCAGCCAGCCGCCCGCCACCCCCGCGCCCAGGCCGGCGAGCAGTCCGGCGGCGAGCAGGGCGTTGGCGTTTCCGCCGTCCTTCGCCACCGGCGCTTCCGCCGTACCTTCCGGGTCGGCCGCGCCCGGCGCGCCCGGCGCCGCGCCGTGGCCGTGCCCACCCCCGGCCGCCGCGCCCGGCGCGGGCGGCAGCAGGGTGAGCGCGGGCGCCGCCTTCTCGCCCGCCGGGCCCGACCAGCGGACGACCGTGCCGTCGGCGTACGTCTGGAGCACCTCGAAGCTCAGCCGGTCGACCTTCGGCAGCGGGCCCACCGACAGGGTGAGCCGGGCCGGACCGGCCGGGGCGCCCGGCATGCGGAACCAGGTCACCGCGCTGGCGACGGTGCTCAGCATTGACGAGTGGACGCCGGGGATCGGCTCGTCGAGTTCCCGGGTGTCGATGCGCGGTGCCCAGCCGGTGACCGACATCGGGTAGACCTCGGCGATCGGCGCGTCGGCGGGAAGCCGGATCTCGATCCGCTCGGTGCGGGTGCCGGCCCGCTCCTCCGGCACCACGAAAAGGACCTTCGCCGGGTCACCCTGCCGGGCCTGCGCCGGCTCGATCCTCACATCCACCGCGTACGCCGTGCCGGGCCAGGCCAGCACCGTCCCCGCGACCAGGGCGGCGACCGCCCCGGCCCGGCGTACGCGCCCCTCTCGCGTCCTCGCCATGGTCGTCCCCATCCGTGTCGACGCGGCCGGAACCGGCTCCGGCCACACCCGGTAGTTCGGACGCGGGGACGGAAAGGTTCAACGGACCTGCCGTTAACAGGGGACCCTTCCACTACCGGAGGCGATAAGAAGGGGCCCTTCCTTACCGATAGCATCGGCAGCATCCGTACCGACTGCCCTGAGGAGCCAGCGTGTCCGCACCCCGTAACCCCGTCGTGGCCGACCCCGTCGTCGTGGCCGCCGGGACGACGGCGGCCGACGCGGTGGCGGCGGCCGGCCTGCCGACCAGCGGCCCGAAGGCGATCGTCGTCATCCGTGACCCGCAGGGGCAGCTGCGCGACCTGGACTGGACCCCGAGCGAGGACACCGCGGTCGAGCCGGTGGCCATCGACACCCCCGACGGGCTGGACGTGCTGCGGCACTCCACCGCCCACGTGCTGGCCCAGGCCGTGCAGGACGTCTTCCCCGAGGCGAAGCTCGGCATCGGACCGCCGATCGAGAACGGCTTCTACTACGACTTCGCGGTGGACAAGCCGTTCCAGCCGGACGACCTGGCGAAGCTCGAGAAGCGCATGCAGGAGATCGTCAAGTCCGGCCAGCGGTTCCACCGCCGCCGCTTCCGCAACCTGGACGAGGCGCGGACGGAACTGGCCGCCGAGCCGTTCAAGCTGGAGCTGATCGACCTCAAGGGCGACGGGCTGGACTCCTCCCAGGTGATGGAGGTGGGCGGCGGCGAGCTGACCATCTACGACAACCTCGCCGCGACCGAGGACAAGGTCTGCTGGTCGGACCTGTGCCGGGGTCCGCACCTGCCGAACACCCGCCTGATCGGGGCGTTCAAGCTGATGCGGTCCGCCGCGGCGTACTGGCGGGGCTCGGAGAAGAACCCGCAGCTGCAGCGGGTGTACGGCACGGCCTGGCCGACCCGCGACGAGCTGAAGGCGTACCTGAAGCTGCTCGAGGAGGCCGCCCGGCGCGACCACCGCAAGCTCGGCGCGGATCTGGACCTGTTCAGCTTCCCCGACGAGATCGGCTCCGGCCTGCCGGTCTTCCACCCCAAGGGCGGCGTGCTCAAGCGGGTGATGGAGGACTACGTCCGCGCCCGCCACATCGAGGAGGGCTTCGAGTACGTCGGCACGCCGCACATCTCGAAGGAGGGTCTCTTCCACACCTCCGGGCACCTGCCGTACTACGCCGACGGGATGTTCCCGCCCATCGCGTTCGAGGGCACGGACTACTACCTCAAGGCGATGAACTGCCCGATGCACAACCTCATCTACCGCTCGCGCGGGCGGTCCTACCGCGACCTGCCGATGCGGCTGTTCGAGTTCGGGTCGGTGTACCGGTACGAGAAGTCGGGCGTCATCCACGGCCTCACCCGGGTGCGCGGCTTCACCCAGGACGACTCGCACTCGTACTGCACCAAGGAGCAGGCGCCGGCCGAGGTCAAGCACCTGCTGGCCTTCGTGCTCGGCCTGCTGAAGGACTTCGGCATCACCGACTTCTACCTGGAGCTGTCGACCCGCGACGACTCCAAGCCGGACAAGTTCGTCGGCTCCGACGAGGACTGGGCGACGGCGACGGCGGTGCTCGAGCAGTGCGCGCTGGACACCGGCCTCGACCTGGTGCCCGACCCGGGCGGCGCGGCCTTCTACGGCCCGAAGATCTCGGTCCAGGCCAAGGACGCCATCGGTCGCACCTGGCAGATGTCGACGATCCAGTACGACTTCAACCAGCCGAAGGGCTTCGGCCTGGAGTACCAGGCGGCCGACGGCAGCCGGCAGCAGCCGGTCATGATCCACTGCGCCAAGTTCGGCTCGATCGAGCGCTTCATCGGCGTGCTCACCGAGCACTACGCCGGGGCGTTCCCGGCCTGGCTCGCGCCGGTGCAGGTGATCGGCATCCCGATCCGCGAGGACCACACCGACTACCTGCACGGCTTCGTCGCCGCCCTGCGCGCAGAGGGCGTCCGCGCCCAGGTCGACGCGAGCGACGACCGGATGCAGAAGAAGATCCGCACCGCCCAGCAGCAGAAGATCCCGTTCATGGTGATCGCCGGCGACGACGACGTCGCGGCGGGCACGGTGTCGTTCCGGTACCGCGACGGCTCGCAGCGCAACGGCGTACCGATGGCCGAGGCGGTCACCCACGTCCTCGACGTGGTGACCTCCCGCTCCAACGTCGGCCCCACCGCCGCCCAGGTGTAAGGAAGGGCCCCCTCTTAACGCCTCCGGTAGTGGAGGGGTCCCCTGTTAACAGCGCCCGCGACCGGTCCGTCCCAGCCGACGGGCCGGCGCGGTGCCGATCGGCGGCGCCCGCGGCCGGGCCGTAGGATCGCTGCTGTGACTGGGGCGGAGGGACACACCGACAGCGGCGCCATGGCCGACGGCCTGGACCGGCTCTGGACGCCCCACCGGATGACGTACATCTCCGGCGAGGACCGGCCCGAGGGCGGGTACGAGAAGCCCACCGGCTGCCCGTTCTGCCTCGCGCCCGGCCGGCCGGAGTCGGAGAGCCTGGTCGTGGCACGCGGCGAACACGTGTTCGTGGTGCTCAACCTGTACCCGTACAACCCTGGGCACCTGCTGGTCTGCCCCTACCGGCACGTGGCCGACTACACCGACCTCGACGGCCCGGAGACGGTCGAGCTGGCGACGTTCACCCAGACGGCCATGCGGGTCGTCCGCAAGGTCAGCAGCGCGCACGGCTTCAACCTGGGCATGAACCAGGGCGGCGTCGCTGGCGCCGGCATCGCCGCCCACCTGCACCAGCACGTGGTGCCGCGGTGGGGCGGCGACGCCAACTTCATGCCGGTGATCGGCCGTACCAAGGTCCTGCCGCAGCTGCTCGGCGACACCCGGAAGCTGCTGTCCAGCGCCTGGCCCTCCTGAGGCATGACCGGCCGCGCCGGCCGGGTGGATCGGACCCCGCCGGTGGCCGAGGTCGCGGCACCGAGGAGGCCGCGCCGCGCGCGTGGATCGGGCCCCTCCGGCGGTGCGGGGATGACAGGATGCGTCGATGGCAGTCATGAGGCGGACGCTGGGGCGCAGCGGCATCGACGTGAGCGCCCTGGGCATGGGGTGCTGGGCGATCGGCGGCCCGTGGGCGGAGGGCGACCAGCCACTGGGCTGGGGCGCCGTCGACGACGACGAGTCCGTCCTGGCGGTACGCCGCGCCCTCGACCTGGGCGTCACCTTCTTCGACACGGCGGACACCTACGGCGCCGGGCACTCGGAGCGGATCCTCGGGCGGGCCCTCGGCGGCCGCCGCGACGAGGCGGTCGTCGCCACGAAGTGGGGCTACACGTTCGACGAGCGGGCACGGCAGGCGACGGGGCAGGACGCGTCCCCGGCGTACCTGCGGCGGGCGGTGACGGCCTCGCTGCGCCGGCTGGACACCGACCGCATCGACCTGTACCAGCTGCACCTGGGCGACCTTCCGGTGCCCCGTGCCGCGGCCCTGATCGACACACTGGACGACCTGGTCGCCGACGGGCTGATCCGCGCGTACGGCTGGAGCACCGACCGGGTCGACCGGGCCGCCGCCTGGGGCCAGGGCGCCCGGTGCGCGACCGCCGTCCAGCACAACCTGTCGGTCCTGCGGGACGCGCCCGAGCTGATCGCCGTCTGCGACAAGTACGACCTGGCCAGCATCGCCCGGGGACCGCTCGGCATGGGCCTGCTCACCGGCAAGTACACGACCGGCTCCACGCTTCCCCGCGATGACCTGCGCGGTCACGCGCCGGGCTGGCTCGAGTGGTTCCGCGGTGGCCGGCCGGCGCCGGAGTGGCTGCGCCGAGTGCACGCCGTACGGGACGCGCTGACCGCCGACGGCCGTACCCTCGCCCAGGGGGCGCTGGGCTGGATCTGGGCGCGCAGCGACCGGACGGTGCCGATTCCCGGCTGCCGGACCGTCGCCCAGGTCGAGGAGAACGCGGCCGCGCTGGCGTGGGGCCCGCTCACCCCGGACCAGTTCGCCGAGGTGGAACGCCAGCTGGCGGCCGTGCGTGCGGCCGCCCTCCGCGAGGCCGACCGTCCCTACTGGCCCAGCCCCACCCTCCCCACCGCCCGCCCCTGATCCCACCGGCCCGCACCCCCAGGCCGGGGAGGGGAGGCAGGCAAGGGTCAGGTGTGTTCCTTGCGGATCTGGTCGGCCAGGTGGGTGGGCATGGGGTCGTAGCGGACGAACCGGCGTTGGAACGTGCCGGTGCCGGACGTCATCGAGCGCAGCTCCACCGCGTACCGGACCAGCTCCGTCGCGGGCACCTCGGCGCGGACCAGGGTACGGCCCTCGGTGGACGTGTCCGGCTCGGTGCCGAGCACCCGTCCACGCCGGCCGGACAGGTCACCCATCACCGCGCCGACCGACGCGTCGGGCACCCGGACGGTCACCTCGTCGACCGGCTCCAGCAGGGCCGGCTGGCCCTTCTCGGCCGCGTCCTTCAGGGCCAGCGCCCCGGCCGTCTGGAACGCCGCGTCCGAGGAGTCGACGCTGTGCGCCTTGCCGTCGAACAGCGTCACCCGCAGGTCCACCACCGGGAAGCCGGCCACCAGGCCGCGCTCCATCTGGGCGCGCACGCCCTTCTCGACGGAGGGGATGTAGTTGTGCGGGACGGCGCCGCCGACCACCCGGTCGACGAACTCGAAGCCGGCCCCGCGCGGCAGTGGCTCCACCTCGACGTCGCAGACCGCGTACTGGCCGTGGCCGCCGGACTGCTTGACGTGCCGGCCGTGCCCCTTGGCCCCGACGGTGAACGTCTCCCGCAGCGCCACCCGCACCGGCTCGGTGTCCAGCTCCACGCCGCCGCTGCGCAGCCGCTCCAGCACCACGTCCGCGTGCGCCTCGCCCATGCACCAGAGCACCAGCTGGTGCGTCTCGGCGTTGCGTTCCAGCCGCAGGGTGGGGTCGCCGGCCACCAACCGGGCCAGGTTGCGGGCGAGGGCGTCCTCGTCGGAGCGGCTGCGTGCCACGATCGCCACCGGCAGCAGCGGCTCCGGCATCTCCCACGGCGCGATCAGCAGCGGCTCGTCCTTCGCGGAGATGGTGTCGCCGGTTTCCGCGCTGCCGGACTTGGTGATCGCGCAGATGTCCCCGGCGACGCAGGCGCTGACCTCCCGCAGTGTCGCGCCGAGCGGGGAGTAGAGGTGGCCGACCCGCTCGTCGGCGTCGTGGTCGGGGTGGCCGCGCTCGGCCATGCCGTGCCCGGAGACGTGCACGGTCTGCTCCGGGCGCAGCGTGCCGGAGAAGACCCGGACCAGGGAGACCCGTCCCACGTGCCGGTCGACGGTGGTCTTCACGACCTCGGCGACCAGCGGCCCGTCCGGGTCGCAGGTGAGCGGCGGGCGGGGCGCGCCGTCCACCCCGGTCACCGCGGGCAGGTCGTGCTCCAGCGGCGACGGGAAACCGGCGGTGAGCACCTCCAGCAGGGCGTCGAGCCCCACCCCGGTCTCGGCGCAGACCGGGACCACCGGGTAGAAGTGGCCGCGGGCGACCGCCTTCTCCAGGTCCTCGACGAGGATGTCGGTGCCGATCTCCTCGCCCTCGAGGTACCGGTCCATGAGGGTCTCGTCCTCGCTCTCCGCGATGATGCCCTCGATCAGCTCGTTGCGGGACTCGGCGATCGCCGGCAGGTGCTCCGGGTCCGGCTCGCGCACCTCAGCCGGCAGGCCGCCGGTGTAGTCGAAGACGCGACGTGTGATGAGCCCGAGCAGCCCGACGGTGGAGATGCCGTCGTCACCGAGCATCGGCAGGTACAGCGGGAGCACGTTGTCGCCGAAGACCCGCTGGCAGAGCGCGACCGCCTCGTCGAAGTCCGCGCGGGGGTGGTCGAGCCGGGAGACGGCGACCGCCCGGGGCATGTCCACGGCCGCGCACTCCTCCCACAGCGCGGCGGTGGCGGCGTCCATCCCGTCGACGGAGGAGACGACGAACAGCGCGGCGTCGGCGGCCCGCAGGCCGGCGCGCAGCTCGCCGACGAAGTCCGCGTACCCGGGGGTGTCCAGCAGGTTGACCTTGATCCCGTCGTGCAGGAGCGGCGCGCAGGCGAGGCTCACCGACCGCTGCTGGCGTACGGCGGCCGGATCGTGGTCACAGACGGTGGTGCCGTCGGTGACGCTGCCGGCGCGGCCGATCGTGCCGCTCGCCGTGAGCAGCGCCTCGACCAGCGTCGTCTTGCCCGCACCGGAGTGCCCGACGAGCACCACGTTGCGGACCCTGCCCGGGTCGGTCACCACCGGCAGGCCGCCGGTGATCCCCTTCTCCTGATTCTTCTGCGCCATGGGGCGCACCTCCCTCAGCCGGTGGTTGGTGGCGACCGCCGCGCGCGATGAGGAGCGGCCCGGCGCGGGTGCGCGGCGATATCCTCCGGTGGTCTGCTGCCAAGCGGGAACGGGACGGGCGGACCGGTGAGCTGCCTCACCTTTCCACGGTCGATCAGACACCCGATGCCCGGGCGGCACAAGCCTCTGCCGCGGGTCGCCCGAGGAGCCCGTACCGCGGCCGTGCGGGGGACCGTTATCGTGGGACCGCCATGGCGAAGATCTTCCAAGTGACGGCCCGCGCGGGCATGACCCGTGTCGTCGAGCCGCTCGCGCACCGCCTGCTCCGCGCGGGCGTCACTCCCAACGCGGTCACCGTGACGGGCACCCTCGGGGTGCTCGTCGGTGCGCTCGGCTTCGGCGCCCGCGGCCACCTCGTCGCCGGTGCGTTGATCGTCACGGTCTTCGCACTCACCGACCTGCTCGACGGGACGATGGCCCGGATGAGCGGCGGCTCCACCCGGTTCGGGGCGTTTCTCGACTCGAGCATGGACCGGGTGGCCGACAGCGCCGTCTTCGGCGCCGTGGCCTACTGGCTGGCGACCCAGCACCAGTACTCGGGCGTTGCCGCCGCCCTGCTCTGCCTGGCCGCGGGCGGGCTCGTCTCGTACGTCAAGGCCCGGGCGGAAGGGCTCGGCATGACCTGCAACGTGGGCATCGCCGAGCGCACCGAGCGCCTGCTCATCGTCGGCGTCGGCGGACTGCTCACCGGCCTCGGCGTCGATCCGGCCCTGGAGATCGCGCTCTGGCTGCTGGCGGCCGTGTCGATCTTCACGGTCGGTCAGCGCATGGCCCACGTGTACCGGCAGGCCCGGCAGGTCCCCACCGCCCCGGGCGGGCAGGGGTGAGGCCGGCGGGGGGCCGGCGGCGGTGACCCTCACCGAGCTGGCCTACCTCGCCGGGTGGCGCGCCGTCCGCGCGCTGCCCCGGCCCGTCGCGGCGGCGGCCTTCCGGGCGGGCGCGGACCGCGCACACCGCCGGGGCGGCGGGGGTACGGCCCGACTCCGCGCCAACCTGCGCCGCGTGGTCGGCCCCGACGTGCCCGAGCCCGAGCTGGACGCGCTGGTCCGGGCCGGCCTGCGTTCGTACGCCCGGTACTGGCTGGAGGCGTTCCGCCTGCCTTCGCTCAGCCGGGCCGAGATCCTTGCCGGGTTCCGCCTCGACCGCGAGGAGGTGCTCGCCGCCGACGTGGCGGCCGGCCGTGGCGCGGTCGTGGCCCTGCCGCACGCCGGCAACTGGGACGCGGCGGGCGCCTGGGTCGCGGCGATGGGCTGGCCGATCGCCACGGTCGCCGAGCGGCTCAAGCCCGAGGGCGTCTACCAGCGCTTCCTCGCCTTCCGGCGGAACCTGGGCATGGAGATCCTGCCCACCCAGGGCGGGGAGCGGCCGGCCTTCGACGTCCTGGCCGACCGGGTCCGCGCCGGCTTCGTCGTCCCGTTGCTCGCCGACCGGGATCTCTCGGCGCGCGGCGTCGAGGTGGACTTCTTCGGTTCCCGCACCCGGATGCCCCCCGGCCCCGCGCTGCTGGCGCTCCGTACCGGCGCACCCCTGTACGTCGCCTCGATGTGGTACGAGCCGGACGCCGCGTGCGCCACGATCGAGGGACCACTGGCCGTGCCGGGGCCTGAGGAGGGCCCGCTGGACCAGCGGGTCCGGACACTGGCGCAGCGGATCGCCGACGGTCTGGCGGCGGGCATCGCCCGGCATCCGGAAGACTGGCACATGTTGCAGCGGATGTGGCTGGACCAGCAGGCCACACCGAACGGCGCGGCGCAGCCCTCGCCGGCCACCGGACAGGTCTGAGGGAAAGGGCGCCAACGTGCGGATCGGCATCGTGTGCCCGTACTCCTTCGACGTGCCGGGCGGCGTGCAGAACCACGTGATGGACCTGGCCGAGGCGTTGATCGGGCTGAGGCACGAGGTGAGCGTCCTGGCCCCCGCCGACGAGGACTCGCCGCTGCCGCCGTACGTGGTGCCGGCCGGCCGGGCGGTCCCCCTGCCGTACAACGGCTCGGTGGCCCGGATCGCCTTCGGCCCGGTCTCGACGGCCCGGGTTCGCCGGTGGATCACCCGCGGCGAGTTCGACGTGCTGCACGTGCACGAGCCGCTGACGCTGAGCCTGTCGATGCTCGCCGTGCTCTCCGCCCGCGGGCCGGTGGTGGCCACCTTCCACACGGCGATGACCCGCTCGCGGGTGCTCGCCGCCGCGCAGGGCGTGCTCCAGATCGTGCTGGAACGCATCACCGCCCGGATCGCGGTCAGCGCACTGGCCCGCAAGGTGCAGGTCGAGCACATGGACGGCGGGGCGGTGGAGATCCCGAACGGGGTGGCCGTCGCGAAGTTCACCGGCGTCGAGCCGCTGCCGGGCTGGCCCGGGGAGTGCGAACCGGGCCGGGGCGGGTCGATCGGTTTCCTCGGCCGGTTCACCGAGGCGCGCAAGGGCTTCCCGGTGCTGCGCGACGCGTTCGTGCGGCTCGCGCCCGAGCGGCCCGGGCTGCGGCTGCTGGTCGCCGGCCCGGGTGACCCGGACGACCTGTTCGACCGGTTCCCGACCGAACTGCGGGATCGGGTCACCTTCCTCGGGCTGGTCTCCGAGGCGGACAAGGCGCGCATGCTGCGCAGCGTCCACCTCTACGTGGCGCCGAACACCGGCGGCGAGTCGTTCGGCATGATCCTCACCGAGGCGCTCGCCGCCGGGGCCACCGTCGTCGCCAGCGACCTCGACGCGTTCCGGCGGGTGCTCGACGGCGGCCGGGCGGGCCGGCTGTTCCGCACCGGCGACCCCGTGGCGCTGCGGGACGCGCTCGTCGAGCTGCTCGACGACGCGGACGCCCGGGCCGGGTTGACCGCCTGCGGCGACCAGGTGGTGGCGAATTTCGACTGGCCCGTGGTTGCCCGCCGGGTTCTGGAGGTATACGCAGCCGCGATCGAGGCCACCGACGGTCGGGTCATCGACCAGGAGTGGGCGGGCCTGGGCTGACCGGCGGCCGGTGGTGCGGGACGGCCCGGCGGCCGGCCCGGCCGGGGCCGGCGGAGACGGAACGGAGCAGCACTACGATGCCGGGCATGTGGTGGGTGGTGGGCGCGACGCTTGTCGTCGCGCTGCTGGCGGCGTACCTGGTGTGGACCGCCGGCCGGGTCGAGCGCCTGCAGGCCCGGGCGGAGCTGGCGGCCCGCGCGCTCGACGCCCACCTGCTGCGCCGCGCGGCGGCCGCCGCGGTGCTGGCCGAGCGCCGCTACGGCGTCGAGCTGTACGCGGCGGCGCGGATCGCGCTTGACGCCCGCCCGGACGAGCGTGAGGCCGCCGAGAACGACCTCACCCGGCAGCTGCGCTCGGTGCAGCTCGATCCGGGCGATCCGGACGCTGAGGCGGTCGTCGCCGCGAGCCGGCGACTGGCCCTGGCCCGGCAGGTGCACACCGACCTGGTGCGGGATGCCCGGACGGCGCGGGGTCGACCGCTGGTACGCGTGTTGCGGATGGGGCGGCGCCGCCCCTGGCCGCGCTACTTCGACATCGACGACCCGACGTTGAGCGCCCCCGCCGACGTGCCGGCCGGCTGACCGCCCCCCGGTGACGTGGGCCACAGAGCAGGCCACCGTGGGTCTGATTGGCTGTCGGAGCCGCGTTGAGCCCGTCGTAGCATTTCCGCAGCCACCCCCCGAGCACGTCTCTAGGAGCGATGAACCGTGCCCGAAACCACCTCCCGGAACACCGCGGCCACCCCCGTCACCGGCACCGCCCGCGTCAAGCGGGGCATGGCCGAGATGCTCAAGGGTGGCGTGATCATGGACGTGGTCACCGCCGAGCAGGCCAAGATCGCCGAGGACGCCGGCGCCGTCGCCGTGATGGCGCTGGAACGGGTGCCCGCCGACATCCGCGCCCAGGGCGGTGTGTCCCGGATGAGCGACCCGGACATGATCGACGGGATCATCAACGCGGTCTCCATCCCGGTCATGGCCAAGGCCCGGATCGGCCACTTCGTCGAGGCGCGGATCCTGCAGTCCCTCGGCGTGGACTACGTCGACGAGTCCGAGGTGTTGACCCCCGCGGACTACGAGAACCACATCGACAAGTGGGCCTTCACCGTCCCCTTCGTCTGCGGCGCCACCAACCTCGGCGAGGCGCTGCGCCGGATCAACGAGGGCGCTGCCATGATCCGGTCGAAGGGCGAGGCCGGCACCGGTGACGTCTCCAACGCCACCACCCACATGCGCCGGATCCGCACCGAGATCCGCCGGCTGCAGTCGCTGCCGGCCGACGAGCTGTACGTGGCCGCGAAGGAGCTGCAGGCCCCGTACGAGCTGGTCAAGGAGGTCGCCGAGACCGGCAAGCTCCCGGTGGTGCTGTTCACCGCCGGTGGGATCGCGACCCCGGCCGACGCCGCGATGATGATGCAGCTCGGCGCCGAGGGCGTGTTCGTCGGCTCGGGCATCTTCAAGTCCGGCAACCCGGCGCAGCGGGCCGCCGCGATCGTCAAGGCGACCACGTTCCACGACGACCCGGACGTGCTGGCCAAGGTGTCCCGCGGCCTCGGCGAGGCCATGGTCGGCATCAACGTCGACGAGATCCCGCAGCCGCACCGCCTGGCCGAGCGCGGCTGGTGAGGTGAAAGGAAGGGCCCCTTGTTAACGCCTCCGGTAGAGCAGGGGCCCCTTCTTAACACTCCGGAAGGAGCGAACGTGACCGCACTGGTGATCGGCGTACTCGCCCTTCAGGGCGACGTCCGCGAGCACACCGCGGCGCTGGCCGCGGCCGGCGCGGACGTCCGGCCGGTACGCCGCCGCGAGGAACTGGACGCGGTCGACGGTCTGGTCGTGCCCGGCGGGGAGTCGACCACGATCAGCAAGCTTGTCGACATCTTCGAGCTGCGCGAGCCGATCGACAAGCGCATCGCCGGCGGCATGCCCGTCTACGGCTCGTGCGCCGGCATGATCATGCTGGCCGGTGAGGTCCTCGACGGCCGGCCCGACCAGCGCGGCTTCGCCGGCATCGACATGACCGTCCGGCGCAACGCGTTCGGCCGGCAGGTCGACTCGTTCGAGGCGCCGGTGGACGTGACCGGCGTGGACGGCGGCCCGTTCCACGCGGTCTTCATCCGCGCGCCGTGGGTCGAGCGGGTCGGTGCCGGGGTGGAGGTGCTGGGCACGGTGACCGAGGGCCCGGCGGCCGGTCGGATCGTCGCGGTCCGGCAGGGCAACCTGCTGGCCACCTCGTTCCACCCCGAGCTGACCGGCGACCGGCGCCTGCACGCGTACTTCGTGAACCTCGTCCGCACCGCGCGCTGACCCGCCCGACCCGCGCGCCGGCGCTTGTTGATCAAGAGGTTTGCGGTGCCGGCAAGCTTCTCCCGCCCCGCAAACCTCTTGATCGACCCGAGTGGGTGATCGACCGGGCGGGTGGGCGGGGGCTCAGCCTGCGACGGCGCGCAGGCGGCCGGGTACGCGGCCCAGGAGCCTGTCCAGCCGGGCGGCCGTGGCCGGGTCCGCCGGCAAGTGGGTGATCAACCACTGGTCGCCCGTGTCGCCGACCGTCAGGGTCTCGTAAGCCAGCCGTAGCGGCCCGACGTGTGGGTGGCGCAGCTCGCGTACCCCATGGTGCGCCGCCGGCACCGGACGCCGCCGCCACCGGTCGGCGAACGGCGCGCCCACGGTCCGGACCAGCCGGTCGGCGAACTCGTCGGTCGCCGGGTCGCCCTGGCGCAACCGGTGCAGCTCGGCGACCTGGCGGTCGGCCGTCCCGGCCCAGTCGGCGAACGCCGCCCGGGCCCGTTCGTCGGTGAAGACGTACCAGGTCAGGTTGGGGCGGGAGCCGTCGAGCAGACCCAGCGGTCGGGCGACCCGGTCGAAGGTGTCGTTCCACGCCAGGACGTCGCCGAGCCGGTTGGCCACGTGCGCCGGCGCGTCGCGGAGGGCGTCGAGCAGCGCGCGGACGGACGGCCGAACCGTACGCGTGAGCGCGGTCCTCCCGCGCGGGCAGAGCTGCCTGCTGTGGTGGGCGGCCGCGAGCTGGCGGAGGTGTTCGCGGTCGGCGTCGTCCAACCGCAGCGCGTCGGCGAGGGCGGCGAGGATCTCCGGCGAGGGTCGAATGTCGCGGCCCTGCTCCAGCCGGGTCAGGTATTCGACGCTCACCTGGGCCAGCGTGGCCAGCTCGGCCCGGCGCAGCCCCGGTGTCCGGCGTCGGGGCCCCGCCGGCAGCCCCACCCGCTCGGGCGGGAGCGCCTCCCGCCGGCTGCGCAGGAACGCGCCGAGCTCTCCGTCCATCACCGGCCCAGTCTGACACCGGACATCCGACGAAGGGTGTCCCTGCCGGGGCCACCCTCACGACGGCCTCCCCACCCACCCGGTCCGGCGCGAGGCTCAGACCATGCAGAACACACAGACCTCCGGGCCGGTCCGGATCGGCGTGATCGTGGGCAGCACCCGACCGGGCCGGCGCAGCACCGCCGTCGCCGGCTGGGCGACCCAGGTCGCGTCCCGGCATCCGGCCGTTCGCGACGGCGCGGGCGCCGTCGAGCTGGTGGACCTGGCCGAGCAGCACCTGCCCCTGCTCGACGAGCCGGTGCCGGCCCTGTTCGGCGACTATCGCAATCCGCACACCCGGCGGTGGGCGGCCGTCGTCGACGCGTACGACGCCTTCCTGTTCGTCACCCCCGACTACAACCGGTCGATCCCGGCGGTGCTCAAGAATGCCGTCGACTACCTGTACGCCGAGTGGAACGACAAGGTCGCCGGGTTGCTGACGTACGGCGTGCAGGGGGGCACCCGGGCCGGCGACCACCTGCAGTCCGTTCTCGGCGAGGTGCGGGTGACCGTCGTCCCCACGCGGGTGTCACTGGGGCTGTTCACCGACTTCGACTTCTCCGCCGCCCCGCCGGGCGACCCCACCCACCAGGCCCGGCTCGCCCCGGGTGACGAGCGGGAGCAGGCGCTGACGACGATGCTGACCGAGATCGTGACCTGGGCGACCGCGCTGCGGACCGCCGAGGTGGCCGCCGACCGCCGTCCCGAGCCGGTGGGGTGACGCGGTGGAGACGATCGTGATCCAGTACCGGGTCCGTCCCGATCAGGTCACCACGCACCTGGCCCTCCTGCGGGCCGTCTACGCGGAGCTGGCCCGGTCCCGGCCGGCGGGGCTGCGCTTCGTGACGCTGCAACTGGACGACGGGTGCAGCTTCGTCGACATCGCCCTGGCGCCGGAGCTGCCCGGCCCGTTGCCGCGGCTCGAGTCGTTCCGCCGGTACCGCGCCGGGCTCGAGGACCGCTGTCTGGAACGGAGCACCTCCGGATTCACCGAGGTCGGATCGTACGGCTTTGGGGAATGAGTGCCCGGCCCGTCCCGTTGTGCCTGTTCAGGCCGCTCGGGACGGGCCGGTGCCGTGCGGCGCTGACGCTCGCTCACCGGTCACCGGTAGGATTGCCGAGATTCGGCAGGGCCATCTGCCCGCCACGGCTTCCACCAGAGCTGACCGGCACTCTCCGCGTGCGCCGGCGGGAGCGGAGGCGAGTGCGGTGCGGTCGAAGCAGACGGCGGGTAGCAACGGAGGTAACTGATGTCCGGCCACTCAAAGTGGGCGACGACCAAGCACAAGAAGGCGGTCATCGACGCCAAGCGCGGCAAGATGTTCGCGAAGCTGATCAAGAACGTCGAGGTGGCGGCGCGCACCGGTGGCGGTGACCCGGCCGGCAACCCGACGCTCTACGACGCCATCCAGAAGGCCAAGAAGAACTCCGTCCCCAACGACAACATCGACCGGGCCGTCAAGCGCGGCTCCGGCCTGGAGGCCGGTGGCGCCGACTACCAGACGATCATGTACGAGGGGTACGGCCCGAACGGCGTCGCCCTGCTGATCGAGTGCCTCACCGACAACCGCAACCGTGCCGCCACTGAGGTGCGCACCGCGCTGACCCGCAACGGCGGTTCGTTCGCCGACGCCGGCTCCGTGTCGTACCTGTTCTCCCGCAAGGGCGTGGTGATCGTCCCCAAGACCGGCACCACCGAGGACGACGTGATGATGGCCGTCCTGGACGCGGGCGCCGAGGAGGTCAACGACCTCGGCGAGGCGTTCGAGGTGGTCTCCGAGCCGGGCGACCTGATCGCCGTCCGCACCGCGTTGCAGGACGCCGGCATCGAGTACGAGTCGGCGGAGTCCTCGCTGGTCCCGAGCGTCAACGTGCCGCTGGACGAGGAGGGCGCCCGGAAGGTCTTCAAGCTGATCGACGTCCTGGAGGACTGCGACGACGTGCAGAACGTCTACGCGAACTTCGACGTCAGCGACGAGATCATGGCTGCCGTCGGCTGAGTCGCCGCCGGGTATCTGGTCGGTTCCCCGTTGATGCTCATGGCGGGGAACCGGCTACTGCCGCTTGGCCTTCCTCCGGCGGCGCCGGTTTCGATGCTGGTTGCGCGGCAGGCGTGGCGTCCGGACACCACCGGCCGGGCGTGGCCTTCGCCTACCGCTGATCCACGCGATCCGGAAGAACATCCACGACAGACAGCCCGCGAACGCGGCGATGGCGTGGACGCCCAGCCGACCGACCGTCATCCCCAGGTGCGGAACCCATCCGCGCTCGGCACCCATGCCGCTGACCACGGCTGGCCCGGTCGAGCCCGGCCCTTCTCCGACCGGGACGCGCAGGCTGACCGATTCGATCCGTACGGTGCCGTCGTCACTGGTGAAGGGTCCATGACAGGTCCAGTTGCCCTTGCTCTCACTGCCGGCATCGCAGGCGACGATCTCGATGCTGCCAGGCGTAGCGGTGACGAAGGCGGCACCGGCGTAGTCCCACGTGCGGCGGATCTCCCACAGGTTCCACCAGGTGGTGACGAGGAGCAGGGCAACGGTGGCGACCAGGCCGCACCAGCCCGCCCATGATCTGTTCGTCAGCCTGGTCAGCAGTTGTCGCCACATCGCCGCTCATCGTAGAAACGCCGTCAACCAGTCGTTCGACGTCAGCGACCGGATCCGGCTGGCCGCCCAGACGGCTACACTGCGTCGATGGACAGGACGCCCGTACCGTGGGTCGGCCGTGCCGGCACCCTGATCGCCGTCGTCGGAGCCGGCATCCTGCTGCTGCATCTCGCCACCAAGGCGCTCGACGCGGAACTTCGGCTGACCGGTGCGCTGTTGCTGGTCGGCGGCGTGCTGCTGCGCGCGGTGTACGCGGCGTGGGGGAGTGGGGGAGCGTCGTCGAGCTCCCGGCCGGTCCGCTGACCGTAGGCCACGTGCCGACTCGGCCGGCCGAGATCGGCGGGCCGGATCGGCGTGGTCCGGGCCGGCGGGTGAACGCCCCGCCGGGACCGGGCGGTCCTCAGCCGACCGTCTCCCGGGACCGCCAGGCGGCCCGGATCGAGGTGCGTCCGTTGGTACGCAGCAGCGAGCCCTCGTAGATCCGGGCCCCGGCGATCAGGAACGCGGCCGCGGCGACCAGCAGCAGGACCAGCGAGACAAGCGGTTCCCAGCCGGCCGCGTCCCCGGTGAACAGCCGCAGCGGCATCGCGGTCGGCGCGGAGAACGGCAGGTAGGACAGCACCCGCATGGCGGTGTCGTTGTCGTTGAGGAAGATCACCGCGAAGAACGGCAGCATCACCGCGAGCTGCACCGGCGTGGACACCCCGGCGATGTCCTCCTGCCGGTTGACCAGCGCACCGGCCGCCGCCCACATGGCCGCGACCAGAACGAAGCCCAGCAGGAAGAACGGCAGGAACCAGCCGATCGCCGGCCCCAGCAGCGTGAGCAGCCCGCCGCTGTCGGCGAACCGCATGCCGACCACGGCGACCAGGGCGATCAGCGCGATCTGCCCGAGCGCCAGCACGGTCCCGGCGACCAGCTTGCCGGCCAGCAGCGCCCGGACCGGCACCGCGGCCACCAGGATCTCCACCACCCGGGTCTGCTTCTCCTCCACCACGGACTGGGCGATCTGCACGCCGAAGGTCTGCGAGGTGACGAAGAAGACGAAGGCGAAGGCGAACGGCACCAGGAAGGCCACCACCGGGTCGACGGCGTCCGGGTCGAGCAGGCGGACCTCGGGTCGGGTGCTCAGCGCCGCCACCACGTCGTCCGGCGCCTCGTTCAGGGCCAGCACCGCCGGCCCGGCGACCACGGCGGCGTCCACGTCGCCCTCGCGGACCGCCTGCTCGGCGGCCCGGTCGTCGGGGACGGTCCGCACCTCCAGGCCGGCGTCGCGCAGCGGCCCGGCCGCCGCCTCGGTCACCGCGACGCTGGCCGGGCCACCGGACAGCAGCGGCGGCAGTACGGTCGCCGCCGCGGCGATGAGCAGGAAGAACAGGGTGCCGAACAGGAACGTACGGTCGCGCAGCTTGACCCGGATCTCGCGGGCGGCGACCAGGCGGGTGGCCTGCGTGGTGTTCACTGTGCGACCTCTCGGAAGATCTCGGTGAGGGAGGGGGTGACCGGACGGAACGCGCGGACCGGGCCGCGGGCCAGCGCCGCGTGCAGCACCGGCTGTTCGTCCGCGCCGGGCGCCAGGTCGAACACGGCGCGGGCGCCGTCCAGGTCGACCATGGTCACCCCGGGCTGGTCACGCAGCCAGCCGGCATCCGTCTCCACCGTCAGCTCGTAGCGGGGCGAGGTGTACGTCGCACGTAGCTGCTCGCGGCTGCCGGCGGCCCGGATCACGCCGTCGGAGATGATCACCAGGTCGTCGCAGAGCCGCTCGACGACGTCGAGCTGGTGGCTGGAGAAGAGCACCGGTACGCCGGCGGCGGCCCGCTCGCGCAGCACGGCCACCACCGTGTCGACGGCCAGCGGGTCGAGGCCGGAGAACGGCTCGTCGAGCACCAGCACCTCGGGGTCGTGCACCAGCGCGGCGGCGATCTGGGCGCGCTGCTGGTTGCCCAGCGACAGCGTCTCCAGTTGGTCGTTCCCGCGTTCGGCGAGCCCGACCCGCTCCAGCAGCGCATCGGTGGCGCGCCGGGCCGCCGCCGCGGTCATCGCGTGCAGCTGGCCCAGGTACGCGACCTGCTCCCGGACGGTCATCTTCGGGTAGAGGCCGCGCTCCTCCGGCATGTACCCGAACCGCCGGCGGACCCCGCGGGTCAGCGGCCTGCCCTGCCAGCTCACCTGGCCGGCGTCGGCGGCGAGCACACCGAGGATGATCCGCATCGTGGTGGTCTTGCCCGCGCCGTTGCCGCCCACGAACCCGGTCATCCGCCCGGCCGGCACGTCGAAGGACACGTTCTGGAGCACCCGTCGATCACCGAAACTGCGGTCGACACCGTCGAGTCTGAGTAGATCGGTCACAAGATCACGCTAGATCCGCGCCGGGCGGTCGACGTCCGTCCGGCGGTGGAACGGAGGGGTCCTCCTGCGGGCGGAGGTGATCACCCCCCGGGCCGTACCACCCCGTGCTCGTACGCGAAGACCACCGCCTGCACCCGGTCGCGCAGGCCGAGTTTGGCCAGCACCCGGCTGACGTGCGTCTTCACCGTCGCCTCGCCGAGGTGCAGGTCGGCGGCGATCTCGGCGTTGCTGGCTCCCCGCGCCACCAGGGCCAGCACCTCCCGCTCCCGGGGGGTGAGTTCGCGCAGCGTCGCCTCGGGGGACCCGCCGCCGGTGGTCGCGCCGCCGGGGCGGGTGAAGGTGGCGATCACCCGCCGGGTGAGTTCCGGGGCGAGCAGCGCGTCGCCCCGGGCCAGCACGCGGATCGCCTCGACCAGCGCCTCCGGGGTGCCGTTCTTCAGCAGGAAGCCGCTGGCTCCGGCGCGCAGCGCGGCGAACAGGTAGTCGTCCCGGTCGAAGGTGGTGAGGATCAGCACCGCCGGCCCGCCCTGGTCGGCGGCGATCCGCCGGGTCGCCTCCAGCCCGTCGACGCCCGGCATCTCCACGTCCATCAGCACCACGTCGGGGCGCAGCGCCCGGGTCATGCCGACCGCCCGCTCGCCGTCGGCGGCCTCACCGACCACCTCGATGTCGTCCTCCACCTCGAGGATGACCCGGAAGCCGGTGCGGACCAGGTGCTGGTCGTCGGCGAGCAGCACCCGGATCGGCGCGCCCGCCGCGGCGTCGGCGCTCACGCCGGGCGCTCCGCGGTCAAGGGCAGCGGGAAGCGGGCGCGGACCCGCCAGCCGCCGCCGGTCCGCGGGCCCACCTCCAGCGAGCCGCCGTGGGTGGCGACCCGCTCGCGCATGCCGATCAGTCCCATCCCGCCGGTGTTCACCGGGCCGGCGGCCCGTCCGTCGTCGGTCACGTCGACCTCCACGTCGTGTGCCAGGTAGCGGATCCGTACGTCGAGCACGGTCGCTCCGGTGGCGTGCTTGAGTACGTTCGTCACGGCCTCCTGCGCCACCCGGTACGCCGCCTGGGACAGCGACTCGGGCAGGGGCGCCGGATCCCCGTACACCCCGAGGGTGGCCCGCAGGCCGGCCTCGCGGGCCCGGTCGACCAGGGCGGCGATCTGGTCGACGCCGGCGGGGCCGGCCGGGCCCGGGCCGCCGGGGTCGGCGTCGCCGGCACGCAGCACGCCGAGCATCCGGCGCAGCTCGTCGACCGCCGTGCGGGCGGTCTCCTCGATCGCGCTCAGCGCCGTGCGCGCCTTGGCCGGGTCCTTGTCGAAGACGCGCCGGGCGGCGGCCGCCTGCACGCCCATCACCGACACGTGGTGGGCGACGACGTCGTGCAGTTCCCGGGCGATGCGTACCCGTTCGCCGATCACCGCGTGCTCGCGTACCTCGGCCTGGGACCGGCGTAGCTGCTCGGCCTGCGTCCGGAGGTCGTGCTGCCGGCTGGCGGCCAGCCAGGCGATCTCCCCGAAGAAGTACGCGAACCCGAAGTACAGGCCGTTGACGAGCACCCCGCTGACCATCGCGGCGAGCACCGGGGGCACCGGCCCGACCGCCCGGGCGAAGGCGTCCGGCGGGATGCTGCCGATGGTCGTGGCGTAGTAGACCCCGAGCCAGACGAACATGGTGGCGATGACGCCGATCCGCAGCCGGCGGGACAGCCTGCGGTCGCGGCCCCAGGCGCCGAGGGTGTAGAGGGCCGCGAACAGCGCCCACCCGGACAGCTGCGTCTCCGGGGCGGAGCGCGCCTGCGCCGCGATGAACGCCGCCGAGATGACCACCGTGACGGTGGCGGGGAAGCGCCGCCGCCAGATCAGCGGCAGGACCACCGCGATGGTCCAGAAGACCTGCTCCGGCCCGGACGGTGGCGGCCCGAGCAGGAACGCCCCGGTGCTGCGGGCCAGGGTGAGGCTGAACAGCGCGAGCACCGTGGCGGCCAGCCCGGCGTAGACGTCGAAGCGCTGCTGCTCCGGGGTGGGCCCCGGCCGCCGCCACTCGGCGAGGATCTCGCTGGTCATCCTGCTGAGGATGTCATCCCGCCGACCAGCGGTGGCAGCGGGCAGTGCAGCAGCCCGCAGATCGTGCGGAGCAGTTCGATCTCCGGCACCGTCATCGTCCCGTCGTGGCTGATCACCGCGACCGTGGCCGCCACCAGCCGCTGCTTGTCCTCCGGCCGCAGTCCGTCGAGCACCGGCCAGGCGGTCTCCAGGGCCAGCACGCCGTTCTCCGGCGGCGCGTACGGCAGGGTGGCGCCGGGCCGCAGCGCGTCGACGCCGGACTGGAAGGCCCGTTCGGCGGCGCTCCGATCGGAGTGCCCCACCTGGGCGAGGACGGACAGCAGGTAGGCGGCCGCCGAGCGGGCGTCGGTGAGCCGGCGCCGGTCGGTGCGCCAGCGGGAGTCCGGCCGCAGCGACTCCTCCAGCTCGGCCAGGAGCAGGCGGGACAGGCAGTACTCCCACACGTCGATCGCGTCGTCGGCGTGGATCAGCGTGAACACGGCCGCCAGCAGCGATTCCAGCTCCGCGGGTGGGCGGTCGCGCAGGGCGGGGAAGGCCAGCTCGGCCAGCGGCAGCCGCAGCATCGGGTGCAGCGCGGCCAGCGCCTCGGCCTCGCGCAGGGCCGCGTCGGCCAGGTCCGGGCCGTGTCGTTGGGCGACGGCGGCGTGCTGCTGTCGCCGCACCGGCGGTTCGCCGCTGAGCAGCAGGCCGAACAGCAGCGGTACGGCCGTGTCCCGGCCGCGGGCGCGATCGAGCAGCGGGTCCGGGATCCGGTCGAGGAGGGCCGCGGCGTGGGTGTAGTCGGTCCCGGTCGGCGCGGCCACCCGGCCCAGCACCTCGTCCGGCGCGACCCGGATCCGGGTGCCCGCCACCGGTAGCGGCGCCGGCGACCCACCGTCCTGGGCGGGCCCGGTCGGCGGGGGTGCCTCGGCTGCCGCGCGTCCGACCAGACCGAGGGCGGCGTCCTCCTGCCGGCCCGACGGCGGCTCCGCTGCCCAGCGCTGGGACAGCCGGCGCAGCTCGCCCGGGTCGAACGAGGGTTCCAGCGCGCGGATCCGGTCGACCAGCGGGGGATGGGTGGCGAACCAGGACGCCCGTACGGCCTCGCCGAAGAGCATGTGCCCGACCTCGTCGCGCTTGGGTGCCTTCAGCTCGGAGCCCTCGGTCAGCCCGCCGATCTTCTTGAGCGCGCCGGCGATGCCCCGGGTCTGCCGGGTGTACTGCACCGCCGAGGCGTCGGCCAGGTACTCCCGCTGCCGGGACACCGAGGCCTGGATGAGCCGCCCGGCGAGCACGCCGACGTAGCCGGCGGCCAGCATGGCGATCCCGACCAGCGGCAGCGGGTTCGCCCCGCCACCGCCACCGCCGCCGCCCCGGTTGCGGCCGCCGCTGAGGACACCGGCGCGCAGCAGGCCACGGCCGATCACGGCCAGGAACAGGATGCCGAACAGCAGGCCCATGAGCCGGATGTTGAGCCGCATGTCGCCGTTGACGACGTGGCTGAACTCGTGCGCGATCACGCCCTGGAGCTCATCGCGGTTGAGCCGGCGCAGCGCTCCCCGGGTGACGGCCACGGCGGCGTCGGACGGGCTCCAGCCGGCGGCGAAGGCGTTGATGGCGTCCTCGTCCGGCAGGACGTACACCTCCGGCACCGGCACCCCGGAGGCCAGCGCCATCTCCTCCACCACGTTGCGCAGCCGGCGCAGCTCCGGGTCGGTGGTGTCCGACGGCACCGGCACGCCACCCAGTTCGCGGGCCACCTTGCCGCCCCCGCCGCGCAGCGCCAGCGTCCGGACCAGGGCGGCCAGCCCGATCGCGGCGACGGTGCCGAGGGTGACCACGGCGACCAGCCCGATGAGGTCCCCGGTGCGCCCGGCGGTGGCGTTGAACGCCAGCACGGCGGCCACGTCGACCACCGCCACGATGCCGACCACGGCGAGGACGAAAAGCAGCACCAGCCGGACCGACAGGCGCCGTACCTGGCGCTGGCGCTCGAAGAAGTTCATCGTCAGAAGGAGACCTGTGGGGCCTGGCGTTGCTGGGGGTCGTCGGGCTGGAACAGCTCGGCCGGCCCGAACGAGAACATCCCCGCCACCACGCTGGAGGGGAAGACCTCGCGCTTGTTGTTGTACGCCATCACCGCGTCGTTGTACGCCTGCCGGGCGAAGGCCACCCGGTTCTCCGTCGACGTCAGCTCCTCCGACAGCTGCATCATGTTCTGGTTGGCCTTCAGGTCCGGGTACGCCTCGGAGAGCGCGAACAGCCGGCCGAGGGTGGCGGTGAGCGTGTTCTCCGCGCCGCTGAGCTGCCGCATGGCGGTCGGGTCGCCGGGCGTCGCCGCGGCGGCGGCCTGCGCGTTCACGGCGGCGGTCCGGGCAGCGGTCACCGCCTCCAGGGTCTCCCGCTCGTGCTTGAGGTATCCCTTGGCCACCTCGACCAGATTCGGAATCAGGTCGTGACGGCGAATCAGCTGCACGTCGATCTGGGCGAACGCGTTGCGGTAGGCGTTGCGGGCGCGCACCAACCCGTTGTAGACGGAGACGCCGTAGCCGCCCACCGCCACGACGATCAGGGCGAGACACACCAGTCCGATGATCAGTTCCACGGCCGCTCCCTCGGGTCGCGTCGGCCTGTCTGCTGATCATCGTACGGTCGCCGGTGCCGGTCCTGCCCGCTTCGGCCCGACGGTGCGGCGTGCGGCCGGCCCGGCACCGGTGCGGTGCCGGGCCGGCGCGGCGCCGGGTCAGCGGCGGGCGCGGTACGCCTTGACGACGCTGTCGACGGTGTCCCAGAGCACGATCAGGATGGTGCTGACCACCACGACGGCGGCGACCGTGTCCAGGTTGCGGCCCTCGCCGAGCCAGTCGAAGCGGGCCACGAGGTCGGGGTTGAGCAGCCGGTCGGTCGACATCAGCCAGATCACCGGCACCGCGAACGCCAGGTTGAGCAGCCCGTTCACCGCGACCAGCGGCCAGGTCCACCGGCCGGCCCGGTACTTGGCGATCTCCAGGCCGACGGTGGCGACCAGCACGGCGATCAGGGAGGGCAGCCAGAAGCTCCACAGCGCCGGGTCGAGGATCGGCAGGTTCCCCTCGCCGTCGGCGGGGACGAACGACCGGAAGTGCTGCAGCGGCAGGTAGGCGATGAAGAGGGCCAGGAAGCCGATCGCGGCGGCGGTGTCGGTCAGCGTGATCTGCCGGTCGACCGGGCCCTCCGGCAACTGGTCGACGTTCCAGGCGGGCAGGTCGAGCGGGGTGTTGGTCCGCTCCAGCACCGCGAAGACAAGCGTGACCCAGAACGCGATCTGGACGGCCACCGTGAGGGCGGTGGAGATCCCTTCGCCGACGGCGCCGCCGACGTTCTCGCCGTCGGTCGCCGCCAGCAGGCCGACGATGACGCCCACGGTGGCCGGCACGAAGCTGAGCAGCAGCTTCAGCAGGCGCTCCCAGGCCAGGTAGTAGGTGGGGCCGATGAGCTGCAGGCGGCGGTCGGCGTAGCGGGCGGCGAGCTGCGCCGGGTCGCCCAGCTCGGTGAGGACCGCCCGCTCGGCGGTGGCGGCGTCCTCCCCGGCGGCGGACCGGCCGTCGATCATGTCCTCGATCGAGGCGCGCAGCTCGGTGGCGATCTCCGCGCGGCGGGCGGCGGGCACCGAGCGCAGGGTCGCGGCGACGTAGCGGTCGGTCAGGGTGGTCATCGGTCGGCTCCTTCGAGCAGGGCGGTCATGGAGGTCCGGACGGCGGCGAGGTCGGCGAGGAGCCGGTCGAGCACGGCCTCGCCGTCGGGGCTGGTCCGGTAGAACTTGCGCGGCCGGCTCTCCTCGGTGTTCCACTCGCTGGTCAGCAGCCCCTGGTCCTCGAGGCGGCGCAGCAGCGGGTAGAGGGTGTTGGCGTCGACGGGGAAGCCGTGCTCGGTCAGGCGTTGCAGCAGCGCGTAGCCGTAGTCGGGGCGGCGCAGCGCGATGAGGCTCGCCACCACGACCGTGCCCCGGCGCAGCTCCTGCAGGTGGGTCCGGAGGATCTCTTCGCTGGCCATGTGTCACACGATACTGTGCGCCACACACTATTGTCCATCGCCGTGTTGTTGTGCGCCACGGCACACCTGTGTCTGAGCATGCTCGCGGGGCGCCCGGAGCACCGGGCGCCCCGCCAGCCGGTGAATCAGCAGGCGCCGCCCTGCCGGAAGGCCCGTTCGACGTGGTCGGCCCGGCCGGCGGCGTAGTAGCCGACACCAGACCGGATCGGGTGGCCGGTGTAGAGCTCCACCCGGTCGCCGAACCGGACGAGGTACGCCGACGCGTCCCCGACGTCGTTGCGGATCATCGACCCGCGCCGGCCGTAGATGACCTCCAGCTCCTCGAAGGACATCCCGACGGACGCGCCGGCCGGCGAGCGCGGCGGCACGGTGGCGGTGCCCACCTCGACCAGCCGGCCGTGCCGGAACACCAGCAGGATCGCCCCCGCCCACTCCCCGGTGACGCCGGCGTGGACCACGCCGTCGCACGGCTCGACCACCCAGTCGATGAGACCGGCGGCGGACAGCCGGGACAGGCGCGCCCCGACGCGGAACGGTCCGGCGCCCCGGACGCTGAGGATCTCGACGCCGTCGGAGCCGACGGCGGCGCCGGCGGTGACCGTGTCGGCCGCGGCGGTGGCGAACGGCCGGGCGGAGGCCGGGGCGGCGTGCAACGCCGGCAGGACGGGGGCCAGCGCCAGTAGGCCGGCGAGGAAAATGGACGGAAGACGGTTCATGGCGGTGCTCCTGTCGGTGGTCGGGTCTCCTTGTCCTGTTGGTCTCCGCCGCGGCGACATCGGTTCGTCGGGTTCCCGACCGGTCGCCGGCCGCGTCGACGGGGATCCCGCCGGCCGGTCCCTGCGTCTACCGTCGACGGTGGGGGTGACGCCGTGGGCACTCCGGGTCGGATCGGCGCGTACCGGATCGAGCGGCTGCTCGGCACGGGTTCCTTCGCGACCGTCTGGCTCGGTCACGACGCCGTCCTGGACTCCCGGGTCGCGATCAAGGTGCTGGCCGAGAACTGGAGCCACGACCTGCGGGTCCGGGAACGATTCCTGGACGAGGCCCGGCTGCTGCGGCGGCTCGACCACCCGCGGCTGGTGCGGGTGCACGGCGTGGGGGAGTTGCCCGACGGTCGGCCGTACGCCGTGCTGGCCTGGGCGGACGGCGGGAGCCTCCGGGACCGGCTGGCCCGGGGCCCGCTGCCGGTCCCCGCCGCCGTGACGCTGCTCGCGGAGATCGCCGACGGTGTGGCGGTCCTGCACCGGCACGGCGTGGTGCACCGGGACCTGACGCCCGGCAACGTCCTGTTCACCTCCGGTCCGGACGGCGAACGCGTGCTCATCGCCGACCTGGGACTGGCCAAGGCCCTCGCCGCCGCGTCCGGGCTCACCGCTCGGGCGGGGACGCCCGGCTACATGGCCCCCGAGCAGGACGACCCGGTGGGCGTCGTGGACACCCGCGCGGACGTGTACGGCCTGGGCCGGCTCGGCGTACGCCTGCTGGCCGACCCCGGCGAGGCGACGGCCGGGCGCCCGACGCGAGGCCCGGAGCTGCCCGGACCGGCCACCGGGGGCTCCGGCCGGGCCGGGGGCGGCCCGCGGTTGCGGGTGGGCGTTCCGGCGGGGGTGCCGGCGGTGCTGCGCCGGGCCACCGCCCGCCGGCCGGACGACCGCTATCCGGACGCGGCCGCCTTCGGTGCCGCCCTCCGGCGCGCCGCCACGGCCTCCCCGGCCAGCGCGCCCCGGTCGACGGCCGCCGGGGCGCGGACCGCCCGCCGGCTGCGGTTGGCGCTGGCCGGCCTGCTCGCGTTCGCCCCGCTGGCGGTGACCGCCGGTGACGCCGGTACGCCACGCGAGCGCCGCGGCGGCAGCGGGCCGCTCACCGTCGCGTTGCCGCCCGGCTGGGGGGCCACGGGTACCGGCTGGGCGGGACAGTACGACGCAGACGGTGACCTCGAACCGGCGCTTGTCGTCTCGCCGGACCCCGACCGGTGGGCCGTCGATCCCACCGTGCCGGGCGCGTTCGTCGGCCTCTCCGCCAGCACCGCCCGGCGGACCGGCCCGGCGGGTTTCCTCGCCGAGCGTCCGCACGCCGACTGTGCCGCCGAGCCCGTCCGGCGTACCCGTCAGGGCGGTGTGGACTGGATCGTGGCGGCGTACGCCTGCCCGGCCGGACGACCGGTGATCGTCGAGGCGGCCGGGCTCGCCCCGGTCGGGCTGCTCTACGCGCAGGTCGTGCCGCCCGCCGGGGGCCACGCCGCGTTCGTGGACGCCCTGCTCGCCGGGGTGCGGACGGGCCCGCCCGCCTAGACCACCACAACGGTGACCCGGTGGTCCGTGCCGTTCTGCGGGATCGTCACCACCACCGTGCCGGCCCGGACGAACCGGATGTCCACCACTCCGGCCTCGTAGCTGCCCGACACGAGGTCCTCCCGGTCCACGCTGACCTCGCCGGGCCCGATGCCGATGAGGCGCAGCACCCCGCCGGTGGCGAAGCAGAGCGACCGCAGCAGCGCCAGCTCGGTCTCGGCGAGCACCACGTCGTACCGCACCGGGCCGAGGCATGCGTCCGGCGGCCGGCTCGGCGACGGCGACGGAGTGCCGCGGGTCGGTCGCGGCGAGGTCGGCGCCGCCGCCGGCACGCGCACCGTCGGCGCGACCGTCGCCGGGGTGGTCGCGGTCGACGGTGGCGGGGTGGTGACCGGGGCCGGCACGGCCGGGGTGGTCGGGACCGGTGCCCGGACCGGCAGCGGGGCGACCGGGCCGCCGTCGCCGCACGCCGTGAGCGGGGCGACCAGGGCCGGTGCGAGCACCAGAGCCAGCAGACGGCGACCCGGCAGGGCGCGGCCGGCGGTGATGCGGCGCCCCGCGCGGCCGGCGGTTCCGGCCGGCCGTCCCGGCGGGAGCGGACCGTCAGCCATCGGACAACCGCTGCCGCACCTGCTGGCGGGCCTCGTGCAGGCGGGACTTGACGGTGCCCTCGGGCAGACCGAGCGCCGCGGCGATCTCGCGGTAGCTCAGGCCGAGGACGTCACGCAGCGTGATCGCCTCGGCGAGGTCGGGGCGTACCGAGTCGAGCGCGTCGAGCAGATCCAGCCGGGTGCCGGCCACCACGCTGGTCCGTCGGGGATCGGGCGGTTCCGGTAGCGGCGCGCCGGCCGCCTCCACCAGCCACCGGCGGCGCAGCACCCGGTACGTCGAGCGGGAGCGGTTGGCGGCGAGCCGGTACAGCCAGGTGTGGAACGACGACCGGCCCTCGAACCGGCCGATCCCGCCGGCCACCGCGAGCAGCGTGTCCTGGCACGCCTCCTCGGCGTCCTCCCGGTTCGGCAGCAGGCGGCCGCAGAGCCGCAGCACCTCCGGGCGGACGGCCGCCAGCAGCGCGTCGACCGCGCCCGGGTCGCCGCGCGCGGCCGCTGTGGCCAGGTCCTCGATACCGTCCGCGAGGGGCATGACGCCGTCCCCGTTCCCGCCGGTGTGCCGTGCCGTCCAGGCTACGTGCGCGACCGGCCGGCGCGCCGGTCCAGTCCGCCAGCCGACTCCCGCAACCGCCAGGGAGATCCGCGCCACCCGGCCGTGATCCGTCCGCGCGGCTCGCTGGAGGACCGTCGTCGGGCGGGGATAGGGTGAGCCGTCCGACCTTCTCGCCACGACGTAGCCGACCCGGGGGGCCCACGCATGGGCGATTCGTTCGCGCATCTGCACGTGCACACGGAGTACTCGATGCTCGACGGGGCGGCCCGGCTCAAGGACCTCTTCGCCGAGGTCGACCGCCAGGGGATGCCGGCGGTGGCGATGACCGACCACGGCAACATGCACGGCGCGAACGACTTCTACAAGCAGGCGACGGCGGCCGGCGTGAAGCCCATCCTGGGCATCGAGGCGTACGTGGCCCCGGAGTCGCGGTTCCACAAGCAGCGGGTGCGGTGGGGCCGGCCGGAGCAGAAGAGCGACGACGTCTCCGGCAGCGGCGGCTACACCCACATGACCATCTGGGCGCGCGACAAGGTCGGCCTGCACAACCTGTTCAAGCTCACCAGCCGGTCGTACACCGAGGGGTTCTTCGTCAAGTGGCCCCGGATGGACGCGGAACTGCTCGCCGAGCACGCCGAGGGGTTGATGGCGACCACCGGCTGCCCGTCCGGCGAGGTGCAGACCCGGCTGCGGCTGGGCCAGTACGACGAGGCGCTGAAGGCCGCCGCCAAGTACCAGGACATCTTCGGCAAGGAGAACTACTTCCTGGAGATCATGGACCACGGCATCAGCATCGAGCGCCGGGTCCGCCAGGAGTTGATGGAGATCTCCCGCAAGCTGGACATCCCGCCGGTGGTCACCAACGACTCGCACTACACGCACGAGGCGCAGTCCGAGGCGCACGACGTGCTGCTCTGCGTGCAGACCGCGGCGAACGTCGCCGACCCCAACCGGTTCAAATTCGATGGCAGCGGCTACTACATCAAGTCCGCCGAGGAGATGCGCGGCGTCGACTCCTCCGACCTGTGGTTGGAGGGCTGCCGCAACACGCTGCTGGTCGCCGAGAAGGTCGACCCGACCGGCATGTTCGAGTTCCACAACCTGATGCCGCGTTTCCCGGTGCCGGAGGGGGAGACCGAGGAGTCCTGGTTCCGCAAGGAGACGTTCAAGGGGCTGGCCCGCCGCTTCCCGGACGGGATCCCGGACACCCACGTCACGCAGGCCGAGTACGAGCTCGGCGTCATCATCCAGATGGGTTTCCCGTCGTACTTCCTCGTGGTCGCCGACTTCATCCAGTGGGCGAAGAGCCAGGGCATCGCGGTCGGTCCGGGCCGTGGCTCGGCGGCCGGCTCGTTGGTCGCGTACGCCCTGGGCATCACCGACCTGGACCCGTTGCCGCACGGTCTGATCTTCGAGCGGTTCCTCAACCCGGAGCGGGTGTCCATGCCGGACGTCGACATCGACTTCGACGAGCGGCGGCGCGGTGAGGTCATCAAGTACGTCACCGAGAAGTGGGGCGAGGACAAGGTCGCGCAGATCGCGACCTTCGGCACGATCAAGGCGAAGGCCGCGATCAAGGACTCGGCCCGGGTGCTCGGCTATCCGTACGCGGTCGGCGACCGCATCACCAAGGCGATGCCGCCGGCGGTGATGGGCAAGGACATCCCGCTGACCGGAATCTTCGACCCGAAGCACCCCCGCTACGCGGAGGCGGGCGAGATCCGGGGCCTCTACGAGTCGGACCCGGACGTCAAGAAGGTGATCGACACCGCGCGCGGCATCGAGGGGCTGATCCGGCAGACCGGCGTGCACGCGGCGGGCGTCATCATGTCCGCCGAGCCGATCATCGAGCACATCCCACTGATGCGCCGGGACGCCGACGGGGCGATCATCACGCAGTTCGACTACCCGACCTGCGAGTCGCTCGGGCTGCTGAAGATGGACTTCCTCGGCCTGCGCAACCTGACCATCATCGACGACGCCCTGAAGAACATCGAGAGCAACCACGGGCGCATGGTCGACCTGCTCAAGCTGCCGCTGGACGACAAGCCGACGTACGAGCTGCTGGCCCGTGGCGACACTCTCGGCGTGTTCCAGCTGGACGGCGGGCCGATGCGCTCGCTGCTGCGGCTGATGAAGCCGGACAACTTCGAGGACATCTCCGCGGTCCTGGCGCTCTACCGGCCGGGCCCGATGGGCGCCAACTCGCACACCAACTACGCGCTGCGCAAGAACGGGCTCCAGGAGATCACACCGATCCACCCGGAGCTGGCCGAGCCGCTCGAGGAGATCCTCGGCCCCACCTACGGCCTGATCGTCTACCAGGAGCAGGTGCAGCGCGCCGCGCAGAAGCTGGCCGGGTACTCGCTCGGTCAGGCCGACCTGCTGCGCCGGGCGATGGGCAAGAAGAAGAAGGAGGTCCTCGACAAGGAGTTCGTGCCGTTCCGCGACGGCATGCGCGCCAACGGCTACTCCGACGAGGCCATCAAGACGCTGTGGGACATCCTGGTCCCGTTCGCCGACTACGCGTTCAACAAGGCGCACACCGCCGGGTACGGCCTGGTGTCGTACTGGACCGGCTACCTCAAGGCGAACTACCCGGCCGAGTACATGGCCGCGCTGCTCACGTCGGTGGGCGACGACAAGGACAAGATGGCGCTCTACCTCTCGGAGTGCCGCCGGATGGGCATCCAGGTGCTGCCGCCGGACGTGAACACCTCGGCCGGTCCGTTCACCCCGGTCGGCAGGGACATCCGTTTCGGTCTCGCCGCGATCCGCAACGTCGGGGCGAACGTGGTCAGCTCGATCATGCGGTGCCGCGAGGAGAAGGGCGCGTACCACGACTTCTACGACTTCCTGTCCAAGGTGGACGCGGTGGTCTGCAACAAGAAGACGATCGAATCGCTGATCAAGGCGGGCGCGTTCGACTCGCTCGGCCACCCGCGCAAGGGCCTGCTCGCGGTGCACGCCGACGCGATCGACGCGTTCGCCGACGTCAAGCGCAAGGAGGCCGTCGGGCAGTACGACCTGTTCGGCGCCGGGTTCGGTGACACCGACACGGGGGCGAGCACCACCGTGATGCCGGTGATCGCCGAGGGGGAGTGGGACAAGCGCGACAAGCTCGCCTTCGAACGCGAGATGCTCGGCCTGTACGTCTCCGACCACCCGCTGTTCGGGCTGGAGCACATCCTGAACGCGGCGGCGGACACCACGATCGCGGCGCTCGCCGAGGACGGCGCCGTGCCCGACGGCGCCGTGGTCACCCTGGCCGGCATCCTCTCCGGTGTGCAGCGCCGGGTCACCAAGCAGGGCCGGGCCTGGGCGTCGGCCACTCTCGAGGACCTGGCCGGCGGCGTGGAGACGCTGTTCTTCCCCAACACGTACGAGGTGATCGGGCAGTACATCGCCGAGGACGCGATCGTGGTGGTCAAGGGGCGGGTGGACCGCCGCGACGACACCCCGCGGATCATGGCGATGGACATGTCGATGCCGGACATCAGCAGCAGCGCGGCCAACAAGCCGGTAACGCTCACCATTCCGGTCACCCGCTGCACCCCGCCGCTCGTGGAGCGGCTGAAGGAGACGCTGGTGCTGCACCCCGGCGACGCGGAGGTGCACGTCAAGCTGCTCAACGGCAGCAAGGTGACCCGGCTGCGGCTCGGCCCGTTCCGGGTGGCGCCCACCACCGCCCTGATGGCCGACCTGAAGAGTGTCCTCGGTCCGGCGAACGTGAGCTGACCCGGCGTGGGCCGCGAGCCCGGGATTGGCCGTCCCGCCCGGCGAGCCGGGTCGCTAGCGTCGGTGGCGTGGAGATCGAGAAGGCGCAGCAGCTCTGGCAACCCCACCCAGGTTGGCTGAACACCGCCAGTTACGGGCTGCCGCCCGAGCCGGCGTGGGAGGCGTTGCAGGAGGCGCTCGCCGGCTGGCGGGTGGGACGCATGCCGTGGGAGGTCTGGGACACCTCGACGACCCGGACCCGGGCCGCGTTCGCGCGCCTGGTCGGGGTGGCGGTGGCGGACGTCGCGATCGGCAGCACGGCGTCGCAGCTGTTCGCCCCGGTGGCTGCCGCGCTGCCGCCGGGGGCGACCGTGCTGGTTCCCGACGTCGAGTTCACCTCGAACCTCTTTCCGTGGTTGGTGCAGGAGCAGCGGGGCGTCCGGGTGCGCACGGTCCCGCTGGCCGGTCTCGTCGACGCGATCGACGCCGGCACCGACCTGGTCGCGTTCAGCCTGGTGCAGTCGTCGGACGGGACGGTGGCCCGGTACGCGGACATCGTCGCGGCCGCCCGCGCGCACGGCGCGCTCGTGGCGGTCGACGCCACCCAGGCGTGCGGGTGGCTCCCGTTCGACGCCGGGCTCGCCGACGCGGTCGTGGTCGCGGCGTACAAGTGGCTGATGGCGCCGCGCGGCGCCGCCCTCGCCTACTTCGCGCCCGAGCTGCGTGACCGGATGCGGCCCGACGCGGCCGGCTGGTACGCCGGCGCCGACCCGCACGCCTCCTACTACGGCCCGCCGCTGCGGCTGGCGGACGACGCGCGCCGCTTCGACATCTCCCCGGCCTGGTTCAGCTGGGTCGGCGCGGCTCCCGCGCTGGAGCTGCTGCTGGACGTGGGGCTGCCGGCGGTCCACGCGTACGACGTGGCGCTGGCCAACCGGTTCCTCGCCGGTCTGGGCCGGCCACCGGGCGACAGCGCGATCGTCACCGTCGACGTGCCGGGCGCGGAGCAGAGGCTGGAGCGGGCCGGCGTGCGGGCGGCGGTGCGCGCCGGCCGGGTCCGGGCCTCCTTCCACCTCTATTCCACCGAGGCCGACGTCGACCTGGCCCTCGACGCGCTGACCGGCTGACGGGACCCGGCACCCGACCGGAGCGCCGGCCGGCGGCCGGATCGCGGTCGGCAGCCGCTCCGGCCGGGCCGCCCGGACTGCGACCGTGGGACGGCCACATGGCGACCCACCTGGCGGCCCGACAATCGGTTGCATCGATGCCATTCGCTCCGCCGGGGCGATGCCCGGGTGGGTCGCGCACACGCTCCCGGATCCCGGAATGTGGGTTCGGCCGACATAGCTCGCCCTCGAACTCCAGCCGTAGGTTTCCTGCACGCGACGGCCCTGTGACCACGGTCACCGCACCGACCGTCGCCGATGACCTGCGGAGGATGTGGCGATGGCCGGGCAAGCGCTCCTGTCGGCTCGCGGGCTGACCCGTGACTTCCGGGGATTCCGGGCGGTCGACGGTGTCGACCTCGACGTGGCGGCGGACAGCGTGCACGCGCTCGTCGGCCCCAACGGCGCCGGCAAGACGACCCTGTTCAACCTGCTGACGGGCTTCCTGCCGCCGAGCGGCGGCCGGATCGAGCTGGGCGGCCGCGACATCACCGGGCTGTCCCCGGAACAGGTGGCCCGGCTCGGTGTGGCCCGCTCGTTCCAGATCACCAGCCTCTTCCCGCAGCTGTCCGCCCGGGAGCACGTCGAGCTGGCGCTGCAGAGCCCGAGCGGGCTCGGCTGGCGGTTCTGGCGGTCGGCGAAGCTGATGCGGCGCTACACCGACCGGGCCGGCGAGCTGCTGGACATGGTCGGCCTGGCCGATCTGGCCGAGGCGCCCGCCGAGGCCCTCGCGTACGGGCGCAAGCGGGCCCTGGAACTCGCCATCGCACTCGCCCTCGACCCGAAGGTGCTGCTGCTGGACGAGCCCACCGCCGGCATGGGCCTGGAGGACGTCGACCGCACCGTCGACCTGATCGCCCGGGTCCGGCAGGGCCGGACCGTGGTGATGGTCGAGCACAACATGAGCGTCGTCGGGCGGCTCGCCGACACCGTCACCGTCCTGCAGGCCGGCAAGGTCCTGGTCGAGGGCCCGTACGAGCAGGTCCGCGCCGACGAGCGCGTGATCACCGCCTACCTGGGAGCCGCTGATGCTGCGCATTGAGAACCTGTCCGCCTGGTACGGCGAGGCGCAGGTGCTGCGGGAGGTCGGCCTGGAGGTACAGGCCGGCGAGGTGGTCACCCTGGTGGGGCGCAACGGCGCCGGCAAGTCCACCCTGCTGCGCTGCGTGATGGGCCTGCACGCCGGACAACGGGGGACCGTCGAACTCGACGGGAGGGACGTCGGGAAGCTGCCGGCGTACAAGAGGGCGCGGCTGGGGCTCGGCTGGGTACCCGACGACCGGGGCAGCTACGCCACGCTGACCGTGACGGAGAACCTGACCCTGCCGCCGGCGGTGGGGCCGGACCCGTGGTCGCTGGAGCGGGTGTACGAGGCGTTCCCCGCCCTGTACGAGCGGCGCGACTCGGCCGCCACCATGCTCTCCGGCGGCGAGCAGCAGATGCTGGCCCTGGCCCGGGTGCTGCGGATGGGCGCCCGGCTGCTGCTCTGCGACGAACCGACCGAGGGGCTCTCGCCGCTGCTCGTGCAGCAGGTCGGCGACCTCCTGCGGGAGGCCAAGCGGCACGGCGTCACCGTGCTGCTGGTCGAGCAGAACCTGCACTTCGCCACCGGCGTCGCCGACCGGCACTACCTGCTGGCCGAGGGACGCATCGCGGAGGCGTTGGACAACTCCGAGGTGCGGTCGCGGGAACGCGAACTGCTGTCGTACCTCGGCATCTGAATTCTCCTCTCACGACCGACCCCGCGCGACGCGCGGACGAAAGGGATGGGCATGCGTAGGACGGTGGGTGTGGCCGCCGCGTCGGCGGCCGCGATGATGGTGGTCGCCGGCTGCGGCGGCGGTGGTCCCCAGTCGGGCGGGGACGAGAAGCTGACCGGCGGCAAGATCGTGCTGGGCGTGCTCAACGACCAGTCCGGCGCGTACTCGGAGCTGTCCGGCAAGAACTCGGTGAAGGCCGTGGAGATGGCCATCGCCGACTTCAAGGCCAAGCACGGCGACAAGGCGGTGGCCAAGGACATCACCGTGGAGACGGCCGACCACCAGAACAAGCCGGACGTGGCCAACAGCAAGGCCCAGGAGATGTACGACCGGCAGGGCGTCGACCTGATCCTGGACGTGCCGACCTCGTCGGCGGCGCTGCGGGTGGCCGACGTGGCGAAGGAGAAGAAGAAGCTCTACTTCAACATCGGCGCGGCCACCACCGACCTGACCGGCAAGAGCTGCAACAAGTACACGTTCCACTACGCGTACGACACGTACATGCTGGCCAACGGCACCGGCAAGGTGACCACCCAGCAGGTCGGCAAGAACTGGTACATCCTGTACCCGAACTACGCCTTCGGACAGGACATGGAGAAGAGCTTCTCCGCCGCCATCACCGCCGCCGGCGGCCAGGTCGTCGGCAAGGACGGCGCCCCGTTCCCGAACACCAGCGGCGACTTCTCCACCTTCCTGCTCAAGGCACCGACGCTGAACCCGAAGCCGGACGTGCTCGGCACCATGCAGGCCGGCGCCGAGCTGGTCAACGTGGTCAAGCAGTACAACGAGTTCAAGCTGCGCGACAAGGGCGTCGGGCTGGCCGTCGGCCTGATGTTCATCACCGACATTCACTCGCTGACCCCGGCGGCGCTGGCCGGCACCACGTACACCGACGCCTGGTACTGGAACTTCGACAAGGAGAACCGGGAGTTCGCCGACCGGTTCCAGTCCGAGACCGGCACCCGGCCCTCGTTCGCGCACGCGGCCAACTACTCCGCCGCCACGCAGTACCTGGAGGCCGTGCAGGCCGCCGGCACCGACGACGCCGACACGATCGTCAAGGAGCTGGAGGGCAAGGAGGTCAACGACGTCTTCCTGCGCAACGGCAAGATCCGCGCCGAGGACCACCGCGTGATCCACGACGCGTACCTGGCCCAGGTGAAGCCGCAGTCCGAGGTCACCGAGCCGTGGGACTACGTCAAGGTCCTGGAGACCATCCCGGCCGCGGAGGCGTTCCGGGCCCCCTCGCCGGACTGCAAGCTGTGAGCGCGAGGAGTGAGCCGGGGTTGCGAGCCCCGCAGTCGCGAACGAAGGCGCAACGGTGACCGGTTTTCTCCAGAACACGTTCAACGGGTTGGTGAGCGGGGCGTTCTACGCCCTGCTCGCCCTCGGGCTCGCGGTCATCTTCGGGATGCTGCGGGTGGTCAACTTCGCCCACGGCGCGTTCTACATGCTCGGGGCGTTCGGCGCGTACGTGCTGCTCACCGAGGCGGGCGTGCCGTTCTGGGCGGCGCTTGTGGTCGTACCGTCGGGGCTGGCGGTGCTCGGCATGGCCCTCGAGCGGGCCTTCATCCACCGGCTCACCCGGCTCGACCCGCTCTACAACTTCCTGCTCACCTTCGGGCTCACGCTGATCCTGCAGGACCTGGTGAAGCTCCGGTACGGCGTGCAGTCCAGCCCGTACGAGACCCCGTCCGCGCTCAGCGGCTCGGTGAACTTCGGGATCTTCGACTTCCCGACGTACCGGGTGTTCATCCTGGGCTTCGCGGTGGCGGTCTGCGTCGGGGTCTGGTGGACGCTGACCCGCACCCGGGTCGGCATGGTCGTCCGCGCGTCCACCGAGCGGCCGGAGCTGACCCGGGCGTTCGGCATCAACGTCGGACGCTGGGTCACCCCGGTCTTCGGCTTCGGCATCGGCCTGGCCGGCCTGGCCGGCGTGCTGGCCGCGCCGATGCGGGCGGTCAACCCGCTGATGGGCGCGGATCTCATCATCGTGGTCTTCGCCGTGGTGGTGATCGGCGGTCTGGGCTCGATCTTCGGCTCGGTCGCCGCGGGCTTCGGCATCGGGCTGGTGCAGGCGTGGGGCGAGGCGTACCTGTCCGAGTTCCCGATCGTGTCCCAGACGATCGTCTTCATCGTGATGGCCGTCGTGCTGCTCTGGCGCCCGGCCGGCCTGTTCGGCCGTGAGGAGGCACCGGCGTGACGAGCACCGTGGACACCAAGGCCGACGAGGCCCGCCCGGCCGTACCGTCCGGCCTGGTCGCCGCCGCCCGTGCCCCCTGGTGGGTCCGGTACGCGCTGCTCGCGACCGGCCTGGTGGTGGCGCTCTGGCTGCCCAACGGGCTCTACCCGGCGGTGGCGGTGGACATCCTCTGCTGGGCGCTGTTCGCCGTCGCCGTGGACCTGCTGCTGGGGTTCACCGGGCTGATGTCCTTCGGGCACGCCGCGTTCTGGGGCGCCTCGGCGTACGTGACGGGCCTGGTGGCGATCCATCTCGGTGTGCCGTTCCCGGTGGCCGTGCTCGCCGGGGCGCTCGCCGCGGCGGTCCTCGCCGTGCCGATCGGCTACCTGGCGGTCAAGCGGACCGGCATCTACTTCGCCATGGTCACCCTGGCGTTCGCGCAGATGGTCTACTACGTGGCCAACGAGTGGCGGTCGGTGACGCAGGGTGAGAACGGCCTGCAGGGCATCCCGCGGGAACTGTTCGGGCTGGACCTCACCGACGACTACTACTTCTACTACGCGATCCTGCCGATCGTGCTGCTCGGCCTGGCCGGCGCGTGGCGCGTCGTGCACTCGCCGTTCGGTCGGGTGCTGGTCGGCATCCGCGACAACCCGGCCCGTGCCCGCGCGCTCGGCTACCCGGTGCACCGCTACAAGCTGACCGTTTTCGTGCTCTCCGGCTTCATCGCCGGGCTCGGCGGCGGACTGTTCGCCGTCGGCCACCGCTTCGTCTCGCTGGAGGTCCTGCACTGGACCACCTCCGGCAAGGCGGTGATCGTGGTGGTGCTCGGTGGCATCGGCACCCTGTGGGGCGGCGTGCTCGGCGCAGGCATCGTGGTCCGCCTGGAGGACTGGCTGTCGTTCTCCGGCTTCGAGACCATCGGCCTGGTCACCGGCGGCATCTTCGTTCTCGTGGTGCTGCTGTTCCGGCGCGGGATCTGGGGCACGGCCTCCGCCCTGGCCCTGCGCTGGTGGGCGTCCCGTCGCAAGTGATTCCCGTCCGGCGCATCCGGATCGCCCACTTCCGACGAACCCCCGGGTAGAGACCGTCTACCCGGGGGTTCGTTTCGGTGTTGACCGCTCCGATACCGGCCGAGGCCGTGGAGATCGCGCGAAAGCGGCTCGCCCTCGCCGCCGAGGACCTGGCCGGCGACCGCGTCGCCGCGCTCGTCACCGACCTGGCGCACGAGTGGGGCGTCCCGGCGCTGTGGGAGCAGGTGTGCGTGCCGGCGCTCGCCGCGCTGCCCGGGCACGCCGCTGGGGAGATCGCCGTCGAACACGCGCTGTCCGAGGGGGTACGCGCCGGTCTCGACGTGTTCCGGCGTGACCCCACCCGGCCGCTGTCCGCCGCCGGCGTCCTGCTCGCCGGCGCCGAACAGGAGACGCACTGCCTGGCCCTGCACGCGCTCGCCGCCGCCCTGCGGGAGCGAGCCCTCGGCAGCCTGCTGCTCGGCCCGGCCCTGCCGTGGACCGCCCTGGCCGGGGCCGCGCTCCGGGCCCGGCCGCGCACCGTCGTGATCTGGGCACAGACACCGGTCACCGGCCGCGCGTACCGGTTGATGCGTTTCGCCCGCGACTTCCCGGCACTGCGGGTGTACGGCGCCGGCCCCGGCTGGATCGAACCCCTCACCGGCCCCGCCCGCCACCTGGCGTCGCTGCCGGCCGCCCTGGCGGCGTGCACGCCCTGACCCCGTCGATCATGGAGTCGTGGTGGGCGGAACGTCCCGTAACACCTGTTCTGTCAGGCACCACAACTCCATGATCGACGTCAGCCGGACGTCGTGCGGAGCCGGTGCAGGCGGAGGGCGAGTTGGACCTCCAGGGCGCGCTCCGGGCGCTGCCAGTCGGCGCCGAGCAGCTGGCCGACCCGCTCCAGGCGCTGGGTGACGGTGTTGACGTGGACGTGCAGCTGCTCCGCCGCGCGGGCCAGGCTGCCGCCCACCCCGAAGTACGCCTCCAGCGTCTTCACCAGCGCGGTGCCCCGGCGCGCGTCGTAGTCGACGACCGGCCCGATGGTCGCGTCCAGGAACCGCGCCACGTCCCGGTCGCCGCCGTCGCCGACCGCGCCCAGCAGCAGCCCGACGAAGCCCAGCTCGTCGGTGCCGGCACCCTGCCCGGCCCGGCCGAGCGCGCCAAGCGCGGTCAGGCAGCGGTCCGCCTCGCGGAAGGTCGCGGCCAGCGAGGCCGGGCCGACGGACGGCCCGCTCCCGCCGGCGGTCACCGGCCGGCCGGTCACCCGGGACAGGTCCCGGGCGACCGCGCGTGCGGCGCCGCCCGCGTCCCGGCCGGGCAGCATCAGCACCACCCGACCGTCGCGCGCCGCGGCCAGGCCGCCGCGCGTCGAGGCGTACGTGGTGGCCCACGACAGCACCCGCTGCCGGGCCGACCCGGTCGCGGCGATCGCGTCGTCGCCGACGCAGACCAGCACGTGCGGGGCGTCCAGGTCCACGCCGAGGCGCCGGGCCCGGTTGCGCAGCGCGTCGGTGTCCCGCAGCGGGCGGGCGATCAGGTCGTCGAGCAGCTCGCCCCGGACCCGCCCCTCCGCCTCGGCGACGGTGCGCCGGAACAGCAGCAGCAGCGCGGTCACCAGGGCCGCCCGCTCCAGGATCCGCTGGTCGGCGTCGACCAGCTCACCGTCCGGGCGCAGCACCAGCGCGCCCAGGTTCTCCGCACCGGCGACCACGGCCGCGTACCAGAGCGGCCCCCGGCGGACGCTGCGCCCCTCGGTGCGGGACGCGGCCACCGCCTCGACGATGTCGGCCCGCTCCGGCTCGTCTATCTCGCCCACCCGGGCCAGCAGCCGGCCCTCGGCGTCAAGCGCCAGCAGGGCGCCGCCGAGCACCTCGGTCACGGCGGCGGCGACGTCCTCGACGCCACCACCGCGCAGCACCAGCGCGGTCATCCGGTCGTGGGCCGCCGCGGCCCGCTCCACCGAGACGCTGTGCGCCCGGATGGTGGTGTTCGCCGCCGACAGCTCCTCCAGCGCCGCACGGGTCTCGGCGAGCAGCCGGGCGGTGTCGATCGCCACCGCGGCGTGCGCGGCGAGCGAGACCAGCAGCGCGACCTCCTCCCGGACGAACGGCCGGGCCGACCGGTTGGCCGCGTACAGCACGCCGATCGAGGTGGAGCCGAGCCGCAGCGGCACCCCGAGGATCGCCACCAGACCCTCCTCGCCGACCCCGGCGTCGATCTCGCCGGTGTGGTGGAAGCGGTCGTCCTCCGGGTAGTTCGCGGTCACGTACGGGGCGCCGGACTGGGCGACCAGGCCGCCGAGGCCCGCGCCCATCGGCAGCCGCAGCCGCTGGAACCGGGCCGACACCGAGCCGTCGGTGACCCGCATGTAGGTGTCGCCGCGCTCCTCGTCGTTGAGGGTCATGTACGCCACGTCGGCGCCGAGCAGGTTGCGGGCCCGGTGCACGATCGCCCGCAGCACGTCGTCCAGGTCACGCAGCCCGGCCAGGTCGCTCACCGTGTCGTACAGCCCGGACAGCTCGGTCTCCCGGCGACGGCGGCGCTCCAGCAGCGCGCGGACCCGCAGCGCGACCGCCTTCGCCTGCTCCAGCTCGGCCAGCCGGTCCGCGGGCAGGCCGGCGGCGCGCGCGGCGACCAGCGGGCCTTCGAACTCCACCGCGGCCGCCTCGCGCGCGAGCAGCTCCAGGAACTCCACCGGCGAGGACATGACCGACATTGTGCGGGTCGCCACTAGTTCGCCGTCCAGCCCCCGTCGAGGGCGATGGACGCGCCGGTGATGAACGCCGCCGGCGGGGAGCACAGGTACGCCACCAGCTCGGCCACCTCCTCCGGTTCGATCAGCCGCTTGATGGCCGCCCGGGCGAGCATGATCTTCTCCACGACCTCGGCCTCCGGGATGCCGTGGGTGGCCGCCTGGTCGGCGATCTGGCTCTCCACCAGCGCGGTCCGCACGTACGCCGGGTTCACGCAGTTGGCGGTGACGCCGTGCGGCGCCCCCTCCAGCGCCACCGTCTTCGACAGCCCCTCCAGGGCGTGCTTCGCGGAGACGTACGCCGCCTTGTACGGCGAGGCGCGCAGCCCGTGCACCGAGGAGATGTTGACGATGCGACCCCAGCCCCGGGCGTACATGTGCGGCAGCGCCCGCCGGATGATCAGGAACGGTGCCTCGACCATCACCCGGTGCAGGTACTCGAAGCGCTCGACGGAGAACTCCTGGACCGGCGCGACGTGCTGGAGGCCGGCGTTGTTCACCACGATGTCGATGTCGGCGTCGAGGCGGTCGACGGCAGCCGGCTCGGCCAGGTCGACACACTCGGCCCGCCCACCGGCCTCGGCGGCGACCGCCTTGGCCGCCTCGAGGTTGCGGTCCACCACGAGGACCTTGGCGCCGGCCGCGCCCAGCCGCAGGGCACAGGCCCGTCCGATGCCACTGCCGCCCCCGGTCACCAGAGCGGTACGACCTGCGAGGTCGACGTGTACGACGTGGGGGACCGCCACGGGTTCTGCCGTCATGGCGCAAGAAACTACGAGCTGTGTGGCCGGGCGCACATGGGGCAGCGACACATACTCGCCCCGGATGCTGTGTGGCCGTACCGGACATCGGTTTCGCTCCCTGGACGGTGAGCGCCGCGCGACGTTGTCGGCGGGGTGTCCGGATCCCCACGGACGGCCGGTCGCGGAGCCGGTCGATGTCGGACCCGGCTGGCATCCTCCCCGACAGGCTGGCGGTTGCGCCGGCGCGGTGAGGGGCCGGGCGGGCCGCAGAGCGGACTGGAAGGGTGCCGGATGGGTGGCGTGGAGCAGGCCGCGGGAGAGACCTTCGAGGCGACGCTGGTCCGCTGGTCGGGTGCGGGCGGATGGGTCTTCGCCCCGGTCCCGGCCGAGCACGCCCCGGCGACGGCCGGCCCGTTCGGGCGGGTGCCGGTCACCGCCAGCGTGGACGGCCGCACCTGGGCGACGAGCGTCTGGCGGGACCGCCGGGCGGGCTGGCTGCTGCCGGTGCCGGCCCGGATCCGGGCCGGCAGGGACGACGGCGACGTGGTGACCGTGGCGATCGAGGTCGACCCGACCCGGCGCTGACGACGCCCGGGGCGGGCGGCGTGTCCCGCGGGGCGATGCGGTGACGGCGTCGGTAGGGTGTCGAACGCATGTACTGCCGGCGGTCGGGGAGGAGGCGGCGTGCGCGTGCTCGGCGTCGATCCGGGGCTGACCCGGTGCGGGGTCGGCGTGGTCGAGGGGGTGCCGGGGCGGCCCTGCACGCTTGTCGCGTACTACGTCGTCTACACCGACCCGCAGGACGAGCTGCCGGTGCGCCTGCTGCACCTGGACCGCTCGCTCACCGACCTGGTGGCCGAGCACCGACCGGACAGCATCGCCGTGGAGCGCGTCTTCAGCCAGCACAACGTCCGCACGGTGATGGGCACCGCGCAGGCCAGCGGGATCGCCGTGCTCGCCGGCGCCCGGGCCGGGCTGCCGGTCCAGACGTACACGCCGAGTGAGGTGAAGGCGGCGGTGACGGGCTCCGGCCAGGCCGACAAGGCGCAGATGACCGCGATGGTGACCCGGCTGCTGCGGCTGCCCGAGCCGCCCCGCCCGGCCGACGCCGCCGACGCCCTCGCGCTGGCGATCTGCCACGTGTGGCGCGGCGGCACCCGCTCGAAGCTGGCCGCCGCGGCCGACCGGGTACGACGAGGAGGGGTGCGATGATCGCCAGCGTCCGGGGTGTGGTGACCGCGACCGGTCCCGACCATGCCGTGATCGAGGTCGGCGGGGTGGGCCTGGCGGTGCAGTGCGCTCCGGGCACGATCGCGGAGCTGCGGGTCGGCCAGCCGGCGCGGCTCGCCACCAGCCTGGTCGTCCGGGAGGATTCGCTGACCTTGTACGGGTTCGCCGACGACGACGCCAAGACCCTGTTCGAGCTGCTGCAGACCGCCAGCGGGGTGGGCCCCCGGCTGGCCCAGGCGGTGCTGGCCGTGCACACCCCGGACGCGGTCCGCAAGGCCATCGCCAACGCCGACACCGCCGCCCTGACCCGGGTGCCGGGCATCGGCAGGAAGGGTGCCGAGCGGCTCGTGCTGGAGCTGCGGGACCGGATCGGCCCGGTGTCCGTCGGGGTCGACGGCGCCGCCGGTGTCACCACCGGCGCCTGGCCGGAGCAGGTGCGCCAGGCGCTGGTCGGGCTCGGCTGGACGGCGGCGCAGGCCGACCAGGCGGTCGCGGCGGTGGCGGAGACCCTCGACGGGGACGTGCCGCCGGTACCGGTCCTGCTCAAGCAGGCGATCCGGCTGCTGGGCCGGACCCGATGACGAGCGCGGGGACGCGCGTGCCGGGTCGGCTCGCATGGGACGCGGCGGAGCCGGAACGCGCGCCTGAGCCGGGTTTGCGAGCCGCGCGGTCGCGAGTGAAGGGCCAGCAATGACGGGCGACAACCTGGTCTCGGCGTACGTCAACGACGCGGAACGCGACGCGGAGGCGAGCGTCCGGCCGAAGCGGCTGGCCGAGTTCATCGCGCAGGACCGGGTCCGCGACCAGCTCGACCTGCTGCTGCAGGGTGCGATGCGACGCGGTAGTCCGCCCGACCACATCCTCCTCTCCGGGCCGCCCGGCCTCGGGAAGACCAGTCTGGCCAACATCGTCGCCGCGGAGCTGGGCACCGGTATCCGGGTGACCAGCGGCCCGGCGATCGAGCGCTCCGGCGACCTGGCCGCGATCCTGACCAGCCTCGCCGAGGGCGACGTGCTCTTCATCGACGAGATCCACCGGATCGCCCGGCCGGCCGAGGAGCTGCTCTACAGCGCGATGGAGGACTTCCGGGTCGACGTGGTGGTCGGCAAGGGCCCCGGCGCGACCGCGATCCCGCTGGACGTCGAGCCGTTCACGCTGGTCGGCGCGACCACCCGGTCGGGCCTGCTGACCGGCCCGATGCGGGACCGGTTCGGCTTCGTCGCCCACCTCGACTTCTACGCGCCGGCCGACCTGGAGGCGCTGCTGCACCGCTCGGCCCGCATCCTCGGCGTGCCGATCACCGAGGACGGCGCCGCGGAGATCGCCGGCCGGTCCCGGGGAACCCCCCGGATCGCCAACCGCCTGCTGCGCCGGGTGCGGGACTTCGCCGAGGTCCGGGCCGACGGCGTGGTCGACCGGGAGACCGCGCGGGCGGCCCTGATCGTGTACGACGTCGACGCGCTGGGGCTGGACCGGCTGGACCGGGCGGTGCTGACCGCGCTTGTCGACTCGTTCCGGGGTGGCCCGGTGGGCCTGTCCACCCTGGCGGTGGCGGTGGGGGAGCAGCCGGACACCGTGGAGGAGGTCTGCGAGCCGTTCCTGGTGCGGGCCGGGTTGCTCGCCCGTACGCCGCGCGGGCGGGTCGCGACCGAGGCGGCTTGGCGGCACCTGGGCCGTACGCCCCCAAATGGTATATTCGGCCCGGACACCCCTCCCGTGCCCGATCTGTTCTCCGTGGAGCCCGATCAGCCGTGATGCGAACGTGATCTGCACCGCATTCGGCGTTCCCAGGCGCAGGGATTAGACTTCGCCGCGGTCTGTACAGGACGTGAGAATCTGCCTCCGCTCCGGCGCCCCTCGTGCCGGCCGGAGGCCAATGGGAAGGTCTACCACCGTGCTTTACGCACAATCGGCCGGCGGAGCCGGCGGCTTCACGCCCATCCTCATGATCGTTCTGCTGTTCGGCGTCATGTACTTCATGATGATCCGTCCCCAGCAGCGGCGGCGTCGCGAGGCTGAGGCCATGCAGCGCTCCCTGGGTCAGGGCGACGAGGTCGTCACCATCGGCGGCCTCTACGGCACCGTCACCGGCGTGGACGACGACACGGTCCTGCTGGAGGTGGCCCCCGGCGTGCAGACCCGGTACGCGCGCCCCGCGATCGCGCGGGTCGTCACCAAGGCCGAGAGCCCGGCCGAGCCGGCCGTCGACGACGCGGACGTCGTCAAGGAGTGACCCGTCGCCCGCCCCGGCCGGCGGTCGGGGCGGCGTACGCGACAGGACAAGTGGATAGTCGGGCCGACGCACCACGTCGGTATGCCCGCGACCGGCCGGCGTCGCCTGCCGGTGCCCGCGTACCGGCCGCGGCGTCGGCTCCCAGCCGACCGTCGACCGGGGAGCCCGGCCGACAGCCGCCGCTCGCAGCGGCGGCGTGACCGTACAGGGAGACAGGACAGCCGTGGCACCACCTCAGGGACAGATGCGCCCCGGGCGGCAGTTGGCCGTGCTCGGGTTCATCTTCGTGGTCCTCTACCTTCTGGTGTTCTTCGGAGGCGGCGCCAGCGGTGGCTGGAAGGACCGGCTCGAGCCGAAGCTCGGCTTGGACCTCGTCGGCGGCACGCGACTCACGCTGGAGGCGACGAACACGGCCAACGGGCAGCCGCCGACCGCGGAGAACCTCGAGGAGGCCCGGCAGATCATCGAGAGCCGGGTCAACGCGTTCGGTGTCGCCGAGGCCGAGGTGGTCACCGAGGGCGACCGGAACATCGTGATCTCCCTGCCCGGTGAGAACCGGGACCTGACCGAGGTGGGCAGCGCGGCCGAGCTGCGCTTCCGCAAGGTGCTCAAGGTCGCTGACGGCAGCGGCGCGGCCGCCGCCCCGGCGCCCAGCCCGACCGCCACCCCCTCCGGCACCCCCTCACCCGCCCCCTCGGGCAGCGCCACACCGACCCCGTCGACAAGCGCGAAGGCGACCTCGTCGCCGAGCGGCGGCCAGGGCGGCGGCGCCCCGGCGCCGAGCGCCAGCGCCACCCCGTCGGCCACCCCGAGCGCCTCTGCTCCGTCGCCGAGCGGCAGCGCCGCGCCCGCCCCGGCGACCGCCGAGGAGCAGCGCAAGGCGGTCGAGCAGAAGGTCGGTGCGGCCGCCTGGGCGGCCGCCAGCGGCCTGCAGGCTCCGGCCGACCTGACCACCGACCCGTCGCTGGCGGAGAAGCTCAAGCCGTTCGCGTCGCTGACCCCGCGCGAGGTCGCGGCACTGCCGGCGCAGATGCAGTTCAACGTCCCGCAGATCACCTGCGCGCAGCTCGACGACCGCCCGCCGGCGTCGATCTCCGCTCCGGACCAGCAGGTCGTCGCCTGTGAGGACGGCGCTCTCAAGTACCTGCTCGACGAGGCCAAGGTGCTCGGCACCGACGTGGACGACGCCAACGCGGTGCTCGACCAGACCAACCAGTGGGTGGTCAGCCTCGACTTCACCGGCTCCGGCCAGGAGAAGTGGACCAACCTGACCCGCGAGTCCTTCAACAACGAGGGCCAGGCCTGCGACGCCTCCGCGCTCGGTGACAGCGGCAAGTGCCGGGTGGCGGTCGTGCTTGACAACGACGTGGTGTCGTCGCCCGAGATCCAGGGTGTGCTGACCGGCAACTCGCAGATCACCGGCAACTTCACGCAGCGGGACGCGAGCGACCTGGCCAGCACGCTGCGCTACGGCGCACTGCCGGTGACCTTCGAGGCCGCCGAGCAGCAGAACGTCACCGCCACGCTGGGCGCCAGCCACCTGCGGGCCGGTCTGCTCGCGGCCGGCATCGGCATGCTGCTGGTCATCGTCTACTCGTTCTTCTACTACCGGCTGCTCGGCTCAGTGATCTTCCTGAGCCTCGTGCTCTCGGCGCTGCTGGTCTTCGGCGCGCTGGTGGTGCTCGGCCGGCAGATCGGCTTCACGCTCACCCTCGCCGGCATCGCCGGCATGATCGTCTCGCTCGGTGTGGCGGCGGACTCGTTCGTCATCTACTTCGAGCGGCTCAAGGACGAGATCCGGGAGGGGCGAAGCCCACGCAGCGCGGTGTCGCGGGCGTGGATCCGGGCCCGCCGGACGATCATCTCGGCCAACGCGATCACCCTCATGTCGGCGGTGGTGCTCTACATCGTCTCGGTGGGCGCGGTGAAGGGCTTCGCGTTCGCGCTGGGCCTCGCCACGGTGCTCGACCTGGTCGTGGTGTTCCTCTTCCGACACCCGATCATGACGATGTTCGCCCGCACCCGGGCGTTCCTGTCCCCCCGGGTCAGCGGTCTCGGCCGGGCGCTCCCGGCGCGGACCGCCGAGCCGGCCAAGCCGCGCAACCCGCGCGTGAAGGAGGCCTGAGATGGCTGGTGAAGGTCTCGCAAGCCGCCTCTACCGTGGTGAGGCCGGGCTCAACATCATCGGGCGGCGCAAGCTGTGGTTCGCCGTCGCTGCGGCGCTGATCCTCCTCTCGCTGCTGAGCTTCCTGGTGCGCGGCTTCAACCCGGGTATCGAGTTCGCCGGCGGCAACTCGTTCCAGATCCCGGCGAGCGTCGGCACCCTGGAGGACGCTGAGACCAGGGTCGACGAGGCGCTCGCCACCGAGGGCGGCGGGGCCGAGGTGGTCACCGCGCAGCAGGTCGGCGGCACCGGCACCACCGTCTACGAGATGCGCACCTCGCAGCTCTCGCCGGACGAGGCCAACGCCGTCACCCAGGCCCTGGCCACCGAGTTCGGCATCCAGACCAGCGACATCAGCTACACGCAGGTGAGCGAGGCGTGGGGCAGCCAGGTCACGCAGCGCGCGCTGCTCGGTCTGGTGATCTTCGTGGCGCTGGTGATGGTCTACCTCATCCTCCGGTTCGAGTGGCGGATGGCGGTCGCCGCCGTCGCCTCCCTGGTGATGAACCTGATCCTCACCGCCGGCATCTACTCGATGGTCGGCTTCGAGGTCACCCCGTCGACCGTGATCGGCTTCCTGACCATCCTGGGCTTCGCGCTCTACGACGTGGTGGTGGTCTTCGACAAGGTCCAGGAGAACACCCGCGGCATCACCGCGAACAACAACCAGACGTACGGCGAGGCGGCCAACCTGGCGATCAACCAGAGCCTGATGCGGTCGCTGAACACCTCGATCGTGGCCCTGCTCCCGGTCGGTGGCCTGCTGTTCATCGGTGCCGGCCTGCTCGGTGCGGGCACGCTGAAGGATCTCGGCCTGGTGCTGTTCGTCGGTATGGCCGTGGCGTTCTTCTCCTCGATCACGCTGGCCACCCCGCTGCTGGTGCTCCTGAAGAACATGGAGCCGCGGATCCAGGCGCACAACAAGCGCGTCCTGGGCCGCCGGGCGGCGATCGAGCGCGGCGAGATCGCCACGAAGGGTGCGCCCCGGCCCGCGCAGAGCGCCGACGAGCCGGTCGACGCCGAGGCGGCGGCCATGGCCGGGGCGGCGCCGAAGGTCGGTGCCCGGCCCGCCGGGAAGCGGCCCACCGGCACGCGGGGCGGGCGCCCCGCCGGCGGCGGTAACCGTCCGGGTGGCAAGCGGCGCTGACCCGGCGCGCAACGGTCCGACGGCGTCCTTCATGCTGTGCGAGCAGCAGGGAGGGCGCCGTCGTCGTGAGAGGAACGAAACTGCCGTGACGGAGACCCACAGCGCTCAGGTACGGGGAGACAGCGGCCGCGAGGTCGCCGAGCTGGTGGCCAGCCGGGTGCTTGATGTTCCGGACTTCCCGAAGCCGGGTGTCATGTTCAAGGACCTGATGCCGCTGTTCGCCGACGGTGACGTCTTCCGGGAGGTGGTCGACGGGATCGTGCGCCACCACGGGCGGGACTCGTTCGACACCGTGGCCGGGATCGAGGCGCGCGGGTTCGTGATCGCCGCGGCCATCGCGTACGCGACGGGCGTCGGAGTGGTGCCGGTGCGCAAGGCGGGCAAGCTGCCCCGGGCGGCGTACGCGGCGTCCTACGCCCTCGAGTACGGCGAGGCGACCCTGGAGGTCCACCAGGACGCGTTCACCGCCGGGCACCGGGTGCTGGTGGTGGACGACGTGCTCGCGACCGGCGGCACCGCCCAGGCGACCCTCGACCTGGTGGAGCGCGCCGGCGGCACGGTGGCCGGCTTCACCGTGCTGCTGGAGCTGGGCTTCCTCGGCGGCCGAAAGCGGCTGGCCCCGCGTCCGGTCCATGCCCTGTTGACCGTTTGAGCACGACGTCCGTCGGGCGGACCCGGCGCGGTCCGTCCGGCGGAGCGGCGGGGTACCGTGCGTGCGGGTAGCATTGCCCTTTGCTGACCGGGTGGGTGGCCGTCCGGGCGGCGGCGAACCGCCGGTCGGGGCCGGCGGGGAACAACACCGGCCCGGTGGCCGGTTGAACAAAAACGTCGGCCGCACGGCCGGCGCAATCCCGGCGAGCGGTGAGGAGGCCGGTGTCCCACGATGTCGCCCCTCCGGTGGAGGGCACTGTGCACCCGACAGGCGACGGCTCGGTGACCGACCGGAACGGTGACCCCCGGGTGACGGCCCACGGCAACGGCTCCGGCGCGACGGACGCCATCCGCCCCGGCGCGGCCGCCGAGAGCGACGGCGTCGTCGTCCCGATCCGCGGTGGCACGAGCGACCCCTCGTCCGGCGGCGGGTTCGCGCTCTCCAACGCGCCCACCGGCCGGCGGGTCCGGGCCCGGCTGGCCCGATTCAACGCGCCCTGGCAGTCCTCGCAGGTGAGCGAGGTGCTGGAGCCGCTGATCGCGACCCACCGGGACGCCCACCCGAAGGCCGACGCGCGGTTGCTGCAGCGCGCCTTCGACACCGCGGCCCGCTGGCACTCCGGGCAGTACCGCAAGTCCGGTGACCCGTACATCACCCACCCCCTCGCGGTGGCCACCATCCTCGCCAACCTGGGGATGGACACCACGACGCTTGTCGCGGCGCTGCTGCACGACACCATCGAGGACACGGAGTACACGCTCGACCAGATGCGGGCCGACTTCGGCGGTGAGGTCGCACTGCTGGTCGACGGCGTGACCAAGCTCGACAAGGTCAAGCTCGGCGACGCCGCCAAGGCCGAGACGATCCGCAAGATGGTCGTGGCCATGGCGAAGGACCCGCGGGTCCTGGTGATCAAGCTGGCCGACCGGCTGCACAACATGCGGACCCTGACCTTCCTGCCCCGCCCGAAGCAGGAGCAGAAGGCGAAGGAGACGCTGGAGATCCTGGCCCCCCTGGCCCACCGCCTCGGTATGAACACGATCAAGTGGGAGCTGGAGGACCTGGCCTTCGGCACCCTGTTCCCGAAGCGGTACGAGGAGATCAACCGCCTCATCGGGGAGCACCAGCCCCAGCGGGAGGCGCTGCTGCGGCAGGTCACCCAGAAGGTCGGCACGGACCTGAAGTCCGCCAAGATCAAGGCAGAGGTCACCGGGCGGCCGAAGCACCTCTACTCGATCTACCAGAAGATGATCGTGCGGGGGCGGGACTTCAACGACATCTACGACCTGGTCGGCGTACGGATCCTGGTCGACACGGTGCGGGACTGCTACGCGGCGCTGGGCGTCATCCACGCCAACTGGCAGCCGGTGCCGGGGCGGTTCAAGGACTACATCGCCATGCCCAAGTTCAACATGTACCAGTCGTTGCACACGACGGTCATCGGGCCCACCGGCAAGCCGGTGGAGATGCAGATCCGCACGTACGCGATGCACCGCACCGCCGAGTTCGGCATCGCCGCGCACTGGAAGTACAAGGAGCACAAGGGCACGCAGATCGTCGGCCCGCCGGCGCACATCGACGAGATGACGTGGCTGCGCCAGTTGCTGGACTGGCAGCGGGAGGCGGCCGACCCGAGCGAGTTCCTCGACGCGCTGCGCTTCGACCTGTCCAGCCAGGAGGTGTACGTCTTCACCCCGAAGGGTGACGTCATCCCGCTGCCGACCGGGTCGACGCCTGTGGACTTCGCGTACGCGGTGCACACCGAGGTCGGGCACAAGTGCATCGGGGCGCGGGTCAACGGCAAGCTGGTGCCGCTCGAGTCGACGCTGTCCAACGGCGACGTGATCGAGATCTTCACGTCGAAGTCCGACACCGCCGGCCCCACGCAGGACTGGCTGGGCTTCGTCAAGAGCCCGCGCGCCCGCACCAAGATCCGGCAGTACTTCAACAAGGAGCGGCGCGAGGAGGCGATCGAGGCCGGCAAGGACGCGATCGTCAAGGCGATGCGCAAGCAGGGCATGCCGCTGCAGCGGATGCTCACCTCGGACGCGCTGATGGCCATCGCCCGGGACCTGCACCTGGCCGATGTCGCCTCGTTGTACGCGGCGGTCGGCGACAGTCAGGTCTCCGCCCAGTCGGTGGTGCAGAAGCTGATGGCGACGTACGGCGGCGAGGAGGGCGCGGCGGAGGACATCGCCGAGACCGCCGTCGCCACCCGGCCGCCGCGTAGCCGGCAGAGCAGCGCGGATCCAGGTGTGGTGGTCCGCGGCGTGAGCGACGTCTGGATCAAGCTGGCCCGGTGCTGCACCCCGGTGCCGCCGGACGCGGTCTTCGGCTTCGTCACCCGCTCCGGTGGGGTGAGCGTGCACCGGGACGACTGCGCCAACGCCGAGGACCTGCGGGCGCAGAGCGAACGGGTGGTCGAGGTCAGCTGGAAGCTCACCTCCGCCTCGACGTTCCTCGTCGCCATCCAGGTCGAGGCGCTCGACCGGCACAAGCTGCTGGCCGACGTCACCCGGGTGCTCTCCGACGAGCGGGTCAACATCCTGTCCGCCACCGTCACCACGACCCGTGACCGGGTGGCGGTGAGCCGGTTCAGCTTTGAGATGGCCGACCCGAAACACCTGGGCCACCTGCTGGCCGCGGTGCGCAAGGTCGACGGCGTCTTCGACGCGTACCGGGTGACCTCCGGCGCTTGACCACCAGCGCGCCCCCGGCACGGGGTGCCGGGGGCGCGGGGACGACGGGGTGCGGGCTGGTCAGGCCGCGCTCATCGTCAGGTCGGTGATGACGATCTCCTTCTTCGGGTGACCGCCGCCGGCCTGCTCGGCGAAGGCTTTGTCGTCGCCGGCCGCCGCCACCTGCTTGACGATGTCCATACCGCTGGTCACGGTGCCCAGCACGGTGTAGTTCGGGTCCAGCGGCGAGTCGCCGTAGACGATGAAGAACTGGCTGCCCGTGCTGCCCGGCTGGCCAGAGTTGGCCATCGCGATGACACCCTCCGGGTACGGGGGCCGCTTGTCCGTCGGCAGGTTCTCCTCCATCAGCCGGTAGCTCGGGCCGCCGGTGCCGTCGGTCTCCCGCCAGCCCTTGCCGGTCGCGCTCGGGTCACCGCACTGCAGCACCTTGATGCCCTCGGTGACGAGCCGGTGGCACTTGGTGTTGTCGAAGAAGTTCTTCTCCGCGAGGTGGTTGAAGCTCGCCGCGGTGCACGGCGTCCGGTACCGGTCGACCTTGGCGGTGATCTGGCCCAGGTTGGTGTCGATGGTGAGCGTCTGGACACCCGAGTTCGGCTGCTGGTTGCCCGGCAGGCCGACGTCCTTGATCTGCGGGATCCGCTGGTCCTCCGGGATCGGGGTGAACGCGCACTGGGCGGCGCCGGAGGGCGCGGCCGTGTCCGTCGACGAGTCGTCGTCGCCGAGGGCGGACACCAGCCAGACCGTCCCCGCGACGACCAGCAGGAGGGCCGCGCCGGCCCCGACGATCGCGGTGGTCTGCCGCCGCCGGCGGGCCCGGGTCGCCCGCTCGGCCATCTCCTTCTCGAGCCGGGCGCGGGCCGCCGCGCGCTGCCGCTCTCTGGTGGACGTCACGCCTGGATCCTCCTGCGCTGTGTCGGGTTGAGTGGGTCGGCCGCGGTCAGCCGGCGCTGGGGCTGGCTGTCGGCGACGCGTCGGTGCTCGGCGTCGCCGCCGGGCTCGGCGCCGCTTCGGTGACCGTCAGGCTCTGGATGACCACGTCGTCGTCCTTGGGCTTGACCTTGGCCCCGCTGCCATTGTCCACGGTCGGCAGCGCACCGATCTTCTCGATCGTCTCCAGGCCGGACGTGACCCGCCCGACGATCGAGTACGTCGGGTTGGCCGTCGTGAAGTCCTTGAAGAAGACCAGGAACTGGCTGCCGTTCGCGCCGGGCGTGCTGCCGATCATCGCGACGGTGCCCTTCGGGTACGTCGCCGGCTCGCCGGGAGCCGGGCTCGCCGACGGCGACGGCGACGGGGCGTCGGGGACGTTCTCGTCGTAGAAGGAGTACGTCGGACCGCCCAAGCCGGTGCCGCTCGGGTCGCCGCAGCGCACCGCGCCCTCGGCCGTGATCTCGTGGCACTTGGTGTTGTCGTAGAAGGAGCGGCTCGACAGGTGGGAGATGCTGGCCACGGCGCAGGGCGCGGCGGCGACATCCAGCTCGGCCGTGACCGGGGCGCCCTGGTTCGTCACGATCGTCATCGTGCGGACGCCGTCGGTCGGCAGGCCGGTGGTGGCGGGGGTGCCGACGTCCTTCAGGTTGTTGTTGGCGCTGGCGTCCTGCGGGGTCCAGAGGCAGGTCTCCTCGGCGGCGACGTCCTCCGCCGGGTCGCGGTCGAAGGCGCCCAGGGCCCAGGCGGTGCCGGCCACGATCAGCACGAGGACGACGGCGACGCCGACACCGGCCTGGATCTGCCGGCGGCGGCGGTGCCGGGCGGCCCGGCGGGCCATCTGCCGGTCGAGCTTGGCCCGCGCCAGTTTGCGCTGCCGGTCCCTGCTGGAAGCCACCCGTGCTCCCCTTCCTCTACCCTGGTTCCGTGGCGGACGGGCGGCCTGCCCGTCTGGTGGGCGCGTGCGCCACGCCACACGCCCGCCAGAGTGTACGGCCAGCGGCTGGGAATGTGGTGTACGAGGTCCGGGCTGTGCCTATCGGGCTTCGTCACTGGCCGCGGCGGGCCGGTCCGCGGTGCCACCGCCGGAACCCGGACGGGCCGGGCGACTAGGCTCGGGGACGGGACCCGACACCTCGACGGAAGGGGAGCGGACGTGCTCGTGGCCGGCTTTCCCGCGGACGCCTTCGGCACCAACTGCTACGTGGTCGCCACCGCGCCGGGGGAGCAGTGCGTGGTGGTCGACCCCGGCATCGGCGTGCTCGACCGGCTCGACGCCCTGCTGGCCGAACACCGGCTGCACCCGGCCGCGGTGCTGCTCACGCACGGCCACCTCGACCACACCTTCTCCGTCGCGCCCGTCTGCGGCGCGCGGGGTGTCACCGCGTACGTCCACCCGGGCGACCGGGAACTGCTCGCCGACCCCGCGAAGGGGTTGTCCGCCGACCTCGCCGCGCTCTTCGGCGGGCGCCTGCCGTACACCGAGCCGGAGGACGTCGCCGAGCTGACCGACGGCGCCACGCTGAGCCTCGCCGGGCTGGAGATCATCGTCGACCACGCGCCCGGCCATACCGGCGGGTCGGTGCTCTTCCGGTTGCCCGGCGCGGGCTCCCGCTGGGAGGCGGACGAGGTCTGCCTCTCCGGCGACGTGCTCTTCGCCGGCTCGATCGGCCGCACCGACCTGCCGGGCGGCAGCCTCCCGGCGATGCTCGCCAGCCTGCGGAGCAAGATCCTTCCGCTGGCCGACGACACCGTCGTGCTGCCCGGCCACGGCCCCGCGACGACAATCGGCCGCGAGCGCGCGACCAACCCGTACCTCATCGAGGTGGCGGAGGACGACGGCGCGCGACCGGCGGCCCCTGCCCGCGGCCTCTAGCCGCTCACCGCCGTCTTTCCCGCGCCGTGGCGCGGGTCCTGTGAACGGAGCATCATGAGCAAGCCCATGCCCATCTCCGGCTTCCCGGAGTGGACGCCCGCGCAGCGGATGATCGAGCAGTACGTCCTGGACCGGATCCGGAGCACCTTCGAGCTGTACGGGTTCGCGCCGCTGGAGACGCGCGCGGTCGAGCCCCTCGATCAGCTGCTGCGCAAGGGGGAGACGTCCAAGGAGGTCTACCTGATCCGCCGCCTGCAGGCCGACACGGACGGGCCGGCCGGCGACGACGCCCTCGGCCTGCACTTCGACCTGACCGTGCCGTTCGCCCGCTACGTGCTGGAGAACGCCGGCAAGCTGCAGTTCCCGTTCCGCCGCTACCAGATCCAGAAGGTGTGGCGGGGCGAGCGGCCGCAGGAGGGGCGGTACCGGGAGTTCCTGCAGGCCGACATCGACATCGTCGACCGGGACCGCCTCGCCCCGCACCACGAGGCGGAGATGCCCCTGGTCGTCGGCGACGCGCTGCGTTCGCTGCCGATCCCGCCGGTCCGCATCCAGGTCAACAACCGCAAGATCTGCGAGGGCTTCTACCGGGGGATCGGGATCACCGACCCGGAGGCGGCGCTGCGCGCTGTCGACCGGCTCGACCGGGTCGGCCCGGCGAAGGTCGCCGAGCTGCTGGCCGAGACGGCCGGCGCCAGCGAGGCGCAGGCCAAGGCGGTGCTCGCGCTCGCCGAGATCTCGGCGCCGGACGCGTCGTTCGCCGACGCGGTTGCCGCGCTCGGGGTGCGCCACCCGCTGCTCGACGAGGGCGTCGAGGAACTGGTCCGGGTGGTGGAGACCGCCGCCGAGCACGCGCCCGGCCTCTGCGTGGCCGACCTGCGGATCGCCCGGGGCCTCGACTACTACACCGGCACCGTCTACGAGACGCAGATGATCGGGTACGAGCGGTTCGGCTCGATCTGCTCCGGCGGCCGGTACGACAACCTCGCCAGCGCCGGCACCGTGTCGTACCCGGGGGTGGGCATCTCGATCGGCGTGACCCGGCTGCTGGGCCTGCTCTTCGGCGCCGGGGCGCTGAGCGTGTCCCGGGACGTGCCGACCTGCGTCCTGGTGGCGGTGGTCAACGAGGACCAGCGGGTGGCGAGCAACCGGGTCGCCGAGGCACTGCGGGCGCGCGGCGTCCCCACCGAGGTGTCGCCGAGCGCGGCGAAGTTCGGCAAGCAGATCCGGTACGCCGAGCGGCGCGGCATCCCGTACGTGTGGTTCCCCGGGGTCGAGGGCGTACCGGACGAGGTCAAGGACATCCGCTCCGGGGAGCAGGAACGTGCCGAGGCCGGCGTGTGGACGCCCCCGGTGGTGGACCTGAAGCCCCTGGTGAGCTGAGACGTTCCGTGGGACACCGCTGGCGCCGGCGGACGATCAGACCTACGGTGGCGTAAGTTACGCCACCGTAGGGAGATCGTCGTGACCAACCTGAGCCAGACCGCCCTGCTGCACGAACTCGAAGTCGTGGTCGAGAAGAACCTCGACCGCCACCTGTCGATGGCGAAGGAGTGGTTCCCGCACGAGTACGTGCCGTGGAGCGAGGGGCGCACCTTCGACGGGCCGCTGGGCGGGGAGGCCTGGTCGCCGGAGGACTCGACCCTCCCCGAGGTGGCCCGCACCGCGCTGATCGTCAACCTGCTCACCGAGGACAACCTGCCGTCGTACCACCACCAGATCGCCACGCTCTTCGGGCGGGACGGCGCGTGGGGCACCTGGGTGCACCGGTGGACGGCCGAGGAGGGGCGGCACGGCATCGCGATCCGGGACTACCTGACGGTGACCCGCGCGGTGGATCCGGTGGCCCTGGAGCGGGCCCGGATGGTGCACATGTCGGCCGGCTTCCACAACGCGCACGACGAGGAGATGCTGCACTCGCTCGCGTACGTGTCGTTCCAGGAGCTCGCCACCCGGATCGCGCACCGCAACACCGGCCGGGCCACCGGCGACCCGGTGTGCGAGGCGCTGCTCGCCCGGATCGCCGCCGACGAGAACCTGCACATGATCTTCTACCGCAACCTGCTCGGCGCGGCCTTCGAGCTGGCGCCCGGCCAGACGATGCGGGCCGTGGCCGACGTGCTGGCCGACTTCCAGATGCCCGGCAGCGGTATCGAGGGGTTCGTCCGCAAGTCGGTGGCGATCGCCCTCGCCGGGATCTACGACCTGCGCCAGCATCGGGACGAGGTGGTGATGCCGGTGCTTCGTCAGTGGGACGTCATGAACGTGACCGGCCTGGACGCCGACGGCGAGGCCGCCCGCGAGCAGATCGCCGCGCACCTCGACGACCTGGAGCGCGCCGCGTCCCGCTTCGAGGAGAAGCGCGAGGCCCGCCGCGCCCGCCAGTCCCGCTGACCCGCCACCCACCCCGGGGCGCACCCGTCCCCGGCTCCCTGTACCAACCGCCGCGCCCGGGGCCGTTCCTGCGGTCGATCATGGAATTGTGGTGGGCACCCTGTCCGCTTTCGCACCCTTTGCGGGGCACCACAACTCCATGATCGACGGGGTGGGGGAGAGGGTCAGGTGGGGGAGGGGAGGGGGAGCAGGAGGCAGGTTGAGGTGGCGTGGGCTGCCAGGCGGCCGACGGCGTCGGTCAGGCGGGCTTCGGCCAGGGCGGTGCGGCGGCCACGCTGCATCACGGTGCCCTCGCAGCGCAGCGTGCCGGAGTCGACGGTGACCGGGCGGAGGAACTTCACGTTCAGGTCGAGGGACGTGTAACCGATGCCGGCCGGCAGGGTCGTGTGCACGGCGCAGGCGGCGGCCGTGTCCAGCAGGGTCGAGATGACGCCACCGTGGACGGTTCCCAGCGGGTTGTAGTGGAACTCCTGCGGAACCAGCTCGACGGCGACGCGGCCCTCCTCGGCCTCCATCCGGCTCATGTCCAGCAGGTGCATGACCGGCGGGGCGGCCAACTCGCCGGCGATCATCGCGCGCAGCAGGTCGAGGCCACTGCGCCGGCCGATCTGGGCCGCGTTGAGGCCGGGGTCCGACCAGGAGAACGTGCGGCTGCGTTGCTGCGTCTGCGTCATGGACCCAGCCTCGCAGTCGCTTGCTGAGTCTGTCAACAAGACTTAGCCTGGCGGGCATGAGGCCTGCGGCGCTGGACTGGTCGATCGAGAACTGCACCATCGCCCGCGCGATGGAGGTCCTCGGCGAGAAGTGGACCCTGGTCGTGCTGCGGGAGGTCTTCAACGGCGTCCGGCGCTTCGACGACATGCGCGTACGCACCGGCATCCCGCGGCAGGTGCTCACCAACCGGCTGGCCACCCTGGTCGCCCAGGGAGTGCTGCGCCGTGAGCCGTACCGGGAGCCGGGCAGCCGGCTGCGCCACGAGTACCGCCTGACCTCCAGGGGCCTAGACCTGTGGCCGGTCCTGGTCGCCGTGCTCGCCTGGGGTGACCGCTATCTCGCCGACCCGGAGGGCTCGCCGCTGCGCGTCGAGCACCGCGACTGCGGCGGCGAGGTGCGCGTGGCGCTGCGCTGCGAGCGCGGCCACGAGGTCGCCGAGCCGCGCGACGTGGTGCCGCGGCCGGGCCCGGGGGCCCGCCGCCGCACCGACTGAGCCGGGCCTCGGCCGGGTACGCCACGGCCCGCCTGCCGTCCGGGTGGTGGGTGCGCCACGGCCGGCCACCCGGACGGCGACCCGGTCCGCGTCGCCGGCATCGGGGGCGTCCGCCGGCTCCGGACGGCGCCCTGCCCCGGGCATCGAGTCGATCATGCTCGGCCTTCATCGGAGTGTGACGCCGCACGTCCGCGTATGTGTCCACGGTGTTGCACAGCTGTGACGATCAAGCTCGGGTGAATTCGGACGAATCCAGGTCTTGCCAAGGATCTTAAGTATGTGAATACTTCGGTGCAGCTCGGCCGATTCCCCCAGGTCGACCGGGTTCGCCCCAGCGGTCCTCGCTGCCCCGGCAGGGCCGTCGTCCCCCTCTCACGGAGGTTGTTACATGCGACCCACGAGGTCCACGTTCCGCCGCGCCGCCACCCTCGTCGCGGCCGGAACCCTGGTCGCCGGAACGCTGATGGGCGCCCCGGCCCAGGCCGCTCCCGCCGCGTCACCGGACGCCGCCGCCACCCTCGCCGAGCGGCTCGGTGACCGCGCCGCCGGCACGTACGCCGGCGCCAACGGCAAGATGGTCGTCGCCGTGACCGACGCCGCCGCCGCCCGGCAGGTCGCCGCGTCCGGCGCCACCCCGAAGATCGTCAAGCGCGGCGCCACCGAGCTGAACCGCGCCACCGCCGAGCTGGAGCGCACGGCCAAGATCCCCGGCACCGCCTGGTGGGTCGACCCGGCCACCAACCAGGTCGTCGTCTCCGTCGACAGCACGGTGACCGGCGCCAAGCTGGAGCGGGTCAAGGCCGCCGCCGCGCGCAGCAACGGCGCGGTGCGTATCGAGGCCGAGGCCGGCGTGCTCAGCACCCGGATCTCCGGCGGCCAGGCCATCTACGCCGGTGGCGGCGGGCGCTGCTCGCTCGGCTTCAACGTGCGCAGCAGCAGCGGCGTGAAGTACTTCATCACCGCCGGCCACTGCACGAACATCTCGTCGAACTGGTACTCGAACTCGTCCCAGACCTCGCTGCTGGGCACCCGCTCGGGCTCCAGCTTCCCCGGCAACGACTACGGCATCGTCCGGTACAGCAACCAGACCACCACGCAGCCCGGCAACGTATACCTCTACAACGGCAGCTACCGCGACATCACCGGCGCCGCCAACGCGTACGTCGGTCAGTCGGCGCAGCGCTCCGGCAGCACCACCGGCCTGCGCAGCGGTTCGGTCACCGCGCTGAACGCGACGGTGAACTACGCCGAGGGCTCGGTCTCCGGCCTGATCCGCACCAACATCTGCGCCCAGCCGGGCGACAGCGGCGGCTCGCTGTTCAGCGGCTCCACCGCCCTCGGCCTGACCTCGGGCGGCAGCGGCAACTGCAGCACCGGCGGCACCACCTACTTCCAGCCGGTCACCGAGGTGCTGAGCCGCTACGGCGTCAGCGTCTACTGATCCTCAGGTACTGAGCGGGCCGCCGGATTCCTCCTCCGGCGGCCTGCCCGCTGGCAAGGAAGGGCCCCTTCTTAACACCCGCGCGTTAAGAAGGGGCCCTTCCTTGCACCCGTGGAACGTGCGTCCCGCTGCCCTGACAGAATGCCGGGGCAGAGACAATCCGCAGACGAGGGAGACGCACGTCGTGATCCGTACCCATGACGCCGGCAGCCTGCGCGCGACGGACGCCGGCACCACGGTGACGCTCGCCGGCTGGGTGGCCCGCCGGCGCGACCACGGCGGTGTCATCTTCGTCGACCTGCGCGACGGCTCCGGTGTGGTCCAGGTCGTCTTCCGCGAGGAGGACGCGCACGCGCTGCGCAACGAGTTCTGCGTGCAGGTCACCGGCGAGGTGACCCGGCGGCCGGAGGGCAACGAGAACCCGGACCTCGCCACCGGTGAGGTCGAGGTGACCGCCGCCGAGCTGGAGGTGCTGTCCGAGGCCGCGCCGCTGCCGCTGCCGGTGGACGACCAGGTGGAGGCCGGCGACGACGTCCGGCTCCGGTACCGCTACCTGGACTTGCGCCGCAGCGGTCCGGCGCACGCGATGCGGCTGCGCTCCCGGGCCAACCAGATCGCCCGCAAGGTGCTGCACGAGCGCGACTTCCTGGAGATCGAGACCCCGACGCTGACCCGGTCGACGCCCGAGGGCGCCCGCGACTTCCTGGTGCCGGTGCGGCTGCAGCCCGGCACCTGGTACGCGCTGCCCCAGTCGCCGCAGCTGTTCAAGCAGCTGCTGATGGTCGGCGGGATGGAGCGGTACTACCAGATCGCCCGCTGCTACCGCGACGAGGACTTCCGCGCCGACCGGCAGCCGGAGTTCACCCAGCTCGACATCGAGATGTCCTTCGTCACCGAGGACGACGTGATCGACCTCGGCGAGGCGATCGTGTCCGCGCTGTGGACGGAGCTGGCCGGCCACGAGATCGCCCGGCCGATCCCGCGGATCACCTGGCACGACGCGATGGCCCGGTACGGCTCGGACAAGCCCGACCTGCGCTACGGCGTCGAGCTGACCGAGCTGACCGACTACCTGCGCGGCACCCAGTTCCGGGTGTTCGCCGGCGCGATCGACGCGGGCGGCTACGTCGGCGCGGTCGTCATGCCGGGCGGCGCGGCGCAGTCCCGTAAGGAACTGGACGGCTGGCAGGACTGGGCCAAGGCACGCGGCGCGAAGGGCCTCGCGTACGTGGTGCTCGACGCCGAGACCGGCGAGGCGCGCGGCCCGGTGGCGAAGAACCTGTCCGAGGAGCACCTGGCCGGTCTGGCCGACGCGGTCGGCGCGAAGCCCGGCGACGCGGTCTTCTTCGCCGCCAGCCCGAACACGCGGGAGGCCCAGGAGCTGCTCGGGGCGGCCCGGATCGAGATCGCCAAGCGGGCCAACCTGGTCGACGAGAGCGCGTGGGCGTTCTGCTGGGTGGTCGACGCGCCGATGTTCGAGCCGGTCTCCGACCAGGAAGCCGGCGGAGCGGGTGGCTGGACCGCCGTGCACCACCCGTTCACCTCCCCGAACGCCGAGTGGGTGGACCGCTTCGAGGAGGCGCCCGACCGGGCGCTGGCCTACGCGTACGACATCGTCTGCAACGGCAACGAGATCGGTGGCGGCTCGATCCGTATCCACCGCGGCGACGTGCAGCGGCGGGTGTTCGACCTGCTCGGCATCACGCCCGAGGAGGCGCAGGACAAGTTCGGCTTCCTGCTGGAGGCCTTCAAGTACGGCCCGCCGCCGCACGGCGGCATCGCGTTCGGCTGGGACCGGGTGTGCATGCTGCTGGCCGGCGCCGACTCGATCCGCGAGGTCATCGCGTTCCCCAAGACACGCGGTGGCTTCGACCCGCTGACCGGCGCGCCCACCCCGATCACCGGGCAGCAGCGCGCCGAGGCCGGCATCGACGCCAAGCCGAAGCCGCCCGCGACGGCCCACACCGGGACCGCCGGTCCCGCCGCCCCGGTAGCCGACCCCACCTGACCTGGCCCCGCGGGCCCGCACGCGTCGATCATGAGCTTGGCGGCGCTGTCGTTCACCGACACTGCCGCTAACCTCATGATCGACGTGAGGAGGGCGGGATGCGGCTGCTCGTGGTCGGGGCCAGCGGGTTTCTCGGTGGTGAGGTGTGCCGGCAGGCGGTGACGGCCGGTGAGCGCGTGGTGGGGACGTACCACGCCGGGGCCGTCGCCGTGCCGGGGGTCGCGGCGCGCTGGCTCGACGTCACCGACCGGTCCGCCGTGCGCGCGCTCCTGGCGGAGGTACGCCCCGACGCCGTGATCGCCACTCCCTACCGGTACGACGACTGGTCGGTCACCGCCGACGGAGCGGCCCATGTCGCGTACGCGGCCGCCGAGGTGGGTGCGCGGCTGGTGCACCTGTCCAGCGACGCGCTGCACGCCGGGCGCCCGACGCCGTACCGCGACGACGAGCCGCCGACGCCGGTCTTCCCGTACGGCGCGGCGAAGGCGGCGGCCGAGACGGCGGTCCGCGCGATCGACCCCGCCGCCGTGCTGGTGCGGACCTCGCTGATCGTGGGGGAGGGGAGCAAGCAGATCCAGCTCTGCCTCGACGCCCTGGCGGGGCGGGCGACCCTGTTCACCGACGAGCTGCGCTGCCCGGTCGACGTGCGCGACCTGGCCGCCGCCGTACTCGAGCTGACCCGCTCCGAGGTCGCCGGTCCGTTGAACGTCGCCGGTCCCGAGGCGGTGAGCCGTGCCGAGATGGGGCTGCTGGTGGCCGCGAGGCTCGGCCTGGACCCGGCGGGCCTGAAGACCGGCACGAGCGTCGGCGCCGGGCTGCACCGCCCCACCGAGGTACGCCTCGACTCCAGCCGGGCGGCCGAGCTACTGCGTACCCGCCTGCGCGGCATCAGCGAGCTTCTGGCCGGCTGACGGTCCCCCTCCCGGGTCTCCCCTTCTCTGCACAATTGCTGTGCAAAGAACTTGTGCACGGAAATTGTGCACAGATATTCTGCATCCATGGCTGACGACAACCGGGTCGCCCGGAAGGCGCCCCGGGTGGTCCGGATCGATCACCGGCAGGTCCGGGTGCTGGCGCACCCGCTGCGGATCCGGCTGCTCGGCGCCCTGCGGGTGCACGGGGCGGCCACCGCCACCACCCTGGCCGAGCTGCTCGACACGAACAGCGGCGCGACAAGCTACCACCTACGCCAGCTAGCCGAGGTGGGGCTGGTCGTGGAGGATCCCGACCGGGGCCACGGCCGGCAGCGCTGGTGGCGGGCCGCGCACGATGTCACCAACTTCGAGCCCACCGACTTCGACGACGACCCGGACGCCCGGGCCGCCATCGAATGGATTCAGGGCACCCAGGTTCGCCTGCTGGCCGAGCACGCCGAGCGGTGGTTCGCGGCGCAGGACCAGTGGTCGCCCGCCTGGCGGGATGCCTTCGGCATGGGCGACATCTTCCTGACCATCCCGGCCGCTCGACTCCAGGCCCTCGAGGCGGAGCTGTGGCAGGTCCTGGAGCGATACCGCGACGAGGCCGACCCGACTGAGCCGGGTGCCGAGCAGATCGCCGTCTTCGTCGCCGCGTACCCGATGCTGAAGGGAAAGTGATGAATGCGCTGACCGTCCGCCAGGTCCACGTCCGCTACCTCGTCCTGCACGGCCTGCGCTGGCTGCCGGTCGGCCTGCTGATTCCGGTGATCATCCTGCTCATGCAGGAACGGGGCCTCACGCTCACCCAGATCGGCCTGGCCGCGGCGGCCCAGGGCTTCGTCGTCCTCGCCCTGGAACTGCCGACCGCCGGGCTCGCCGACGCGCTGGGCCGCAAGCCCGTCCTGGTGCTCGCCTCGCTTGTCAACCTGGCCTCCGGGGTGCTGCTCGTCGTCGCGGACTCGTTCGCCCTGCTGATGGCCGTCTGGGCGCTCCAGGGTGTGTACCGGGCGCTCGACAGCGGCCCGCTCGAGTCCTGGTACGTCGACACGACCCTCGCCGCCGACCCCGACGCGGAGTACGAGAAGGGGCTGGGCCACGGCGGCACCGTGCTCGGCGTGTCGATCGCCGCCGGGGCGCTGCTCAGCGGCGGCCTCGTCGCGCTCGGCCCGCTCGGGCCGGTCAGTGCGCTCACCTCTCCGGTGGTGGTCGCCATCGGGCTGCACCTGGTGGCCCTGGTCGCGCTGCTGGCGCTGCTGCGGGAGACCCGCCCGGCCGCCGGGGCGGTCGCGTTGCGCGCGTCGGTGGCCCAGGCGCCCCGGATGATCGGCCAGGCAGTCGGGCTGTTGCGCCGGTCCCGGGTACTGCTCGCCCTGGTGGCGGTCGAGCTGTTCTGGGGCTTCGGCATGGTCACCTTCGAGAACCTGCTGCCGGTCCGCCTCGCCGAGGTGATCGGCGACGCCGACCGGGCGGCTGCCGTGCTCGGCCCGGTCAGCACGGTCGCCTGGCTCGCGTCGGCCGGCGGGGCGGCCCTGACGCCGCTGCTCATCCGCTGGATCGGCGCCGCGCCCGGTGCCGCGCTGCTGCGGATCGTGCAGGGCGCCACGGTGGTCGGGATGGGTCTGCTGGCCGGTCCGGTCGGCGTGCTGGTCGCGTACGTCGCCTGCTACGCCGTGCACGGCGCGTCGAACCCGCTGCACATGGGCCTGGTGCACCGACAGGTCGACGGGCCGTACCGGACCAGCGTGGTGTCGTTGAACTCGATGGTGGCGATGCCCGCCGCCGCGCTGGGCGGGATCGTGCTGGGCGCGATCGCGGACCGGGCCGGTGTGAGCACCGCGATGCTGGCCGGCGCGGTCGTGCTCGCCGTCGCCGCCCCGCTGTACCTGCCCGCCTGGCGCTCGGGGCGCGGTGACCGATCGGTGGGATCCGGCCCGCCGGTGCCCGCCCCGCCGGCCGGCGCTGTGCCCGCCCCGCGGTCCGGGAGCGTGCCGCCCCAGCGCGACGGCGAGCCGACGGCCGGCGCGGCGGCCCCGGGGCGGCCGCGTTAACAGGGGACCCCTCCTCTACCGCAGGCGTTAACAGGGGGCCCTTCCTTTCACGCCAGGTGGATGGAGCTGCGGGGGAGGGTGCCGGTGTAGCCGAGCCGGCGGTAGAGCCGGATCGCGCCGACGTTGTCGGTGTAGACGCCGAGCGCCACGGTGTCGTGCCGCGCGAGCAGGGCCCGGGTCATCCCGGCGGTGAGCGCGGCGCCCAGGCCGCGCCCCCGCCGGTCGGGCGCGACGGTCAGGCCGGCGAGGAAGCCGATGTCGCCGCGGCTGCGGTCCGCCCCGCAGGCGACGATCCGGTCGCCGTCGCGGATGCCGTACCACCCGACGATCCGCGGGTCGCCCGGGCGGGAGGTGGTGGTCGGGAACGCCGCGTCGATCAGGGCGCTGAGGGCGGGGTGGTCGGCCTCGGCGAGGCGTACCACCCGCTCCTCCTCCGGCTGTCGAGGCGGCGGCGCGGTGGTCCACAGGAAGTCCCACTCGTCGTGCCGCGCGACGGCCAGCCGGCCGGCGAGCAGCTCCGCGTCGAGGCGGGGCAGGTGCAGCCACTGCCCCGGGGCGAGCGCGCCGCCCGCGACGAGAACGGCGAAGACGTCGACGGCCGGCCCGGGCGTGCCCAGGGCGCCGCCGGCCGGTCCCTGCTGGGCGGGGAGCAGCCAGCCGACAGTGCCGTCGCGCCGCCAGCCGCGCGGCGTCGTGTCCTGCCACAGCGCGTGCCGCGCGTACGGGTGGTGACCGGCCGCCGCGAGGATCACATCCCGCCCCACCAGGGCCTCGTCCGCGATGATCATGACACCAGCCTAGAACCTCGGCGGCGGTGCGGCCCGCGGCGGACCGGTCCTTCCAGGGTGGAGATTGACGGACGGACCGATTGGGTACATCCCGCGCCGACCTACTGGGACCCCCCTACCGGAGGAACGACATGCTCGCCATTCTCGCGGCCATCGTCTTCGGCCTCGCCCTGCTGATCGACCTGTTCGACACGAACTTCGGGGCGCCCGACCTGTTCAACTGGAACACCCTCGTGCTCATCGGGCTGTTCCTGCTCGCCCTCTACCTGGCCGGTGTCGGCAGCGGCCCGGGCGGCGGCGGCCGGGGCCGCTGGTACTACGGCCGGCGGCCCGGCCGGGGCTGACCGGAACGGATCACACCGGGCCCGTCCGGCGGCGCTGATTCCGGCGCCACCGGCCGGGCCCGGTACTGTTCCCGTGATGGAGTCCGACGCCCTCTTCTCCCTCGGAGAGCCCGCCGCCGCGCCGTCCGCGCCCGCGGGTCTGGTCGGCGTGGACGGCTTCCCGGCGGTAGGGGAGGATTCGCCCCTGGCCGTCCGGATGCGCCCGACCAGCCTCGACGAGCTGGTCGGGCAGGACCACCTCCTCGCCCCCGGCGCCCCGTTGCGCCAACTGGTCTCCGGCGCCGCGCCGATGTCGGTGATCCTCTGGGGCCCCCCGGGCAGCGGCAAGACCACAATCGCGCACCTGGTGGCCCGGGCCACCGACCGCCGTTTCGTGGCGATGTCGGCGCTGAACGCCGGCGTCAAGGACGTCCGCGCCGTCATCGAGACCGCCCGCCGGCAGCGCCGCGCCGGCGGCCCGCAGACCGTGCTCTTCATCGACGAGGTGCACCGCTTCAGCAAGACCCAGCAGGACTCGCTGCTCGCCGCCGTCGAGGACCGGACGGTCACGCTGCTGGCGGCGACGACCGAGAACCCGTACTTCTCGGTCATCTCGCCGCTGCTGTCGCGGTGCGTGCTGCTCACCCTGCAGCCGCTCGACGACGCCGCGGTGCGGGACCTGCTCCGCCGGGCGGTCGCTGACGAGCGGGGCCTGCGCGGCACGCCCACCCTCGACGCCGATGCCGAGGAGCACCTCGTCCGGCTCGCCGCCGGGGACGTCCGCAAGGCGCTCACCGCGCTGGAGGCCGCCGCCGCCTCGGCCACCGCCGTCGGCGCCGACCGGATCGACCTCGCCACCGCCGAGCAGGCGGTGGACACGGCCGCGGTGCGCTACGACCGCGCGGGCGATGCCCACTACGACGTGGTCAGCGCGTTCATCAAGAGCATGCGCGGTTCCGACGTGGACGCGGCGCTGCACTGGCTGGCCCGCATGCTGGTCGCCGGTGAGGACGCCCGGTTCATCGCCCGGCGGCTGGTGATCTTCGCCAGCGAGGACGTCGGCATGGCCGACCCCGGCGCGCTCGGCGTGGCCACCGCCGCCGCCCACGCGGTGGAGTACGTGGGCCTGCCGGAGGCCCAGCTCAACCTCGCCCAGGCGGTCATCCACCTGGCGACGGCGGCCAAGTCCAACTCGGCGACGGCCGCCATCGGGGCCGCCCTCGCCGACGTCCGGGCCGGTCGGGGCGGGCCGGTTCCACGCGGGCTGCGCGACGCGCACTACGCCGGCGCGAAGGGGCTCGGTCACGGTACCGGGTACCGCTACCCGCACGACGACCAGCGCGGCGTCGTCACGCAGCAGTACGTGCCCGACGACCTCGTCGGCATCGACTACTACCGGCCCAGCCAGCACGGTGCCGAGCGGGCCGTGGCCGACCGGTTGCCGCTGCTGCGCCGCATCGTCCGCGGGCTCGCGGCCCCGGCGACCCGCCAGCAGGTGGCGGCCAGCGTCGGCGGCACGGCAGGCAACGGCCGTCGCACCGGGGGGTCGGGCGACGGCGGGGCGCACGAGGGCGGCGCGGAAGCCGCCGAGGAGGGTCACCAGTGAAGTCGCGTGGGCCGGAGCGATCCGAGGACGGCGCCGACGAGCGGCGGACCAAGGGACGCCGCTGGGGGCGGGGCAGGGCCGAGGCCGAGCCGGAGCCGGTCAGCGGCGAGGAGTTCGGCTGGATCGACGACCTGCGCACGGCGAAGGCACAGCGTACGGAGTTGGGCCCGGGGGATGCTCCGGGCCATCCCGGGCCGCCGCCCGGCGCCGATTCGACCGGGCGGGCGGCCACGCCGCCGGTGCGCCGCGGCGAGGCCGAACCACCACGGGCGCGATCGGGGGCGGGGCCGTGGCCCGGGTCGCCGGATCCGTCCGGCCCGGCGCCCCGGGGTGACGTCCCTCCGGCCGGCCCGCGCTCCGGTCCGTCCACCGAGGCGGGACGCCGGCCGCCCGGCTGGCCGCAGGGCGGGCCCGACCGGCCGCGGCCGGTCTCCGGGCCGGGCACCCCGGCCGCCCCGCCACCACGGTCCCAGCCGCCGGCCGGCCCGCCGCCGGCACCCGGACCACGCCGCGGTGCGCCCGGCGGTCCGCCCCCCGGCCAGCACCCCCAGCCCGGCAGCCCGCCGGTCGGGCAGCACGCCCAGCCCGGCCCGCAGGCGCCGGCTCCGCACGCCCAACCCGGCGCCGCCCCCGGCCGGTCCGGTGGCCGTGGTGCCGCCCCCGGCCCGGGCCCCCGGGTCGGCCCACCGCCGGCGCCGCCCGGCCCCCCCGGCTCACCGGTCGTGCCGCAGGTTCCCGGCCCGCCGGTCGCCCGCCGTCCGGAGGCCCGCGGTGTCGACCCGGCCGACGGGTACCGGTCCGGCGACCTGACCGGCTCGGCGGCCCGGGCCCGGCTGCCCCGTCCCGGGCCGGCGCAGCCGCCCGCCGCCGACCCGGCGGCGCGCCCGGGCTCGGTCCACTCCGGGCCGGCAGGCGTCAACGCCGGCTTCGGCCGGCACCCCGGCGACGGGTCCGGGGAACTGCCCGAGGCGGGCGGTCGTGGTCGGCAGCGCGACCGTGGACCGGCGCCCGGCCACCGACCGGCCGCCGACGAGCCGGTGGTGCCCCGCAGCGGCAACGCGCCGCCGGTGCCGGGCCTGGCCCCGCCGGACGGCGGATCTGCTCCGCCACCGCGCCCGGCAACACCCGCCGATGGTCGGGCCGTACGTGGCCGGCGGAGCGTGCCGGACGAGGACGCCGCTGTGCCGCGTGGCCGGCGGAGCGTGCCGGACGAGGACCCCGCTGTGCCGCGTGGTCGGCGGGCGGCCCCGGACGAGGACCCGGCTGTGCCGCGTGGCCGGCGGGCGGCCCCGGACGGGAACCCCGCCACGCCGCTCGGACGGCGGGCGGCCCCCGACGACGCCGCCGGCCAGGTCTCCCGCGCGGCGGGCGGTGAGCCGGCGAACCCGGGTGCCCGCGCCGAGGGGGCCGGCCAGCCGGCCGGCGACGGCCGCCGGGCCCGGCCGGAGCGCCCGGCCGACTGGCTCCGGCAGGCCGGCCGCACGCCGCACCACACCGATCCCGCGCTGCGCACCCTGAACTCTCCGGCGACCCCGCCCGGCTCGCCGATGACCCCGCGAAGCGCCCCGCCGGCCGGCCGGACGCCCACCGACGCCGCCCGCCCCGGGCCCGATCCGACCGGCACCGGCCGGCGGGCCGGTCGCGCCCGCCCGGCCGACACCTCCGCCGGGCCGGCTGCCGTCCGTCCGCCCGGCCCGGTACCCGGAGCGGGTGAGTCCGGGCGACCGCACCCGCCGGCCGGGCCGGCCGCCGAGCGGCCACGTCCGTCGGCCGCTGCCGCGGGCGGCACCGGCGACCTCCGTCCGGGTGGCGGCACCCGGCCGTTCCGCCCGGACGTGCCACCGCACGCGGGGCCGGACACCGGGCCGGTGCGGGGCGCCGCCGTACCGCCGCGTCCCGGCGCGCCGGCGGCCCCACCCGCCGGCGGCCCCACGCCGCCCACCGAGGGAGGTCGAAGAGATCATGATGACCCACCCCGACGTAAGCCTGGTGGCCGTAGTCGGCGTGCCGCACCCGTCACACGGCGAAGAGGTGAAGGCC
>NZ_JBEORU010000031.1:0-90911 GCF_040302465.1 Micromonospora sp. NPDC126480
GTAAGGCCCCCAGCTAGACGACTGGGTTGATAGGCCGGAAATGTAAGCCCGGTAACGGGTTCAGTTGACCGGTACTAATAGGCCGAGGACTTGACCTACAAAGCTGCTACGCGTCCACTGTGCAACTCTAGACAAACGAACAACACCCGAGATCGTGTTGTTTGACATGTCGATAGAGTTACGGCGGTCATGGCGGAGGGGAAACGCCCGGTAACATTCCGAACCCGGAAGCTAAGCCCTCCAGCGCCGATGGTACTGCACCCGGGAGGGTGTGGGAGAGTAGGACACCGCCGGACAACCTTCCCGTTCAGGGCCACCCATGAGGGTGGCCCTGAACGCGTTTCCACCCCGAAAGCCACCCACAACACCACCTCCCGCGCAGAATGCACGCAGTTTCGGGGAAGATGCTGCCTCACCCCACACCCGAGGGGACACCTTCCCCGAAGTTGCTCACGACAGAAGGATGCGGCGACCGGCGAGAGTCAGCCGCGGGTCTGCATCTGCTCGCGCATGTCGCGCAGCAGGCCGCCCGCCTCGTCCACCGAACGGTCCGGGAACATCGCCATGACGGCGCTGCCGTGATCCGCCCAGCCGCACACCGCGAAGTCCCCGCCCTCACCGCTGGTCGTTCCGCACTTCAGCACACCACCGAACCGGCCAGCCGGGAACTCGCGCACACCGGTGACCTTCCCGGTCTCGTCGCCCATCAGCTCGAACAGGCTGTCCAGGTCACGCTCCGGCTGCCAGAGCAGGGTGGTGCCGCCGAAGATGAGCACCGAGCGGCGCTCGTTCGCCGGATCCCGGTAGACGGTGCCGAAGCTGCTGTCCAGCTCGATGTCGGCCGCGAAGCCGCTGCGCAGGTAGTCGGCGGTGCTGCGGGCCCGTTCGCTGTCGTCGCGGGTCAACCCGGCCACCCGGTCCGGGGAGGAGATCTCCGCGTCCTTCTGCTGCACGACGCGCCAGCCGGCGACGCCGAAAGCGCCGACGCCGGCGAGCCCCACGGCCGCCGCGAGCAGCCACGCCACCCGCCGGCGGCGGGACCGGGCGGCCTGCCGCCCGGGCGTCGTCTCCGGGTCCCCGCTGCCCAGCCGGATCGGCTCGTCGGTCAGGTCGACCGGGTCGGGGGCGTCGTCGACGGGGCGCTCGGTGAGGTGTGCGTCGGACATAGCCGACACCGTACGCGAAGCACAGGTGGCGCACGTCGGGTCCGCCGAAGCTCTCCGTAGACTTTCAGGGTGACCGAGAGACTGGATGCCCACCGCCCCGACGCCCCGACCCTTGCCGGCCAGTACCAGCCCGGTGAGGTAGAGCAGCGACGGTACGAGCAGTGGGTAGCCGCCGGCCACTTCCGCGCGTCGGCGCAGAGCGACAAGCCCCCGTTCACGATCGTCATCCCGCCGCCGAACGTCACCGGCTCCCTGCACATGGGCCACGCCCTGGACCACACCGTGCAGGACGCGCTGATCCGGCGTAAGCGGATGCAGGGCTACGAGGCCCTGTGGCTGCCCGGCATGGACCACGCCGGCATCGCCACCCAGAACGTCGTGGAGCGCCAGCTCGCCGGGCAGGGCCTGTCCCGGCACGACCTGGGCCGGGAGGCGTTCGTCGAGCGGGTCTGGCAGTGGAAGGCCACCTCGGGCGGCGCGATCCTCGGCCAGATGCGCCGGCTGGGCGACTCCGTCGACTGGGACCGCGAGCGCTTCACCATGGACGAGGGCCTGTCGCGCGCCGTCCAGACCATGTTCAAGAAGCTGTACGACGACGGCCTGATCTACCGGGCCGAGCGCATCATCAACTGGTGCCCGCGCTGCCTGACCGCGCTCTCCGACATCGAGGTGGAGCACAGCGACGACGACGGCGAGCTGATCTCGATCCGGTACAGCGACGAGGTGGTGGTGGCGACCACCCGCGCGGAAACGATGCTGGGCGACACCGCGGTGGCGGTGCACCCGGACGACGAGCGGTACCGGCACCTCATCGGCACCGAGGTCGAGCTGCCGCTGACCGGCCGCCGGATCCCGATCGTGGGTGACGAGCACGTCGACCCGGCGTTCGGCACCGGCATGGTGAAGGTGACACCGGCGCACGACCCGAACGACTTCGAGATCGGCCAGCGACACAGCCTGCCCTCGCTCACGATCATGGACGAGCGGGGTGTCATCACCGCGCACGGTCCGTTCCAGGGCCTGGACCGGTTCGAGGCGCGACCGGCCATCGTCGCGGCGCTTCGCGAGCAGGGCCGGATCGTGGCGGAGAAGCGGCCGTACGTGCACGCGGTGGGCCACTGCTCGCGGTGCCGCACCACGGTGGAGCCGCGGCTGTCGCTGCAGTGGTTCGTCAACACCTCGCCGCTGGCGAAGGCCGCCGGTGACGCGGTCCGCGACGGGCGGGTGAAGATCGAGCCGGCGGAACTGGCAAAGCGCTACTTCGCCTGGGTCGACAACATGCACGACTGGTGCATCTCCCGCCAGCTCTGGTGGGGGCACCGCATCCCCGTCTGGTACGGCCCGGACGGCGAGGTCGTCTGCGTCGGGCCGGACGAGGCGCCGCCGACCGGCGAGGGCTGGCGTCAGGACGAGGACGTGCTGGACACCTGGTTCTCCAGCGGACTGTGGCCGTTCTCCACCCTGGGCTGGCCCGAGCAGACCCCGGACCTGGCGAAGTTCTACCCGACGAGCGTCCTCGTCACCGGGTACGACATTCTCTTCTTCTGGGTCGCCCGGATGATGATGTTCGGCCTGTACGCGATGGACGGCCGGCAGCCCTTCGACGTGGTCGCGTTGCACGGCATGGTGCGCGACGAGCACGGCAAGAAGATGTCGAAGTCGTTCGGCAACGTCGTCGACCCGCTGGACTGGATCGACCGCTTCGGTGCCGATGCCACCCGGTTCACGCTGGCCCGGGGCGCGAACCCCGGCGGGGACGTGCCGGTCAGCGAGGAGTGGTGCCAGGGCTCCCGCAACTTCTGCAACAAGCTGTGGAACGCCACCCGGTTCGCGCTGCTGAACGGCGCGCACACCGAGGGTCCGCTGCCGACGGCGGGCGAGCTGTCGACCGTCGACCGGTGGATCCTGTCCCGGCTCGCGCACGTCACCGCCGAGGTGGACGAGCAGTTCGAGGCGTACGAGTTCGCGAAGGTGTGCGACCTGCTGTACCACTTCGCGTGGGACGACGTCTGCGACTGGTACGTGGAGCTGACCAAGCCGGTGCTGGCCGCCGGTGGTCCGGCCGCCGACGCCACCCGGCGGGTCCTCGGGCACGTGCTCGACCAGTTGCTGCGGTTGCTGCACCCGGTGATCCCGTTCGTCACCGAGGAGTTGTGGGTCGCGTTGACCGGCGGCGGGACGGTCCTGACGGCCGCCTGGCCGGTGGCGGACCGGGCGCTCGTCGACGACGCCGCCGAGGCGGAGATCGCCACCCTCCAGCGGGTCGTCACCGAGATTCGGCGGTTCCGCTCCGATCAGGGGCTGCGTCCGACGCAGCGGGTCGTCGCCCGGCTGGACGGGCTGGCCGGTGCCGGCATCGCCACGCACGAGCCGCTGATCCGCTCGCTGGTCCGCCTCGACGAGGCGGGCGCGGACTTCCAGGCCAGCGCCACCCTTACCGTGCCGGGCGAGGTGCGCGTCGCCCTGGACACCCGGGGCTCGATCGACGTGGCCGCCGAGCGGGCACGGCTGAGCAAGGACCGCGCCGCCGCCGAGAAGGAGGCCGCGCAGGCCCGGGCTAAGCTCGACAACCCGGCGTTCGTCGGCAAGGCCCCCGAGCCGGTGGTCCAGAAGATCCGCGACCGGCTCGCCACCGCCGAGGCCGACCTGGCCCGGATCGACGCCGCTCTGGAGGCACTGCCCTCGTGACCGACCGCACCGACTTCGCTGCCGTCGAGGCCGAGCTCGCCGGCCGCGGGTTCACCCGCATGGTCTTCGAACTGGACCGAATCGAGTCTCTGCTGGACCTGCTCGGCAGCCCGCAGCGGGCGTACCCGGCGATCCACCTCACCGGCACCAACGGCAAGACCTCGACGGCGCGCATGATCGACTCGCTGCTGCGGGCCTTCGGGCTGCACACCGGGCGCTACACCAGCCCGCACCTGGAGACCGTCCGGGAGCGGATCAGCCTGGACGGCGAGCCGGTCGGCGAGGAGCGGTTCGTCGCCACGTACCGGGAGGTCGCGCCGCTGGCCCGGCTCGTGGACGAGCGGTCGGCGGAGCCCCTGACGTACTTCGACATGACCACGGCGCTGGCGTTCGCGACGTTCGCCGACGCCCCGGTCGACGTCGCGGTGGTCGAGGTGGGGCTCGGCGGCGCGGAGGACTCGACGAACGTGCTGCAGGCCGGCGTCGCCGTGCTGACCCCGATCGGGCTCGACCACACCGAGTGGCTCGGCGACACGATCGAGGACATCGCGCTGCACAAGGCGGGCATCATCCACAAGGGCGCGACCGTCATCTCCGCCGCGCAGGAGGAGGCCGCCGCCCGGCCGATCCTCGAGCGGTGCGCCGAGGTCGGCGCGACGATCGCCCGGGAGGGCTCCGAGTTCGGGGTGCTGCGCCGAGCGGTCGCCGTCGGCGGGCAGGTGCTCACCCTGCAGGGGCTGGGCGGGGTGTACGAGGAGGTCTTCGTACCGCTGCACGGGGCGCACCAGGCGCAGAACGCGGCGGTGGCGCTCGCGGCGGTGGAGGCGTTCCTCGGTGCCGGCGCCCGGCGTCAGTTGGACGTCGAGACGGTCCGGGAGGGCTTCGCCACGGCCAGCTCGCCGGGGCGGCTGGAGCGGGTGCGCAGCGCGCCGACCATCCTGCTCGACGGCGCGCACAACCCGCAGGGCATGGCCGCCACGGTCACCGCGCTCCAGGAGGAGTTCGCGTTCAGCAAGCTGGTCGCCGTGCTCGGCGTCCTCGGCGACAAGGACGCGGCCAGCCTGCTGGAGCTGCTGGAGCCGGTCGTCGACCAGGTGGTGGTGACCCGCAACAGCTCGCCGCGGGCGATGCCGGCCCGGGAGCTGGCGGCGCTCGCCGCGGAGGTGTTCGGGCCGGACCGGGTCGAGGTGGCCGAGGAGATGCCGGACGCCATCGAGGCGGCGGTCGCGCTGGCCGAGGAGGACGTCCCGGGCGAGCTGGCCGGTGTCGGCGTGCTGGTGACCGGGTCGGTGGTGACCGTGGCCGACGCCCGCCGGCTGCTCAAGCGATGAGCGCCCCGCAGCAGCCGGGCGGGTCGCCCGGGCAGCGGGATCCGGCCCCGCGCCGGTCCGGCCTGCGCAACCCGGAACGGGCGGTACGCGGGCTCGGCGCCGGGGTCCTGAGCCTGGAGGCTCTCGTGCTGGTGCTTGCCATCCAGCCGATCCGGGTGGTCGGCGGAGGGCTGAGCGGCAGCGCCGTCGCCGCCGTGGTGGCGCTGGCGGTGCTCGCGGTGCTGCTGGCCGGGCTGATGCGCCGCCCGTGGGCGTGGCACGCCGGCACCGCCCTCCAGGGTGCCCTCATGCTCGCCGGCCTGCTGCACTGGTCGCTGCTGGCGCTCGGGGTCATCTTCGCGCTGGTGTGGGCGTACGCCCTGCACGTGCGCCGGGTCATCCTCGGCTGACGCGACCGGTCAGGCGTCGGCGCGCTCCCGCCACTGGGTCAGCGCGATGCCGTGCCCGTCGGGGTCGCGGAAGGCGGCCGCCCAGACCTCCAGCTTCGAGCCCCGGTTGACGACCCGCGGCGCGTACGTGAAGCGCACCCCGGACTCCCGAAGCCGCGCGTACGCCGCCTCGATGTCGTCGACCTCCAGGTTGACGTGCACCTGCCGGCTCCGGACCGGGGCCGCCTCGGTGACCTGCCGCAACACCAGCCGGGTCGGCCCCGAGGCGAGCACCGCGTTGCCGGCGCCCCGGTCGACCTCGGTGAACCCGAGGTCCCGGTAGAAGGCGAGTGACCGCGACAGATCGGTGACCAGCAGGGTGAGCCCGACGCCGGCGATCGGGGGGTCATCGCCGGCCGGCTCGCCGAAGATCGCCTCGTCGAGGTCCTCCGGCGTCACCGCTTCCCCGGCGGCGAAGGGCGGTGCGGGGTCGTCCAGGGGCAGGTCGAGCGGGTCCAGCGGGTCCGCCGGGGCCGGCACCCGGAACGTGCGGGCCGGCGGCGGCTCCGGCGGGTACGGGTCGCCGACGGAGTCGGCCGGGTACGGGTCGCCGGTGGCGTCGGCGGGCGGCGAGTACGGGACCCCGACCGGCGGTTCGAGCCGTTCGTCGGCCGGGGGACGCGGGCTCGGGGTCGCCCGGCGCGGGAGGTCACCGGTGGGCGCCTCGACCAGCTCTCCGTCCAGCACCTTCGGCCCGCCGGGAACCTGGCGCACGACGACCGTCTCCCGCTCGGTGGGCGGCGCGACCGGGTCGCCGTACGGGTCGCCGTACGGGTCGCGGAAGTCGTCCTCCGGCGCGCGGCCGGCCCACGGCGGCGCCTCCTGCTGGATGAGCACCTCCTCCACCGGCTCCGGGCCCCCGAACTCGGGGGGCAGGTCCGCGACGCCCGCCGCGGTCTCGGCGTGGGTCGGCACGTCGTCCCACAGGACCCGGACGTGCCGCTGGTCGTCGAGGGCGACCCGGATCGGCAGGGCCTGGCCGGGCGCCGGCCACTTGGCGACCGGCACCCGTGGCTCGATGATCTTCTTCGACCGCGGCGGCAGCCCCGGCGCGTCGATGACGAGCTGCAGCTCGCAGCGGCCGAACGCGTACTGGGTGGGTGGCTCGGAGACGGTGTGCACCGTGCCCTCGCCGACGACCCAGGTGCGCCCACCGGCCCGGACGGTGGCCAGCGCGATGGCCAGGACCAGGAGCGCACCGCCGAGCGCCACGATCGACCAGCTGGTCATGCCCAGGCCGAACAGGATCACGAAGGTGGCCACCGTGCCCAGCACCGCGCCGACCAGCTTGCGGACCGGCGCGATGGGTCGGCTACCGCCATTCGCCACTGTGGACCTCCCGGGGGTAAGGGCCAGGCTAGGCCGGGTCGGCCGCCGGGGGAAGGTCCGGCCGCCGCACCGGCACCGGGACCGGGTCGCTACGCTGACGTTACCCAGCCCGACCGCCTTCCGCGTACAGGAGGAAACAGCGTGTCCAGCAGCAGCCCGGACGAACGCACGCTCGTACTGATCAAGCCCGACGCGGTCCGTCGTGGGCTGGTCGGCGAGATCATCTCCCGCTTCGAGCGCAAGGGGCTGCGGATCGACGCACTGGTGCAGCGGACGATGGACGGCGACTTCGCCGACCAGCACTACGCCGAGCACGTCGACAAGCCGTTCTACCCGCCGCTGAAGGCCTTCATGACCGACGGACCGCTGGTGGCGCTCGTGCTCTCCGGCGACCAGGTCATCGACGTGGTGCGCGGCATGATCGGCGCCACCGACGGCCGCCGGGCCGTCGCCGGCACCGTCCGGGGCGACCTGTCCCTGTCGAACCGGGAGAACCTGGTGCACGCGTCCGACTCGGTCGACAGCGCCAAGCGGGAGATCGCGCTCTGGTTCCCCGAGCTGGCCTGAGGCAGACCTGACGGCGGCGGCCGGTGCGCTCCGAGCTCACCGGCCGCCGTCCGTGCCGCTCAGACCTCCAGCGGCGGCTGGGTCCGGGTGGTCACCGCGATCCGGTTCCAGACGTTGATCGTCGCGATCGCCATCACCAGGTCGGCGAGCTCCTTCTCCGACCACACCTTCGCCGCCGCGTCCCAGACGTCGTCGGGCACCCCGTGCTGACCGAGCCGGGTGACCGCGTCGGTGAGCGCCAGGGCGGTGCGCTCCCGCTCGTCGAAGAACGGCGCCTCCCGCCAGGCGGCGACCGCGAACAGCCGCCGGCTCGACTCGCCGGTGGCGAGCGCGTCCCGGCTGTGCATGTCGACGCAGAACGCGCAGCCGTTCAGGATCGACGCCCGGAGCTTCACCAGCCCCAGGACGGTGTGCTCGACGTTCGCCCGGACGTACTTCTCCAACCCCAGCACCGCGTGGTACGCCTCCGGCGCCACCTCGGCCGCGTTGATCCGCTGCATGACATCCTCCCTGTCGGTCTCGGACACCGATCCGACGGGACGGCAGCGGACGGCGTGACCGTTCGGCGCTGTGACGGCGGTCATGCCACGTTCCCGATCCGGCCACCCGGGTCGCGATCGCCGGTCATGTCGGCCCGGTAGACCGACGGGGTCAGTCCCCGATCCGGGAGGAACGATGACCGAGCTTGATCGACGTACGCTGCTGCGCGCCGGCCTGGCGGCGGGTGCCGGAGTCGCCGGGGGCGCTCTCCTCGGCGGCGCCGGCGGGTCCGCCGCCGGCGGTCCTGGCGCGCCGGCCTGGCGGCCGGCCGGGCGTCCCGTGCTGACCCACGGGGTGCAGAGTGGTGACGTGTCCGCCGAGTCGGCGGTGGTGTGGACCCGGGCCGACCGGCCGGGCCGGATGTTCGTGGAGGTGAGCCGCCGCCCGGACCTGCGCGGGGCCCGGCGGCTGCGCGGGCCGGTGCTGGACCCGACCCGCGACTTCACCGGCAAGGTCCGGCTGCGCGGGCTGCCCGCCGGGGACCGCCTGTACTACCGGGTCCGGGTCGAGAGCCTGGACCGGCCGGGCCTGCTCAGCGAGCCGCTGACCGGGTCGCTGAGCACCGCCCCGGGCCGGCGTCAGCGGCGCGACGTGCGGTTCGTGTGGAGCGGCGACATCGCCGGGCAGGGCTGGGGCATCGCGCCGGACTTCGGCGGCATGTCGATCTTCGCCGCCATGCGGGCCACCCGGCCGGACTTCTTCCTGTGCAGCGGCGACACCGTGTACGCCGACGGCCCGCTCACCGAGACGGTGACGCTGCCCGACGGGCGGATCTGGCGGAACCTGGTCACCCCGGAGAAGAGCAAGGTCGCCGAGACCCTCGCGGAGTTCCGGGGGCAGTACGCGTACAACCTGCTCGACGAGCACCTGCGCGCGTTCGCCGCCGAGGTGCCGCAGGTCAACCAGTGGGACGACCACGAGGTGACGAACAACTGGTACCCGGGCGAGGTGCTGACCGACCCCCGGTACACGGAGAAGCGGGTCGACGTGCTCGCCGCCCGCGCCCGGCAGGCGTTCGACGAGTGGCTGCCCACTCCGGTCCGGGGTCCGCTGTACCGGCGGCTGCCGTACGGGCCGCTGCTCGACGTCTTCGTGCTCGACATGCGCACGTATAAGGACCCCAACGACGGCAACACCTACGCCGACCCGGGCCGGGGCCTGCTCGGCCGCGAGCAGCGGGACTGGTTGATCCGTGAGCTGACCCGGTCCCGGGCGACCTGGAAGGTGATCGCCGCCGACCTGCCCCTCGGCCTGGTGGTGCCGGACGGGGCCGCCCAGGAGGGCGTCGCGCAGGGCGATCCGGGCGCCCCGGCCGGGCGGGAGATCGAGTTCGCCGAGGTGCTCACCGCGGCACACCGGGCGGGCGTGACCGGGATCGTGTTCCTCACCGCCGACGTGCACTACACCGCCGCGCACCACTACGACCCGGCCCGGGCGGCGGTCGCGGACTTCACCCCGTTCTGGGAGTTCGTCTCCGGCCCGGCGCACGCCGGCGCGTTCGGCCCGAACCGGCTGGACGGCACGTTCGGCCCGGAGGCGGTCTTCGTCAACGCTCCGCCCCGCGCCAACACGTCCCCGGCGGAGGGCTTCCAGCACTTCGGGGAGGTGACGATCGACGCCGACACCGGCGCCTTCACGGTCCACCTCCGCGACCGCGCCGGCCGATCCCTCTGGACCACCACCCTTCCCGCACCCGGCCGCTGACCCGTCCCACCCGCGGTCGATCATGGGGTTGTGGTGGGTGATGCGGCCCGGTACGCACCTTTTGCGGGCACCACAACTCCATGATCGGCGCGGGGAGTGCGGGGGCGGTTACTCGGCGGCGGGCGGCCGGGCGGGCGAGTAGGCTGGAGCGCACAGGCGACGACCCGGCCATCACCGGCGAGCCTCCGGAAGAAAGGGCGTCCGCGCCCGAGTAGAACCGGACGGGTCCGGCCCGTCACCGCCGGCCAACGAGCGGGCGGCCGATCACGGCCGCCAAGCGGGGTGGTACCGCGGGCCATGCCCCGGGCACGCCTGACGGCGTCCGGGACCCGGCTCGTCCTCGCAGACCACACGACAAGTGAGCTGCTGAGGAGAGCGACCCCCGATGGCCTATCCGTTGCACGACCCGGCCGCGACCGGCGTCCCCGCCGGCCCGGACCTGCCCGAGGTCGAGCGCCGGGTCCTGGGGCACTGGGCGGCCGACAAGACCTTCGAGGCCTCGATGGCGGCCCGCCCGGCCGGCGAGCAGGGAGAGAACGAGTACGTCTTCTACGACGGCCCGCCGTTCGCCAACGGGCTGCCGCACTACGGCCACCTCTTCACCGGCTACGTCAAGGACGTGGTGCCGCGCTACCAGACCATGCGCGGCCGCCGGGTGGAGCGGCGCTTCGGCTGGGACTGCCACGGGCTGCCCGCCGAGGTGGTCGCCGAGAAGCAGCTCGGCATCACCACCAAGGCGGAGATCCTCGACCTGGGCGTGGCCCGGTTCAACGAGGCGTGCCGCACCTCGGTGCTGGAGTTCACGCAGGACTGGGAGCGGTACGTCACCCGCCAGGCCCGTTGGGTCGACTTCGCCGACGACTACAAGACGCTCGACCTGGACTACATGGAGAGCGTCCTGTGGGCCTTCAAGACTCTGCACGACAAGGGTCTGGTCTACGAGGGCTTCCGGGTGCTCGCGTACTGCTGGCGCTGCGAGACGCCGCTGTCGAACACCGAGACCCGGATGGACGACGTCTACCGGGACCGGCACGACCCGACGCTGACCGTGTGGTTCGAGCTGACCCCGGACGACGCCGCTCCGGACCCGGTGCGCGGCGCGGCCCGGCTGGGCGTCTGGACCACCACGCCGTGGACGCTGCCGTCCAACCTCGCCCTCGCCGTCGGCCCGGACATCGAGTACGCGGTGCTGGAGCGCGACGGGCAGCGGTACGTCGTCGGCGCCGAGCGGCTCGGCGCGTACGCCAAGGAGCTGGACGGCTACCAGCAGGTCGGCACCGTGTACGGCCGGGACCTGGTCGGGCGCCGCTACAACCCGCTGTACGACTTCCTGGTCGAGCACGCGGGTGCGAACGCGTACCAGGTGCTCGGGGCGGAGTTCGTCACCACCGAGGACGGCACCGGGATCGTCCACCTGGCGCCCGCGTTCGGTGAGGACGACCAGAACGCCTGCACCGCGGCCGGCATCCCGACCGTCGTCACCGTGGACGACCACACCCGGTTCACCTCCCTCGTCCCGCCGTACCAGGGGGAGCAGGTCTTCGACGTCAACAAGCCGGTCATCCGGGAGCTGAAGGAGCGGGGGGTGGTGCTCAAGCAGGACACCTACACCCACCCGTACCCGCACTGCTGGCGCTGCGACACCCCGCTGGTCTACAAGGCGGTGTCGTCCTGGTTCGTCGCGGTGACCCGGTTCAAGGACCGGATGGTCGAGCTGAACCAGCAGATCAACTGGACGCCGGGCCACATCAAGGACGGCTCGTTCGGCAAGTGGCTGGCCAACGCGCGGGACTGGTCGATCAGCCGGAACCGGTTCTGGGGCGCGCCGATCCCGGTGTGGAAGTCCGACGACCCGGCCTACCCACGGGTGGACGTGTACGGCTCGCTCGCGGAGATCGAGCGGGACTTCGGCGTACGCCTGACCGACCTGCACCGGCCGGCGGTGGACGAGCTGGTCCGCCCCAACCCGGACGACCCGACCGGGCGCTCGACGATGCGCCGGGTGCCGGAGGTGCTGGACTGCTGGTTCGAGTCCGGCTCGATGCCGTTCGCCCAGGTGCACTACCCGTTCGAGAACGCCGACTGGTTCGAGCACCACTACCCGGGTGACTTCATCGTCGAGTACATCGGGCAGACCCGCGGCTGGTTCTACACCATGCACGTGCTGGCCACCGCGCTGTTCGACCGGCCGGCGTTCCGCAACTGCCTGAGCCACGGCATCCTGCTCGGCTCGGACGGCCGCAAGATGTCCAAGAGCCTGCGCAACTACCCGGACGTGTACCACGTCTTCGACACGTACGGCTCGGACGCGATGCGCTGGATGCTGATGTCCGCGCCGGTGCTGCGCGGCGGCGACATGTCGGTGACCGAGACCCTCATCCGGGACGCGGTGCGGCAGGTGCTGCTGCCGCTGTGGAACGTCTGGTACTTCTTCTCGCTCTACGCCAACGCCGACGGGTACACCGCGCGGCGGCGCACCGACTCGACGCACCTGCTCGACCGGTACGTGCTGGCGAAGACGAACGAGCTGGTGTCGACGGTGCAGGCGCAGATGGAGGCGTACGACATCTCCGGCGCCTGCGCCACCGTGCGGTCCTACCTGGACGCGCTCACCAACTGGTACGTGCGCCGGTCACGGGACCGGTTCTGGTCCGGCGACGCCGCCGCGTTCGACACCCTGTGGACGGTGCTGGAGACGTTCTGCCGGGTGGTGGCGCCACTGGCGCCGCTGACCGCGGAGGAGATCTGGCGTGGCCTGACCGGCGAGCGGTCGGTGCACCTGACCGACTGGCCGGACGCCGCCGACTTCCCGGTCGACCACGAGCTGGTGTCCGCCATGGACGACGTGCGGGCGGTCGCCTCGGCGGCGCTGTCGCTGCGCAAGGCCAAGGGCCTGCGGGTGCGGCTGCCGCTGTCGGCGCTGACCGTGGCCTCGCCGGCCGCCGACGCCCTGCGCCCCTTCGCGGACCTGGTCGCCGACGAGGTCAACGTCAAACGGGTGGTGTTCACCGACGAGGTGGACAACTACTGCCGGCAGGTGCTGACGGTGGTGCCCCGGGCGCTCGGCCCGCGGGTCGGCAAGGCCGTCCAGCAGGTGATCAAGGCGGTCAAGGCGGGGGAGTGGGAGCTGGTCGACGGCGCCCCGGTCGCCGCCGGGGTCACCCTGGCCGAGGGCGAGTACGAGCTGCGCCTGGTCGCCGCCGACGCAGAGCACTCGGTGCCGCTGCCCGGCGGCGAGGGCGTCGTCGTCCTGGACACAGAGGTGACCCCGGAGCTGGCCGCCGAAGGGCTGGCCCGGGACGTGGTGCGGGTGGTGCAGCAGGCCCGCCGGGACGCCGACCTGGACGTCTCGGACCGGATCGTGGTCGCGCTCGCCGCCTCCGAGGAGGTGCGGGCGGCGGTGTCCGCGTACACCGACTTCGTGGCCCGGGAGGTGCTGGCCGACTCGGTGGACTTCGCCGACGGGCTGGCGGGCTTCACCGGCGAGGTCGGCGAGGGCGAGCAGGTGACGGTGACCGTCCGCCGGGTATGAGGGGTGAGGAAGGGGCCCTTGTTAACGCCTGAGGTGGTAGAAGGGCCCCTTCCTAACCCCGGTGGCGACGGGCGGCGGACCGCCCGCCACCTCCGTCGTCGGGGCGGGCGGACGTCCGCTACGGTGACACCGCCCGTACCGCACTCGACCTGCCGGAGTGACCAGTGCCGCTGCTCTACACCATCGGCAAGTTGACCGTGGCGCCCGCGCTGCGGTTGGCCTTCCGTCCGACCGTGGAGGGGCTGGAGCACGTCCCGGAGACCGGCGGAGCGATCTTCGCCGGCAACCACCTCTCGGTCGCCGACGAGCTGTTCCTCGGCACGGTCGTCCCGCGGCACCTGGCGTTCTGGGCCAAGTCGGAGTACTTCAAGGGCACCGGTCTCAGGGGTCGGTTCTCCAAGTTCGTGCTGACCGGCCTGGGCGCGATCCCGGTCGAGCGGGCCGGGGGACGGGCCGCGCTGTCCGCGTTCGACGCCGCCATCCCCGCGCTCAAGGGCGGTGAGCTGGTCGTCGTCTACCCGGAGGGGACCCGGTCCCCGGACGGGCGGCTCTACCGCGGGCGCACCGGCGCCGTCCGGCTGGCGCTGGCCGCGGGTGTGCCGGTCATCCCGGTGGGCATGATCGGCACCGAGAAGGTCCAGCCGATCGGCACCCGGGTGCCCCGCCCGTTCACCGGCAAGATCACCGTGCGGTTCGGCAAGCCGCTGGACTTCACCGGGCGGCCCGACGACCGGACCTCGCTGCGCGCCATGACCGACGAGGTGATGAGCGAGATCCAGAAGCTGACCGGCCAGGAGTACGTCCCCCGGTACGCGCCGCCGCGCGCCCACCCGCCGGTCGCCGGCGAGCCCGGGGCGGTCTGATCCCGGCCTGCCCGCCGCTCAGCTCTTCGTGACGATCTGTTCCCGCAGGGTGCCGAGCAGGGAAGCGCTGTCCTCGATCGACAACCGGGTGAACACGGCCGTGGCGATGCTGCCGTGGTCGACGGAGGTGCACACCACCACGTCGGCGCCGCCGTCCCGGCCGACGGCGCACCGGTCGTACCGCCCCCGGACGCCGGTGTCGAAGACCTTCGGCTCGCCGAGGTCGTACTTCTCCCGGAGCCGGGCGATCTCGGCGTCCGCCTCGGACTCGGGGGAGAACCAGAAGCCGGTGCCGCCGAAGACGGTCACCCGCTTGCCCGCGCGGGTGGCGTAGACCCCGGCGAACGTGTCGCTGGCCAGCAGGTGTGCGTTCCGCATCTCCGCCTTCAGCTCCTCGGCGGTCTGCGTGCTGCGGCTGTCGTCGCGCAGCTGCAGGTCCTTGACCTCCGCCGGCAGCGCGGCGGTCGCCGGGACCTGGCTGAGCATGGGCGTCGCCCAGTAGGCCGGGCAGCCGCAGCAGCAGGCCAGCGTCAGCAGCAGGACCCAGGGCCACTTGCGGCGCCTGCGGACGGGCACCGGCACGTACCCCTTGGGGGCCTGCCAGCCGGGTGGCGGCGCGACCGGCCGCACGGCCGCGGGCGCGCCGCGCCCCCACCGGCGCTTCGGTCGGGCCGGCGGCGCCGGGACCGGGTACGCGGGCGGTGGCGGGACGGGCGGCGCCGGGTACGCGGCCGGCGGCGGGCTCGGGTAGGACGGTGCCCCCGGTGGCGAGACCGGGTACCCGGCCGGCGGGGACGCCGGTGCCGGCGGACCGGAGTACGGCCGGGTCGGCGCCGGGGCCGGGTACGGCGTGGTCGGTGACAGCGGCGGAAGCTCGGGCAGCTCGGCGGAGTGCAGGTCCCACCCGCCGGTGTCGGCGCCGGCCCACGGATCGACCGGCGTCCGGTCCTCCGGGGCCTCGGCGGGGCTCGGCGGCAGCGGGGTGGGCTCGGCCGACTCGCCCCAGCCGCGCTTCGGTGGCGGCGGGGGCGGCACGGCGGCCGACCCGCTCCAGCGGGGAGCGGGCGGCCCGGGGGCCTCGTCGGCCGGCATCACGCGGGTGCCCGAGGGGCCGGCGTCCTTCGCCGGCATCGCGCGGGTGCCCGGGTTGCCGGCGTCCTCCGCCGGCACTCTCCGGGTGCCGGCCGGGCCGATCGGTGGCTCCGGTGGGCCGCCCGGACCGGCATCGTCCGCCGGCGGCTCGGAAGTTGCGGCCTCGGGTGCCGTTCCGACCGGTGACGCGGCGTTCCCGCCGGCCGCTGCACGGGTGCCCGGCGCCCCGGAGGGCCCGGCACGGTCGTGGGACTCCGGGGCGGTCGGCTGGTCGTCCGGGGCTGCCGATGGTGCGGCGGTGGGCGGGTCGGCCGGGCCGGACGTCCCGGCGCTCGGGGCGGCGACCTCACCCGGCGTGGTGGGGGCGACCGCCAGCTCCGGGGCGTGGTGCTGGGTGGTCCCGTCGACCGGCCGGTCTGCTTCCGGCTGCGGCTCCGGCATCTCGGCAGTCTCCTCTCGCCGATCCGAGGTTAGTACCGTGCCGCCACCAGCCACGAACCCGTGTCGCGTTGAGAGGGGGCCCTTCCTCTACCGGAGGCGTTAACAAGGGGCCCTTCCTTGCACCCCGGGCGCGGTGCGGCGCGGTCGACCGGTCGGCGGGCGCGTACCCTTGGGCATCATGAGTGTCCCGCCCACCACGCCGCGCCCCGCCGCGGCAAACTCTGGCGACGACTCCAGCTCGGCGCGTCTGTCGCCGCGCCGCGACCTGGAGCCGTCGGTCTGGCCGCGGCTGGAGCCGCTGCTGCCCCAGGTGACCAAGCCCATCCAGTACGTCGGTGGCGAGCTGGGGGCGGTGGTCAAGGACTGGGACGCGGCGGCCGTGCGCTGGGCGCTTATGTATCCCGACGCGTACGAGGTCGGCCTGCCCAACCAGGGCGTGCAGATCCTCTACGAGGTGCTCAACGAGCTGCCCGACGTGCTCGCCGAGCGGACGTACGCGGTCTGGCCGGACCTGGAGCGGCTGATGCGCGCCCACGGCGTGCCGCAGTTCACCGTCGACGCGCACCGGCCGGTCCGTGACTTCGACGTGTTCGGTGTCTCCTTCTCCACCGAGCTGGGCTACACCAACCTGCTCACCGCGATCGACCTCGCCGGTGTTCCGCTGCTGGCCGCCGACCGCACCGACGCCGACCCGGTGATCGTGGCCGGCGGGCACGCCGCGTTCAACCCGGAGCCGATCGCCGACTTCGTCGACGCCGCCGTGCTCGGTGACGGCGAGGAGGCCGTCCTGGAGATCACCGCGATCGTCCGGGAGTGGAAGGCCGAGGGCCGTCCCGGTGGGCGCGACGAGCTGCTGCTTCGGCTGGCGCGCACCGAGAGCGTGTACGTGCCGCGCTTCTACGACGTGGACTACCTGCCCGACGGCCGGATCCAGCGGGTCGTGCCGAACCGCCCGGACGTGCCGTTCCGGGTGCACAAGCGCACGACGATGGACCTGGACGCGTGGCCCTACCCGAAGAAGCCCCTGGTGCCGCTGGCCGAGACGGTCCACGAGCGGTACGCGGTGGAGATCTTCCGGGGCTGCACCCGGGGCTGCCGGTTCTGCCAGGCGGGCATGATCACCCGGCCCGTCCGGGAGCGCTCGATCACCACCGTCGGGCAGATGGTGCAGCAGGGGCTGGAGTTCTCCGGCTTCCACGAGGTGGGCCTGCTGTCGCTGTCGTCGGCCGACCACTCGGAGATCGGCGACATGTGCTCCGGGCTCGCCCAGCAGTACGAGGGCACCAACGTGTCGCTGTCGCTGCCGTCGACGCGGGTGGACGCGTTCAACATCGAGCTGGCCCAGGAGCTGTCCCGCAACGGCCGGCGTACCGGTCTGACCTTCGCCCCGGAGGGCGGGTCGGAGCGGATCCGCAAGGTGATCAACAAGATGGTCTCCAAGGAGGACCTGATCCGCACCGTCGTCACCGCGTACACCAACGGCTGGCGGCAGGTGAAGCTCTACTTCATGTGCGGCCTGCCCACGGAGACGGACGAGGACGTCCTGGAGATCGCCGACATGGCGCACGAGGTCATCCGGGCCGGCCGCGCGGCGACGGGCAGCAAGGACATCCGCTGCACGGTGTCCATCGGCGGTTTCGTGCCGAAGCCGCACACCCCGTTCCAGTGGGCCGCGATGGAACGGCCCGAGGTCATCGACGGCCGGCTGAAGCTGCTCAAGCAGGCGATCAACGCGGACCGGTCGCTGGGCCGGGCGATCGGCTTCCGCTACCACGACGGCGAGCCGTCGCTGATCGAGGGCCTGCTGTCCCGCGGTGACCGCCGGGTCGGCGCGGTGATCCGCCGGGTCTGGGAGAACGGCGGCCGGTTCGACGGCTGGAGCGAGCACTTCTCGTACCAGCGCTGGGTGGACGCCGCCGCCGAGGTGCTGCCGGCCTTCGGGGTCGACCTCGACTGGTACACCACCCGCGAGCGCGACGAGCTGGAGGTCCTGCCCTGGGACCACCTGGACTCGGGCCTGGACAAGGACTGGCTCTGGCAGGACTGGCAGGACTCCCTCAGCGAGTACGAGCAGGACGACTGCCGGTGGACGCCGTGCTTCGACTGCGGTGTCTGCCCGGCCATGGACACCGAGATCCAGATCGGCCCCACCGGGCGGAAGCTGCTCCCGCTCACCCCGATCAACGGCCTGCGGGTCGCCAGCGGCGCTCAGCAGTAGCCCCCGGGGCCGGCGACCGCCGCCGGCCCGACACCCGAGGAGCACGACGATCAGTAGGAAACCACAGCCGGAGGGCGGGCAGGCGCCGGTCGTCCAGCGCATCCGCCTCCGGTACGCCAAGCGGGGACCGTTGCGGTTCACCTCGCACCGGGACTTCGCGCGCGCCTTCGAGCGGGCGCTGCGCCGGGCGGGCGTGCCCATGGCGTACTCGCAGGGCTTCACCCCCCACCCCAAGATCTCGTACGCCAGCGCCGCGCCGACCGGGGTGGCGAGCGAGGCCGAGTACCTGGAGATCGGGCTGCGCGAGCCGGTCGACCCGGCGGAGCTGCGGGCCGCCCTCGACGCCGCGCTCTCGCCCGGGCTGGACGTGCTGGACGCCGTCGTGGCGACCGGCGGGAGCCTCGCCGACCGGATCGAGGCGTCGCACTGGCGGGTCGAGTTGCCCGAGGTCGATCCGGCCCTGCTGCACAAGGCCGTCGCCGCCTTCGCCGCGGCGGACGAGGTGCTGGTCGAGCGGATGACCAAGCAGGGCCGGCGGACCTTCGACGCCCGGGCGGCGGTGATCTCCGTCGATGTGGCGACGCAGGCGGAGGCACCTTCCGGGGTCCCGGCGGTACCGTGTGCGATACTCGAACTGGTCGTGCGGCAGGTCACCCCCGCCGTTCGGCCCGATGACGTCCTTTCCGGCCTCCGCGTGGTGGCCGACCTGGAGCCGCCGGTCTCACCTCGGGTGACCCGGCTGGCGCAGGGCACGTTGACCGCGCAGGGTGCGATCGCGGATCCGTTGGAAGCGGACCGCGACGGGGCAACCATCGGAGGGCACTGACCGACGGTCGGTGCCCGGCTAGGCAGACTTCGGCGGTCGCGCGGGTAGCGCGACCGGCGGAAACACCTTTTGCGGCGACCCTGCGTGGCAGCGCTCACCCGCGCCCGGGGCAGCCAGAACTGGAGAACGTCCATGCTCGAGAACGAGCCCGAGGGCGGCGAACGCACCGGCTACCAGCCGGCCGGCGAGACCGCCGCACACCCCGCCGCCGAGGGCGGCGTCCCCACGAACCCCGCGCACGCGGGCACCCCGGCCGGCGGCGAGCCCGCCGCCGGCACCCCGGCCGGCCGGAGCGAGATGACCGGCCCGGCGCCGAGCGAGGCGGCCGGCACCGGCGTCGCCGAGCTGGGCGAGCCGGCGGCACCGGCCCGCAAGCGGGCCAGCCGGAAGCGGGCCACCCCGGTCAACCGGCCGGAACAGACCGAGGCGCCGGTCGAGGCCGGCAGCGCCACCGTGTCGGGCAGCGGCGAGGCCCCCCAGGCGGAGGTGCTCGCTCCGATCGCGGGCGACGGCGAGCCGCCCGCGAAGGCGACGCGTCGCCGCCGGAAGGCCACCACGGCCAAGGCGGCCGAGGAGCGGCTGGCGGTCGACGGGGCCGAGGAGGCGACGGCGGAGGTCGTGCCGCCGGTGAAGGTGACGCGTACCCGGCGCAGGAAGGCCGCCCCCGCGGCGGCCGAACCGGCCGCCGAGACCGAACTCACCGGTGCCGGAACGGCCGGGCCGGCTGCTCCGGCCGGCGCGGAGCCCGTCGCCCCGGCGGCCGCCGAGCCCGCCGCCGAGATCATCGAGCCGGCGGAGACGCTCGTCACCGAGCCGGCGGACGACGAGGAGGAGCAGGTCGAGCCGGAGGCCGGCACGGAGTTCGGCGCGGCGCAGCCGCCGGTCGCCAGCGGCGCCGGGAGCGCCGCGGGCGAGGTTCCCCCCGGCGTGGCCGTGGGCGGTACCGCCGAGGAGGCCGAGCCCGAGCGCCCGGCACGCCGCCGGCGGGCGGTGCTCTCCGCACCCACCGTGCTGTTCATGGCACCGCAGCCGGAGGAGATCGTGGCCGCGCGGGCCGCCGAGGAGCCCGCCGCCGAGGAGCCGGCCGAGCCGTCGCGCCGCCGCCGGCGGGGCCGCCGCGACGTGGAACCGGCCGAGCCGGTCGAGGCCGTCGAGGTCGAGGAGGAGCCCGCCGAGGAGGTCGTGGAGGCCGCCGAGGACGAGGACGAGACCGCCGCTGGACGCCGCCGGCGGCGGCGCGGCCGGCGGGGCCGGGGCCGGGGCAAGGGCGGCGCCGAGGAGGCCGAGGACGAGGAGGCCGAGGAGGCCGTCCAGGCAGAGGCGGAGGAGGTTGTCGCCGCCGAGACCGAGGAGGCGGAGGAGGCCGAGGACGGCGAGGGGATGACCCGCCGTCGCCGACGCCGGCGCCGGCGGGGTGCGGGTGACGTCGAGGCGGCCGCCGAGGACGGCGTACCCACGGTCGTGAAGATCCGGGAGCCGCGCCGCACCGTCGACGAGGTGCAGGGCGTCTCCGGCTCGACCCGCCTGGAGGCCAAGCGCCAGCGGCGCCGCGACGGCCGTGAGCAGCGGCGCACCCGGCCGCCGATCCTCAGCGAGTCGGAGTTCCTGGCCCGCCGTGAGGCGGTGGACCGGGTGATGGCCGTGCGGCAGCGCGGCGACCGGACGCAGATCGCCGTCCTCGAGGACGGCGTGCTGGTCGAGCACTACGTCACCCGGAACTCGTCCGCCACCATGGCCGGCAACGTGTACCTGGGCAAGGTGCAGAACGTGCTGCCCAGCATGGAGGCCGCGTTCGTCGACATCGGCCGCGGCCGCAACGCCGTGCTGTACGCGGGCGAGGTCAACTGGGACACCACCGGCCTGGAAGGGCGGGCCCGCTCGATCGAGCAGGCGCTCAAGTCCGGTGACTCGGTGCTCGTGCAGGTGACGAAGGACCCGATCGGGCACAAGGGCGCCCGGCTGACCAGCCACGTCGCGCTCTCCGGCCGCCACCTCGTGTACGTGCCGGGCGGCAACGCCTCCGGGATCAGCCGGAAGCTGCCTGACAACGAGCGCAAGCGCCTGCGCGACGTGCTGAAGAAGCTGGTGCCCGACGGTGCGGGCGTGATCGTCCGCACCGCCGCGGAGGGCGCCAGCGAGGACGAGCTGGCCCGCGACGTCAAGCGGTTGCAGGCGCAGTGGGAGGACATCCAGGCGAAGGCCGCCGAGGGCGGCGCGCCGGTGCTGCTCTACCAGGAGCCGGACCTGGTCATCCGCGTCGTCCGGGACCTCTTCAACGAGGACTTCCGGGACCTGGTGATCGAGGGCGAGGGCGCGTACGACATGGTCGAGTCGTACCTGTCGCACGTCTCACCGGACCTGGTCGCCCGGCTGCGGCGGCACGTCGGCACCACCGACGTGTTCGCCGAGTACCGCATCGACGAGCAGATCCTCAAGGGCCTGGACCGGAAGGTCTTCCTGCCGTCCGGTGGTCACCTGGTGATCGACCGTACCGAGGCGATGACCGTGGTCGACGTCAACACCGGTAAGTACACCGGTGCCGGCGGCAACCTGGAGGAGACCGTCACCCGGAACAACCTGGAGGCCGCCGAGGAGATCGTCCGCCAGCTGCGGCTGCGCGACATCGGTGGCATTGTGGTGATCGACTTCATCGACATGGTGCTGGAGTCGAACCGGGAGCTGGTGCTGCGCCGGCTGACCGAGTGCCTGGGCCGGGACCGCACCAAGCACCAGGTCACCGAGATCACCTCGCTCGGCCTGGTCCAGATGACCCGCAAGCGGATCGGCGCCGGCCTGCTGGAGGCCTTCAGCGAGACCTGCGAGTGCTGCAAGGGCCGCGGGCTCATCATCCACACCGAGCCCGTGCCGGAGAAGCCGCGCGCGGGCGGGGCGGGGGAGAAGGTCAAGGCGGTCGCCTCGGCGGCGCCGACGGCGGAGGCGGGCTCGTCGCGCCGCCGGGCGCGCAAGAGCGCCCCCGCCGAGCGGACGGTGGTCGAGGTCGCCGAGACCGAGAGCCCGGCCGAGCTGACCGGCGGCACCGACGCCACCGGTACGACCACCACCGCGACGGACCCGGAGTACTACGACACGATGGGCTACGACCTGTCCCGCTACGAGGCCGAGACGCCGGCCGCCCCGGACGTCGCGGAGGCCCAGACCGGCGACGCGGCGCGGCTCGCGGCACCCGACGACCCGGACGCGCTGGGCGACAGCGACGGCGAGGAGTCCGAGGGCGGCACCGGCCGCCGGCGCTCGCGCCGGGGTGGCGCGCGGCGGCGTACCCGCCCCTGACCGGCCCGATTCATCGGCAGGGCCCCCGCCCCGGACGGGCGGGGGCCCTGCCGTCGTGCGGGCGGTAGGGTGGGAGCGTTCCGGTGGGCCCGGTTTGGGAGTCGGCCCGACCATGGCGTACGCTTGCCTGCGGCGCACTTTGGTGTGCCGAGTTCCCGCGTGCCCGCGCCGCCGCGCCTCAGCTGTCCGGCGAGCCGCCGCGGGAACGACCGCCAGCAGCCTCAACGACAGGGAGTCCGCCTCCGATGTACGCGATCGTCAAGACCGGCGGCAAGCAGTACAAGGTCGCCGAGGGCGACGTGATCGAGGTCGAGAAGCTCGCCGGTGTCCCCGGCGACGCGGTGAAGCTCGCCGCGGTGCTCCTCGTCGACGGTGACGACCTGGTGACCGACGCGGCGAAGCTTGCCAAGGTCGAGGTGTCCGGCGAGATCGCCGCGCACACCAAGGGCCCGAAGATCAAGATTCACAAGTTCAAGAACAAGACCGGCTACCACAAGCGCCAGGGTCACCGCCAGCCGCTGACCCAGGTCAAGGTGACCGGCATCTCCAGCGGGAAGTAGGTCGTCCTCCAATGGCTCACAAAAAGGGTGCGTCCAGCTCGCGTAACGGCCGTGACTCCGCGGCCCAGCGACTCGGCGTGAAGCGCTTCGGTGGTCAGGTCGTCAACGCGGGCGAGATCATCATCCGCCAGCGTGGCACCAAGTTCCACCCGGGTGACCTGGTCGGCCGCGGCGGCGACGACACGCTCTTCGCCCTGGCCGCGGGCGCGGTCCAGTTCGGCACCAAGCGCGGCCGCAAGACCGTCAGCATCGTGCCGCAGCAGTAACACTCCGGCGGAGCGGGCCGAGGACCTGGGGTCCCGGCCCGCTCCGCCTTTTCTCGTGCGGGGCTGGCCTCCGCTGGAAGGATTGGCAGCGTGACGACGTTCGTTGACCGGGTCGTCCTGCACCTGCAGGCCGGCGACGGCGGGCACGGCTGTGTCTCGATCCACCGGGAGAAGTTCAAGCCCTTCGGCGGCCCGGACGGGGGCAACGGCGGGCACGGCGGCAGCGTCTCGCTGGTCGTCGACCCGCAGGTGCACACGCTGCTCGACTTCCATTTCCGCCCGCACGTCAAGGCGCCGAACGGCAAGGGGGGCGCCGGTTCGAACCGGGACGGCGCGAACGGCGCCGACCTGGTGCTCACGGTGCCCAACGGCACCGTCGTGCAGACCGCCGACGGCACGGTGCTCGCCGACCTGGTCGGCGCCGGCACCACCTACGAGGTGGCCCGCGGCGGGCGCGGCGGCCGGGGCAACGCGGCGCTGGCCAACGCCCGCCGCAAGGCGCCCGGCTTCGCCGAGCTGGGCGAGCCCGGCGAGAAGCTCGACGTGGTGCTGGAGCTGAAGAGCGTCGCCGACGTCGGCCTGGTCGGCTACCCGTCCGCCGGCAAGTCGTCGCTGATCTCGGTGATCTCGGCCGCCAAGCCGAAGATCGCCGACTACCCGTTCACCACCCTGGTGCCGAATCTCGGCGTGGTCCGGGTGGACAACCACACCTTCACCGTCGCGGACGTGCCCGGCCTGATCCCGGGCGCGGCCACCGGCAAGGGGCTCGGCCTGGAGTTCCTCCGGCACATCGAGCGCTGCGCGGTGCTCGTGCACGTCGTCGACACCGCGACGCTGGAGACCGAACGCGACCCGGTCGCCGACATCGAGACGATCGAGGCGGAGCTGACCGCGTACGGCGGGCTGGCCGACCGCCCGCGCCTGGTGGCGCTCAACAAGGTCGACGTGCCGGACGGGCGGGACCTCGCCGAGATCGTCCGGCCCGACCTGGAGGCGCGCGGCTTCCGCGTGTTCGAGGTGTCGGCGGCCACCCGGGAAGGGCTGAAGGAGCTGACGTACGCGATGGCGGAGCTGGTGGAGGCGGCCCGCGCCGCCGCGCCGCCGGCCGAGCCCACCCGGATCGTCATCCGGCCGCAGGCGGTCGACGACGCCGGCTTCACCGTGGAGGCCGCGCCCGACGGCGCCTGGGTGGTGCGGGGCACCCGCCCGGAGCGGTGGGTCCGGCAGACGAACTTCGACAACGACGAGGCGGTCGGTTACCTGGCCGACCGGCTGGCCCGGCTCGGCGTGGAGGAGAAGCTCGGCAAGGCCGGCGCCCAGGCGGGCGACCTGGTGCGGATCGGGGAGCGCGAGTTCGACTGGCAGCCCACGCTGTACGCGGGGGCCGAGTTCGTGCCCGGCGTCCGGGGCGCCGACATCCGGCTGGAGGACAAGTCGAACCGGCCCACGGCGTCCGAGCGGCTGGCGGCCCGCAAGGCCCGCCGGCAGCGGCCGGCCGACGAGATCGAGCCTGGCGAGGTCGGGGCCGGCGAGCCGGACGTGGACGACGCCGGTTAGCGGTCAGGGGCGGTCGAGGGGCGTGTCGAGCCGGCCGCCGCTGCCCACCTGGTTGGAGAGCAGCAGCCCGAGGGCGAGCATGCCGAAGCCCAGCACGAGGTGCAGCCAGTTGTCGGCGTCGTTCACCGGGAGCAGGTTGGCCCCGCTCTCCCGGTCGATGAAGAAGCCGTACAGCCAGAGGCCGAGGTAGAGGGCGCCGCCGCCGGCGAGGAAGAGGCGTGCCCCGCTCACCCGGCGGGCCAGCACCAGGCCGGCCAGGCCGAAGCCCAGGTGCAGGATGTTGTGCAGGATCGACACCTGGAACAGGCCGAGTACCTTCGCCCCGGAGTGGTGCCCGGCGAAGCGCATCTCGTCGTAGTCGGTGGTGATGCCGGGGATGAACCCGAGCACCCCGATGAGCAGGAAGACCCCGGCCGCCACGAGGGCCGCGACCTGGACCGCGCGCCTCGATCCCCCGCGTGCGTTCTGTGCCATCCATGCACCTCCGTGGAGCCGCGGACCCCCGCCCGCGGTACCGGTCGCGCGGATCGCCCGTCACTGTCCGCGACGGTGACGACACCCGGGCCCGACGATCCTCCATTTTGAAGTCCGGGTGGGCCGTTCCGCAGAGAAACGGCGGATCAGGTATGGAAGCAAAAACGCAGGGTAGGTCATTCGTTGGCGGCGGTACGACCGCCGCTCATCCCCCAACAAGACCGCGACGGTCATCCGAGCGGAAGGGACATCATGACCTACGATCTGTCACCCACGACTTCCACGTACGCGTCGGAGTCCGCGAACGGCGGCGGGGTTCGCGATCAGGCCCGCCAGGTGGGCTCGGAGGCGAAGCACGCCGGTGGCGCGGTCGCCGAGACCGCCAAGGAGCAGGGCCGCGAGGTCGTCGGGGAGGCCCGGCAGCAGGCGCGCAACCTCTACGGCGAGGCCCGCAGCCAGCTCGCCGGTCAGGCCGGCGAGCAGCAGCGGCGCGCCGCGGGCGGGCTGCGCTCGCTCGCCGACGAGATGCGCACGATGGCCGAGCAGGGCGGCCAGGCCGGCCCGGTCAGCGAACTGGCCCGCCAGGCCGCCGACCGGGTGCACGGCGTCGCCGGTTGGCTGGAGCAGCGTGAACCGGGCGACCTCGTCGCCGAGGTCCGCAACTACGCCCGCCGCAACCCGGGCACGTTCCTGGTCGGCGCCGCCGTGCTCGGCGTGCTCGCCGGCCGGATGACCCGCAGCCTCTCGGCCGCGGGCGACGACGACGGCGGGACGTACGGCGGTGGCTACGACCCGGAGCAGACGGCGGTGATCCCGTCGTCGCGTGCGGTGCCCGACCAGATCCCGCCGGGCGGCTACCTCGACCCGACCCCGGGCGCGTACGTCGACCCGCAGACCCGGACCAGCTACGCCGACCCGGCCGGCGGGACCGGGCAGCCGCTGCCTCCGGTCAGCCAGACCGACCCGCTGCCAGGGGTGCCCTCCAGCGGCACCACCCGTCCGTGACCGGCCGACACGGAAGGGAAGCGACGGCATGACCACGCCGAAATATCACCCGCACGACGCGGACGAGGTCCGCAACAGCTCCGTCGGTGAGTTGATGCGCCAGGTCACCACGGACCTGTCCACGTTGCTGCGGCAGGAGGTGGAGCTGGCCAAGGCCGAGATCCGCGAGGAGGGGAAGAAGGCCGGCAAGGCGGCCGGGTTCTTCGGCGGCGCCGGGTTCGGCGGCTACATGGTGGCCCTGTTCCTCTCGCTGGCTCTCTGGGCCGGGCTGTCCAACGTCATGGACGCCGGTTGGGCGGCCCTGATCGTGGCCGTCATCTGGGGCGGGATCGCCGCTGTCCTCTACTCCATGGCGAAGAAGAACGCGGAGCGGATCCGCGGCCTCAAGCAGACCAACGAGAGCGTGCAGCGGATCCCCGACGCGCTCAAGCCCCACCCGCAGGAGGTCACCCGATGAGCACCGATCCCGAGCAGATCCGCCGGGAGATCGAAGCCACTCGTACCAACTTGAGCTCCGATGTGGACGCGCTGGCGTACAAGGTCAGCCCCGGCCGCATCGTCGACGACCGCAAGCAGCGGGTCCGTGGCGCGCTGCAGAATGTGAGGGACAAGGTGATGGGAACCGCGTCGGACCTCGGCCACAGCACGAAGCACGGCGCCCACGCCGTCGGCGACCACGCGTCCTCGGCGGCCTCGGCGGTCAGCGACAAGGCGCAGTCGGCCGCGTCGACGGTGAGCGACGCCGCTCACCGGGCCCCCCACGTGATCCGTCGGAAGTCGGAGGGCAATCCGCTCGCCGCCGGGCTGATCGCGTTCGGGGTGGGTTGGCTGGTCTCCTCCCTGATCCCGGCCAGCCAGCGTGAGCAGCAGGTCGCGACGCAGGTCAAGGAGCGGGCCGGCGAGCACGCCGGTGCGGTCAAGGAGAAGCTGACCGAGGTCGCGCAGGAGGTGAAGGAGGAGCTGCGCGAGCCCGCGCAGCAGGCCGCCGAGTCGGTGAAGCAGACCACCCAGGACGCCGTCCAGACGGTCCAGCACGACACCCGCTCCGCCGCCGACGACGTCAGGGACCGAGCCCAGCACCCCCGCGAACAAATCCCCTCCTGACCCCCACCCGCCCCGCCCCCACCCCACCCCACCCCCGCGATCTTGCACTTCGTGCCCGTACGGAAGGCCCGAACCCGGGCGATTCGAGGGCCGGAAGTGCAAGATCGCGGAGGCGGGGGCCGGGTGGGGGCGGCTTGTTTTGTCGGGTTTCTGGTGGGTAGCGGTGTGGTGAGACGGGCGGTCCGGTCGCGGGCGGCCCGGGTGGAGGGGGCGTGATGACCAGCAGCGGAACGAGGTGGGCGGTGCTCGGCGTCACCACCGTGACCGCGGTCGGGATCGGTCACGCGGTGGCCCGGCGGCGGCACCGGCACCAGCCCGAACGGCAGGACGGCTGGTACGTGGTGCGGCGCGGCGTGACGGTCGACCGTCCGGTCGAGGCGGTGATCGGCTTCTGGACCGACCGGCAACGGATGGACCGCGCGCTGGCCGAGTGGGCGACGCTTGAGCAGCTCGACGACGACCGGTGGCGCGCGGTGGCCGCCGACCCGGCGGGCGGCACGCAGTGGCGGGCGGAGCTCACCGTCGAGGGGCCGGGACGGCTGCGCTGGCGGGTGACCGACGGGCCGGAGCAGGAGGGCACCGTCGAGCTGGTGCCCGCGCCGCAGGGCCGGGGCACCGAGATCCGCGCCGAGCTGCGGTACCGGTCCGGGCCGCTGCGCCGGGCGATCGGCCTGGCGACCAGCCACGAGCCGGACCTCGCGTTGCGCGACACGCTGCGCCGGGTCAAGTCGCTGGTGGAGTGCGGCCAGGTGATCGAGACCCGGCGCGACCCGTCCGGGCGCAGCGAGGCGCAGGAGAAGGCGACCGACAAGGTCCGCGAGAAGCTCACGGTTGGCGGCCGGTCGTGAGGGCGCTGTGCTGGGAGGGCGTCGGCAAGCTTGCGGTACGGGACGTGCCCGAGCCGCGCGTACGCGCCGAGGGTGACGTGATCGTACGGGTCCGGGCCAGCAGCGTCTGCGGTTCCGACCTGCACCTCATCAACGGCTTCGTGCCGGCGGTGCGGGAGGGCGACATCCTCGGCCACGAGTTCATGGGCGAGGTCGTGGAGACCGGGCCCGGCGTCCGGCGGCTCACCGTCGGCGACCGGGTCGTGGTCGGCTCGGTCGTGGCGTGCGGCGGGTGTTGGTACTGCCGCACCGAGCAGTACTCGCTCTGCGACAACTCCAACCCGCAGCCCGTCTTCGCCGAGAAGCTGTGGGGCCACGCACCGGCCGGCATCCTCGGCTACTCGCACGCCGCCGGTGGCTACTCGGGCAGCCACGCCGAGTACGTGCGGGTGCCGTTCGGCGACATCGGGGCCTTCAAGGTGCCCGACGGCGTGCCCGACGACGCCCTCGTCTTCGCCTCCGACGCGCTGCCGACCGGCTGGATGGCCGCCGACTTCTGCGGCCTCACCGGCGGCGAGGTGGTGGCCGTGTGGGGCGCCGGCGGGGTCGGTCAGATGGCGGCGCGGGCCGCCCAGCTGCTCGGCGCCGAGCGGATCATCATGATCGACCGGCTGCCGGAGCGGCTGTCCGCCGCCGCCGACCGGCTCGGCGTGGAGACCGTCAACTACGCGGAGACCGACGTGCTGGAGGCGCTGCGGGAGCTGACCGCCGGCCGGGGCCCGGACGCCTGCATCGAGGCCGTCGGCATGGAGTCGCACGACGTGGGGCCGGCGTACGCGTACGACAAGGCGAAGCAGACCGCCCGGCTGCAGACCGACCGGCCGACGTCGGTACGGCAGGCGATCATGGCGTGTCGCAAGGGCGGCACCGTCAGCATCGTCGGCGTCTACGCCGGGCTGATCGACAAGTTCCCGCTGGGCGCGGCGATGAACAAGGCACTGGTCCTGAGAATGGGGCAGATGCACGCCCAGCGCTACATCCCGATGCTGCTCGACCGGCTCGCCGCCGGGGAGATCGACCCCGGTTACCTGGCCACCCACCCCATGTCGCTGGAGGAGGGGGCTCGCGGCTACGAGATCTTCGAGAAGAAGGAGGAGGGCTGCCTGCGTACCGTCCTGCATCCCTGAGTCCACCGCTCCCCGCGCCCGCCCGCGGGCGCGGGGAGCGGCTCAGGCGGTGCGGCGGACGTTGGTGACGAGGAAGCCGCTCGGCGGCAGCGCCGGCATCCGGCCCAGGTCCAGGGCCAGGTTCTGCGGGGGCACCTCGTACGCCATGGCGGTGGTCAGGAGGTGCACCGCCCGCTTCATCAGCTCGATGGTCACCCACTCGCCGGCGCAGCGGTGCCCGGCCAGGTGCTCGCCGCCGCCCTGCGGGACGAAGCTGTACGGGTCGCCACGCCACCCCGCGAAGCGGTCCGGCCGGAACTCCTCCGGGGACGGCCAGAGCGCCCGGTGGTGGTTGGTGCCGTAGAGGTCGAGCAGCACGCGCCGGCCCCGGGGGAAGTGGTGGCCCTGCCAGTCGAAGGAGCGCCGCACCCGCGCCGCGGTGACCGGGAAGAACGGGTAGTACCGGCGTACCTCCTGCACGAAGGCCTCGGTGGTCTCCGCGCTCTCGCGGACCCGCTCGCGCCAGCCCGGGTGGTCGTGCAGGGCCAGCGCCGCGAAGACGATGTAGCGGTCCACCGCGACCGTCGGGCGCAGCACGTTGAGCAGCTCCACCGCGGCGATCCGGCGGGGGAGGAGCCGCCCCCGGGCGTCCCGGTGCTCCGCGATCACCCGCAGGGCACTGCCCTCCGGGGCGGGCAGCGTGCCGATCCGCTCCCGGTCGATGAGGTCGCCGACCCAGCGTTGGCCCAGGCGCCGGGCGAGCAGCCCCTTCCAGTGGCCGGGGCCGATCGCGGCGGCGCCTTCGATCATCGCGTGCAGCTGGGCGGTGCGCCGCCGCACCTGCGACTCCGGCAGCGGCACCCCGGCCCAGGCGCAGACCGCCCGGGTCAGGACGCGAGCCACCTCCCGGTAGAGCACCACCGGACCGGACGACTCCCACACCGGGATCCGGGCCCGCCACTCGTCCTCGAACAGCTGACCCAGCCGACCGACCGCGCTCGGCGTCATGAGTGACATGAACATGGCCTTGCGGTTCGTGTGCTCCGCGCCGTCGAGCCCCTGCACCCCGCCGACGCCGGTCAGCGTCCGCTGGGCCCGCATCGGCAGCGCCCCGGCCCGGACGAACCGCTCGTTGTCGTAGAACAGCTCGGCCGCCGGCCGCCCGCGCAGGCAGATCGTGCGCTCCAGCAGGAGGCGGGTGGCGAAGATGTCGCTGCCGTGGCGGTCGCACCGCTCACTGATGAACCGGTAGCCGGAACGCAGGAACGCGAGCGTGCTGTCCGGGCTGCGGTCGACCGGCATCGTCGCCATCGTTCCTCCTGACGCTGGTCGTGCGGATCCCCGCCGGGGACCGCACGGTCGCGGCCCGTGCCCCTCCGGGAGCATCTACCCAGGTCAGGCCGGCTGAATCCCGATGATCCCGCGGTCCGCGCCGGTACCCGCGCTCAGTCCAGGTCGAACTCCCCGTCCTGGGCGCCGGCGACGAAGGCGTCCCACTCGGCCTGCGTGAACACCAGCACCGGCCCGTCCGGTTCGGCCGAGTTGCGCATGCCGATCAGGTCGTCGACGAACGCGACCTCCACGGCGCCGTCGGAGGTGTCGCCCTCCGCCCGCTGCCAGACGGCCCGCGAAAGGTCGAAGTCGCCCTTGGGGTGCGTCGTCATGGTCCAGTCCTCCAGTGCCGCAGGTCAGGGGAGCGGGTCGGGATCCCCATCGGGCAGGATAAGCGGATGCCGAGCCTGAGCCGTGTAGAGGCGACCGCGCGCGCCGCGGCGATCACCGTCGAGTCCTACCAGGTGGACCTCGACCTGACCGGGGACGGCGAGCGGTTCCGCTCGCACGTCACCATCCGGTTCCGGGCGACCCCCGGCGCCGCGACGTTCGTCGAGTGCAAGCCCGCCGAACTGCGGTCGGTCCGGCTCAACGACGCCGACCTCGACCCCGCCGCGCTGGCCGACAACCGGCTGCCGCTGCCCGGCCTCGCCGAGCACAACACGCTGACGGTCGAGGCCGACATGGCGTACTCCAACACCGGGGAGGGGATGCACCGCTTCGTCGACCCGGCCGACGGCGAGACCTACCTGTACGCGATGTCGTTCCTCGACGACGTGCAGCGCATCTTCGCCGCGTTCGACCAGCCCGACCTGAAGGCCCCGGTGACGCTCCGCGTCACCGCCCCCGCGCACTGGACCGTCGCCGGCAACGGCCGGCTGGCGGCGAACCCGCGTCCCGGGCGGTGGGAGTTCGCGCCGACGGCGCCGCTGGCCACGTACTTCGTCTCCCTGATCGCCGGGCCCTGGCACGTCCGTCGGGACGAGCACGACGGCATCCCGCTCGGCGTCTGGTGCCGGCGCTCCCTGGCGCCGCACCTGGACGCCGACATCGACGAGATCTTCACCGTGACCAAGCAGTGCCTGGACCGGTTCCACGAGCTCTTCGCCGAGCGGTACCCGTTCGACAAGTACGACCAGGCGTTCGTGCCGGAGTTCAACGCCGGCGCGATGGAGAACCCCGGCCTGGTCACCATCCGCGACGACTACGTCTTCCGGTCCGCCGTCACCGACAGCGAGCGTGAGCTGCGGGCCACCACGATCGCCCACGAGATGGCGCACATGTGGTTCGGTGACCTGGTCACCATGCGGTGGTGGGACGACCTGTGGTTGAACGAGTCGTTCGCCGAGTACCTGGGCACCCGGGTCACCGCCGAGGCGACCCGCTTCGACCGGGCGTGGACGACGTTCGCGATGAAGCGCAAGGCCTGGGGGTACGCGGCCGACCAGCGCCCGTCCACCCACCCGGTCGCGCCCGCGGAGGTGTCCGACGCCGCCGAGGGCCTGCTCAACTTCGACGGCATCTCGTACGCGAAGGGCGCCTCGGTGCTGCGCCAGCTCGTGGCGTGGCTCGGCGACGACGCCTTCCTGGCCGGGCTCAACGCGCACTTCGCGAAGCACCGGTTCGGTAACGCCACCCTGGCCGATCTGCTCGACAGTCTCTCCGCCAGCAGCGGGCGCGACCTGACCGGCTGGGCGGAACGCTGGCTGCGCGCCGCCCAGGTCAACACCCTGCGCGCCGAGGTCGCGGTCGGCCCGGACGGCCGGTACGCCGAGGTGGCCGTGGTGCAGACCGCCCCCGAGTCGCACCCGGTGCTGCGCCCGCACCGGATCGGAATCGGCCGGTACGCGGCCGACGGCACGGTGGAGCACCGCGAGGTGGACCTCGACCCGGACGTCCACGGCGGCCGGACGGTGCTCGCCGACCTGGCCGGGGCACCGGCCGCCCGGCTGCTGCTGCCCAACGCCGGCGACCTGACGTTCGCCAAGATCCGGCTCGACCCGGCCTCCGCGGACGCCGTACCCCTGGTGCTGCCCGGCCTGCCCGACCCGCTCGCGCGGGCGCTGCTGTGGGGCGAGGCGCTGGACGCCGCGACCGACGGGGAACGACCCGTCACCGCCCTGGTGGAGCTGATCGTGGCCGCGCTGCCCGCCGAGACCGAGGTGGTGATCGCCGAGGACGTGCTCACGCTGAGCCGTTCGCTCATCGACCGCTACCTCGACCCGCTGGCCCGCGCGAGCGCCCTGGCCCGGGTCGCCGAGGCCTGCCGGCGGCTGCTGGACACCGCGCCCCCCGGCGGGTCGCTTCAGCTCGCCGCCGCCCGCGGCTGGATCGCCGCGACCGGTGACGCCGATCTGCTGACCGGCTGGCTGGCGGGCCGGGACGTGCCGCCCGGGCTCGCCGTCGACGCGGAGCTGCGCTGGTCGGTGCTGGGCCGGCTGGTGGTGCTGGGCGCGGCGGGCCCTGCGGAGATCACCGCCGAGGCGGCGGCCGACCGGAGCGCCACCGGTGCCGAGCGGGCCGCCCGCTGTCGCGCGGCGCTGCCGGACGCGGGGGCCAAGCAGGCCGCGTGGGAGATCGTCGTGGCCGACACGGAGCTGTCGAACCGCCTGGTCGAGGCGACCGCGGAGGGGTTCTGGCAGCCCGAGCAGGCGGAGCTGACCGCACCGTACGTGGCGCGCTACTTCGCCGACATGCCGGCCGCCGCGCGCCTGCGTACGCCCTGGGTGGCGGACCGGATCGCGAGCCTGGCCTTCCCTCGTTACGCCGTCGCCCAGACCACCCGGGAAGCCGTCGCGGATCTCCTCGCCCGCGACGATCTGACGCCGGGCCTGCGCCGGCGCCTGGTCGACCGGGACGACGACCTGCGCCGTGCCCTGGTCGCCCGCACCGCCGTCGCCGCCGCCTCCGCCTGATGCCGGCGGGCGTCGGGCCGGGCAGCCGGTCGGGGGTACGGACGGCCTAGGATCGCGGGGTGGAGGAAGACATCCGGCGGATCGGCATCATGGGCGGCACGTTCGATCCGATCCACCACGGGCACCTGGTCGCGGCCAGCGAGGTGGCGGACCGGTTCGGGTTGGACGAGGTCATCTTCGTGCCGACCGGCCAGCCGTGGCAGAAGGCCGACGAGCCGGTCAGTCCCGCCGAGGACCGGTACCTGATGACGGTCATCGCCACCGCCTCCAACCCCCGCTTCCAGGTCAGCCGGGTCGACATCGACCGCGGCGGCCCGACCTACACCGTCGACACGCTGCGCGACCTGCACGCCGAGTACGGCCCGAAGGCCCAGCTCTTCTTCATCACCGGCGCCGACGCGCTGGCGAAGATCCTCTCCTGGAAGGATCTGGACGAGATCTTCGAGCTGGCCCACTTCATCGCGGTGACCCGGCCCGGGTTCGAGCTGTCCGACGCCCACCTGCCCGCCGACACGGTGAGCCTGGTGCAGGTGCCGGCGATGGCGATCTCCTCCACCGACTGCCGGGCGCGGGTGGCTCGGGGCGAACCGGTGTGGTATCTGGTGCCTGACGGTGTGGTGCAGTACATCGCCAAACGACGTCTCTACCAGCGGTGATCCGTCCCGCTATGCGGTGGTTCATGCCCTCGACAGGCCTTGACTGACCGGTCGCGCCGCACCGGTGTGTGAGAGGCTTGAAGGGTCGCACGGATGATCGAAGGAGAACGGTGACAGTTTCCGAACGCGCACACGAGCTGGCGACCGCCGCCGCCCAGGCCGCCGCCGACAAGAAGGCACAGGACATCGTCATCATCGATGTGGGTGACCAGCTCGCCATCACCGACGCGTTCCTGCTCGCCGCCGCCCCCAACGAGCGTCAGGTGCTGGCCATCGTCGACGCGATCGAGGAGCGGCTGCTCCAGCTGCCGGAGAAGGCCAAGCCGGTCCGTCGGGAGGGGGAGCGGGGCGGTCGCTGGGTCCTGCTCGACTACGTCGACATCGTCGTGCACGTCCAGCACACCGAGGAGCGCGAGTTCTACGCGCTGGACCGGCTCTGGAAGGACTGCCCGCAGATCCCGTTCGTCGACCGGGACCTCGCCGCGGCCGAGTCCGGCGCCGCCGCCGAATGAGCCGGCTGATCGTCTGGCGGCACGGCAACACCGACTGGAACGCCGCCGGGCGCGTGCAGGGGCAGAGCGACATCCCGCTCAACGACCTCGGCCGCGAGCAGGCCCGCAGCGCAGCGCCGCTGCTCGCCGCGCTCCGTCCGGACGCGATCGTCGCCAGCGACCTGAGCCGCGCCGCCGACACGGCCGCCGCGCTGGCCGCTCTGACCGGGCTGCCGGTCCGCAGCGACCCGCGGCTGCGGGAGCGGTACTTCGGGCTCTGGCAGGGTCTGCTTCTCACCGAGGCCGCCGAACGGTACCCGGACGAGTACGCCCGCTGGCGGGCCGGCGACCCGGACCCGGGCGCCGGCATCGAGACGATGGACGACCTCGGCAAGCGGATGGGCGCCGCGCTCCAGGAGGCCGCCGACTCCGCACCCGGCGGCACCGTCGTGGTCGCCACCCACGGCGGCGGCGCCCGGCAGGGCGTCGGTCAGCTGCTCGGCTGGGACCACGGCGTCCTGCGGACGATCGGCGCCCTGCGGAACTGTCACTGGACCGAGCTGCGCCACGACGACACGCGCGGCTGGCACCTGCGGGCCCACAACGTCGGCGTGCTCGCCGCACCGGCGATCCGGGGCGAGATCGGCTAGCGTTCCGGCATGCCCGTCGCGGTCGTCACCGACTCCACCGCCTACCTTCCGCCCGAGCTGCTGGCCGCCCACCCGCTCACGGTGGTGCCCCTGACCGTCGTGCTCAACGGCGCGGAGGGGCTGGAGGGGGTGGAGGTCTTTCCGGCCGACGCCACCCGCGTGCTCAGCGGCCGGCGGGTGTCGGTCAGCACCTCGCGGCCCGCCCCGGAACAGTTCACGCGGACGTACCGGCGGCTCCTCGACGACGGCGCCGACGGAATCGTCTCGGTGCACCTGTCCGCGGAGCTGTCCGGCACGGTCGAGGCCGCCCAGCTGGCCGCGGCCGGGTTCGGCGACCGGGTGGCGGTGGTGGACAGCCGGTCCTGCGGCATGGGTGTCGGTTTCCCGGCGGTCGCCGCCGCCCAGGCCGCCGCGACCGGCGCCGACCGGTCCGGGGTACGCGACGCCGCGCGGGACGCCGTCGAGCGGACCGCTGTCTTCTTCTACGTCGACACGCTGGAGTTCCTCCGTCGGGGTGGCCGGATCAACGCCGCCTCGGCCCTGCTCGGCACCGCCCTCTCGGTAAAGCCGATCATGCACATGCCGGACGGCGCGATCGTTCTCAGGGACAAGGTGCGCACCGCCAGCCGGGGGGTCGCCCGCCTGGTCGACCTCGCCGTGGAGGCGGCCGGTGACGCCGACGTGGACCTCGCCCTGCACCACCTGGCCGCACCGCAGCGCGCCGAGGCGCTCCGGGAGGCGCTGGTTGACCGGCTGGGCGACCGGCTGCACGACACGTACGTCTCGGAGGCGGGCGCGGTGGTGGCCGCACACGCGGGTCCGGGCCTGGCGTGCGTCGTCGTGCACCGCCGCCCGGCGACCGACTGACCCACCCGGCCGGCCCAGCGTGGCGGTCGGGCCGGTGTGACCGGCTTGCTGTGGCGTCGCGGCACCGGACGTCTGCCGCTCCGGGCCCGGTCGAGGCGCCGGATGCGGCACTGTGGAGCTGAGTCGTCTGCGACGTCATCCGTCGCGCGAGAGCCGGATCGAGGAGGGCGCCACGATGTCCTGTGTGGTGACCGGTGGTGGCCGTGGGGTCGGCCGCGCCGTCGTGGAACGTCTCCTCGCCGGCGGCGAGAGCGTCGTCGTCATCGAGCGGGATCCGCAGGCGGTCGCGTGGGTGAACCCGCATCCGGCCGGCGACCGCCTGACCGCGGTCGTCGGGAACGCCGCCGACGAGGACGTCGCCACCGACGCCGCGCGCCGGGCGCAACGGGCGGGGCCGCTGACCGGCTGGGTGAACAACGCCGCCGTGTTCCGGGACGCCTCGGTGCACGAGACGCCGGCCGGGGAGGTGTTCGAGCTGATCGCCCGCAACCTCCGTCCGGCCCTGGTCGGGGCGACCGTCGCGGTCCGCCGCTTCCTGGCCGCCGGCACCGGCGGGGCCATCGTCAACGTCTCGTCGCACCAGGCCCGCCGGCCGGTGCCGGGTTGCCTGCCGTACGCCACCGCGAAGGCGGCCGTGGAAGGTCTGACCCGGGCGCTGGCCGTGGAGTACGGGGCGCGGGGGATCCGCATCAACGCGGTCGCTCTCGGCTCGGTGGCGACCGAACGGCACGCCGCGTTCCTCGCCGCGCGGGAACCCGCGGAGGCGGAGTGGATCGACGCCGAGCTGCGGCGGCTGCACCCGCTCGGCCGGATCGGTGGGGTCGACGAGGTCGCCGAGGCGGTGGCGTGGCTGCTGTCCCCGGCAGCCGGCTTCGTCAACGGGGTCATCCTCCCGGTCGACGGCGGCCGGTCCGTCCTCGGACTCGACCCCGAGGCCCGCTGACCGTGCGCGCCGGCCCATAGCACATCAAGGGCATGATCAGGGCGTTGTCCACAGGGGCGAGGTTGTCCACAGGTGACGACTTCCGGGACGGCGGTGACCCCTCGTGGCGACCTAACCTCGCGCCGTGTCGTACGACGAGGAGACGGCGGTGCGGGAGCGCCTGCACCGGTTGCTGCCGCCGGGGGCGGACGGTGCGCCGGTCCCCGGGTCGGGGCTGCGGAAGGGCCGCGGCGCCCGTCCGCCCGGTTCCGGCGAGACGGGTGCGGACGTCGTCCGGCCGCCGGAACCGGCCGGGCGGGCCGCCGCTGCCGCGCGCGGGGAGGAGGCAGACGGCGGGTCGGCGGTGGGCCGCATGCTGCCCGGCGCGGGGGCCTTCGATCCGGGCCGGCGGGGCGTCCGGGCGCTGGCCGTCGTCGCCGTGCTGGTGGTGCTCGGCGCCGCGTTCTGGGCGTGGCGGTCCCGGCCGCAGGTCGAGCCGGTCGCGCCGGTGGCGGACGCCGCGACGGTCACCCCGTCCGCACCGGCCGAGGCGACCGCGACGCCGGGCGGTGAACTGGTGGTGGCCGTCGCCGGCAAGGTACGCCGTCCCGGTCTGGTGCGCGTACCGGCCGGTGCCCGGGTCGCCGACGCCGTGCAGGCGGCCGGGGGAGCGCTGCCGGGCGTGGACGTCGCCCTGCTGAATCCGGCCCGGAAGGTCGCCGACGGCGAACTCATCGTCGTCGGCGTACCCGCACCGGCCGGCGCGCCGAACGGTCAGCTGCCGGGTGGCGGCGCGCCCGGTGCCGACCCCGGCGCCGGCGGCCGGGTCAACCTGAACACCGCCACGTTGGCGCAGCTCGACGCTTTGCCAGGGGTCGGGCCGGTGCTCGCGCAGCGCATCCTCGCCCACCGGGACCAGCACGGAGGCTTCCGGTCCGTGGGCGACCTGCGCCAGGTCGACGGGATCGGTGACGCGCGGTACGAACAGCTCAAGGACCTGGTGACGGTGTGAACGGCCGTACCCCCGCCGACGCGGTGCCCGGACGGGCCGCGTACGACGTGCCGGATCTGCGGTTGGCCGGCCTGGCCGTCGCCGCGTGGCTCGCCGCGCTGGCCGGGCTGCACCTGAGCGCCGGCGCGACCCTGCTTATCGCGTTTGTCGCCGCCGTGCTGGCCGGCGCCGGGGCCCTGCACCTGCGCGGGCTCCTCGGCCGGCCCGCCGCGCCGGTCCGGCGGTACGGGTGGATCGCCGTCGCCGTGCTGCTCGGTGTCGTGTGCGGGGCGAGCGCCACCGCCGCCCGGGTCGCCGTGCGGGACGCCGCTGCGATCCGTGCCCTCGTCGACGGGCCCGCCCCCGTCACCGCCGAGCTGGCAGTCCGGGACGATCCCCGGCCGCTGCGCGGCGTCCCGGGACGGCCGGCCATGCTCCTCGTGGCGGTGGAGTCGATCCGGGTCACCGCTTCCGACGGACGGCGCGTCGAGGCGCGGGTCCGGATGCTCGTTCTCGCCACCGACCCGGCCTGGCGGGGCCTGCTGCCCGGGCAGCGACTGACCGCCGAGGGCCGGCTCGGCGCCCCGCGCGGCGGCGACCTGACCGCCGCCGTCCTCCGGTCGGCCCGGGCGCCGGTGCTGCACGGGCCGCCACCGGGCTCCCAGCGGGCCGCCGGCTCGCTCCGCGCCGGCCTGCAGGACGCCTGCGACCCGCTGCCCGACGAGCAGGGTGGCCTGCTGCCGGGGCTGGTCGTCGGCGACACGAGCCGTTTGCCGTCCGCTGTGGAGGAGGATTTCCTCGCCACCGGCATGACGCATCTGACGGCCGTCTCCGGGTCCAACGTCGCGATCGTCGTCGGTGCGGTCCTGCTGCTCGCCCGCTGGGGGCGGGCCGGGCCCCTGCTCGCCGCCGGGCTCTGCGCGCTCGCGCTGGTGGCGTTCGTGATCCTGGTCCGGCCGTCGCCGAGCGTGGTGCGGGCGGCCACGATGGGCGCGGTAGGGCTCGCCGCGCTCGCCGCCGGCCGCCCCCGCGCGGCGCTACCGGCGTTGGCCACGGCGGTGACCGTGCTTGTGCTCGTCGACCCCGAGCTGGCCGGGGACGCGGGCTTCGCCCTCTCCGTGCTCGCCACCGGCGGGCTGCTGCTGCTCGCCCCACGCTGGCGGGACGCGCTGCGCCGCCGCCGGGTGCCGGCGGGGGTCGCCGAGGCGCTCGCGGTGCCCGCCGCCGCGCAGCTCGCCTGCGCCCCGGTCGTGGCGGGGATCTCCGGCACGGTGAGCCTGGTCGCCGTGCCGGCGAACCTGCTGGCGGTGCCGGCCATCGCCCCCGCCACGGTGCTCGGCGTCCTGGCGGCGGCGATCTCGCCACTCTGGCCGGCCGGTGCCGGCTTCGTCGCCTGGCTGGCCAGCTGGCCGGCGTGGTGGCTGGTGACGGTGGCGCACCAGGGGGCACGCGTGCCGGCGGGGACGCTGCCCTGGCCGGGGGGCGTGACGGGCGCGCTGCTGCTGTCCGGGTTGACCCTCGCGCTGCTGGTGGCCGCCCGGCGCCGGGTCGTACGCCGGTTGGTGGCGGTGACCGCCGTGGCGGCGGTGCTCGGCGCGCTGCCGGTGCGGCTCGTGGCGTCCGGTTGGCCGCCGGTGGGTTGGGTCGTCGTCGCCTGCGCGGTCGGCCAGGGCGACGCCGTGGTGCTGCCCGTCGGGCGCGGCCGGGCCGTGGTGGTGGACGCCGGGCCGGAGCCGGGCGCGGTGGACCGGTGCCTGCGAGGGCTCGGCGTCCGGGAGGTGCCACTGCTGGTGGTCAGCCACTTCCACGTCGACCACGTCGGTGGTGTGGCCGGCGTGTTCCGGGGTCGCCGGGTCGGCGCCGTGCTCGCTCCGCCGTTGCCGGAACCGGCCGCCGGCCGGGACCTGGTCCGGGCCGCGGCGGCGGCGGGCTCCGCCGGTGTCCGGTCCGCCCCGGTCGGCTGGCACTACCGTGCCGGCCAGGTCGAGCTGACGCTCGTCGGTCCGCCGTCGCCGCTGCGGGGCACCCGGTCGGACCCGAACAACAACTCGTTGGTCCTGCTCGCCAGGGTCGCCGGGGTGCGGATCCTGCTCGCCGGCGACGCGGAGACCGAGGAGCAGCGGGCGCTGCTCGACCGTCCGCCGCCCGGCGGCCTCCGGTCGCACGTACTGAAGGTGGCCCACCACGGATCGGCGTACCAGGACCCCGCGTTCCTCGACGCGGTCCGCCCGCTCGTCGCTCTCGTCCCGGTCGGGACCGGCAACACCTACGGGCATCCGGACCCGTCGGTGCTCGGCCGGCTCACCCGCGGCGGGGCCCGGGTCCTGCGTACCGACGTCGACGGCGACGTGGCCGCCGTGGCCGGGCCGTCCGGCCTGGGCGTCGTCAGGCGGGGAGCCGAGGGCACAGCCGATCGATGACTATTGTCATGATTGGCCAATAACAGAGTTGAATGTCGGGATTTGCGCTGAGTGCGGGGTACGCCTTGGGAGTGCGCACGACCAGGCTGGCGCTCGCGGCCCGCCGTGCGAATATGGGCGGCGTGACCGCCGCCAGCCTCCCGCCCATTGTGCTCGTCCTCGGCGACGAGGAGCTGCTCGCCACGCGCGCGGTCACCGAGACGATCGCCCGGGCGCGGAGCGTCGAGCCCGACGTGGACGTCCGTGAGTACCAGGCCGGTGCACTGGCGGTCGGCGAGATAGCGGAGATGCTCAGCCCGTCGCTCTTCGGCGGGCGGCGGCTGCTCGTGCTCCGCTCCGGCCAGGACGCCCGCAAGGACCTGACGAGCGCGCTCCTCGCGTACGCGAAGAACCCCGACCCCGACGTGCAGCTGGTCGTGCTCCATCCGGGCGGCGCCAAGGGCAAGGCGTTCGCGGACGGTCTCAAGGCGGCCGGCGCGACAGTCGTGCCGGCGGCCAAGCTGAAGGGGCATCGCGAGCGGGTGGCGTTCGTCCGCGACGAGATCCGGCGGTCGGGCGGGCGGTGCACCGACGACGCCGCCGAGGCGCTCATCGCGGCGGTCGGTAACGACCTGCGTGAGCTGGCGGCCGCCTGCTCCCAGTTGATGGCCGACACCGACGGCAGGATCAGCCCGGAGACCGTGGCCCGTTACTACCGGGGGCGGGTCGAGGTGACCGGGTTCACGGTCGCCGACGCGACGATGGTGGGCGACGTGCCGGCCGCGCTCGAGGCGCTGCGCTGGGCGCTGCACGTCGGCGTGGATCCGGTGCCGATCGCGGACGCCCTGGCCGACGGCGTACGCACCGTGGCGCGGGTCGCCTCCGCCGGCCGGGGCAGCGCGTACCAGCTGGCGAGCACGCTGGGAATGCCGGCCTGGAAGATCGAGCGGGCGCAGCGACAGAGCCGCGGCTGGACGCCGGAGGGCCTGGTCCGCGCCATGCAGGCCGCCGCCGAGTGCAACGCCGCGGTGAAGGGCGGCTCGGACGACCGGGCGTACGCCCTCGAACGGGCCGTCTTCTCCGTCGCGGCGGCGCGGCAGGGCGGCACCCGGTGACCGGAGCCGGGTCGTGGGCCACCGTCGCGGCCGACGAGGAGCGCTACCGGCCGCTGTACGCCCGGGTGCTCGGGCTGCGGTTCGTCAACCCGGGTGGGGTGCTCTGCTTCGTCTTCTTCGAGGGCGCGATCGCGCTGGCGGCACTGCTCGCCCTCGCCGAGCTGGTCACCTGGTGGGCGGTGCTGGTGCTGCCGGCGACGGTCGCGGTGATGGTGAAGCTGAACGACCTGGTGGCGGCGCGGGTGGTGCGCTCCGCGGCGCTCGTACCCGAGCAGGAGCGGGACCGCTTCCGCCGGCAGATGGAACCGGTGGTCGGCACCGCGCGGGTGGACTGGATCCGGCACAGCGTGCCCGGCGTCGTCATCTCCGCCACGCCGGTACCGGAGCCACCCGACGAGCCACCTCCGCCCGCTCCCGCCGTACGCCGTCCGGCCCCGCCGACCCACCCTGCCTGACCGCGACCCGCCCTCCGCCCTCCGCGATCTTGCGATTTCTGCCCCGGCGAAAGGTGCGAATGCCACGTATCGAGGGCCGAGAGCGCAGGATCGCCGCGCCGGGGGCGGGGCGCGGACAGGGCGAAGCCCCGGGCGGGAGGCCCGGGGCTTCGTCAGGTCTGGTGTCGCGTCAGGCGGAGAAGGACGCCACGCGCTTGGCGATGGCGGACTTCCGGTTCGCGGCCTGGTTGGCGTGGATCACGCCCTTGCTGGCGGCCTTGTCCAGCTTGCGGGCCGCATCCCGCATGAGAACGGTCGCCTTCTCGACGTCGCCGGCCTCTGCGGCCTCGTGGAACTTGCGGATGGCGGTCTTCAGCGACGACTTGACCGACTTGTTGCGCAGCCGGCGCTTCTCGTTCTGCCGGTTGCGCTTGATCTGGGACTTGATGTTCGCCACGCGACAGCCTCGTCTTGATAGCTCGGGTTGGTCTGCTTGCACGCGCTGCGAGCATGCGTCATCGCTGCGCGAAGGGCCAGGCTACCAGGTCGGCCCGGGCGAGGCCAAAACGGCCTCCCGCCCCGGCCTCAGTCCCAGCCCTGCCGCTGGGCGAGCCAGGCCAGCGCCGCCTCGCCGCTGCGACGTTGGTGCGTCGCCAGGTCCCCGGTCGCGGTGGCCGGTACCGCCGACGCGGTGGTGAGGAAATAGCCGGCCAGGGCGGCCAGCGTGACGTCCAGGGCGTCCGGGGGAGCGCCGGCGGCGGCCGGATGCGCCGCGAACGCCGCGTCCAGTCCGGCGGTCTCCGGCGCGTACCCGTCGAGGAGCAGCGTGACCAGATCGAACCAGGCGGGGCCGTGGCAGAGCCAGGTCCAGTCGCAGAACCAGGCCCGCCCGTCCCGCTCGAGCAGCACGTTGTCCGGCCGCAGGTCGCCGTGGACCAGGCCGGGCGCCCCGGCGGCGTACCCCGGCAGCCGGGACTCCAGCGCGACCAGCTCGGGCAACCGTCGTTCCAGCCCGGTCGGGAGGCCCGGCACCGGCTCCCGGCCCGCCGCCACGTCGGCCCAGCGGAGGATGTCGTCGCGGGCCAGGTCGGCCAGGTGCGGCGGGTCCAGTGCGGCGAGGTCGCCGGGCGAATCGGACAGGGCGGCGGCCAGGTCGGCGTACGCCGCCAGGATCGTGGCCAGCTCCACCGGGTCCCAGGGGTGGCGGGGCGGGTGGCCGTCGACCACGTCCAGGCCGAGCGCGAACCAGCCCGCCTCGTGCAGGGTCCAGCGTGGGCGGGGCGCGGGTACGTCGGGCGGGAGCCGGTCGAGGATCGCCGCCTCCCGCGCGTACCAGTCGGTCAGGTGCGAGTCGCGTGGCGCGGCCTTGACGAAGATCCGGCCGCCGTCGGCGGCGGTCAGTACGCCGGCGAAGCCGCGGGTGAAGCCGGCGGTCGCGGCGCGGGTCGCGACCACGGGAGCGCCGAGCCGGTCGGCGAGCGCGGCCCGCAGGCCCACCGGCAGCGCCGACCACCCGGGGCGGCGGGTGGTCTCCGGGTACGACACTGGTGAGCTGCTCACCCCACCAGTGTCGTACCCGGCGTCGAGACTGCCCGCATGAACCGGGACGTGTCGACGCGGCGGTGTCCGCCCGCGCCGCCCAGCGGCGGCGGTGCGGGCGTCTGGGAGACTGCCAGGCCATGAGGACCGACGACTTCTGGCAGCTGATCGACCAGGCGCGGGCCGGCGGCGGGGGAGAGCCGCACGCGGTCGCCGCCCGGGCGGTCGCCCTGCTCGCGCTGCGGGACCCGGAGGAGATCGTCGGGTACGCGCACCACCAGGCGCGCGTGCTGGCCGCGTCGCACCGGGTGGACCTGTGGGGCGCCGCCTACCTGATCAACGGTGGCGTCTCCGGCGACGGCTTCCACCACTTCCGGGGCTGGTTGATGGCCCAGGGCCGGGCGGTGTTCGCCCGGGCGGTCGCCGAGCCGGACTCGCTTGCCGAGCTGCCGCAGGTGCGCGCCGCGTCGCTGTCCGGCGAGGAGTTCGCCTGTGCGCAGATGCTTGCCGTCCCGTGGGAGGCGTACCGGAAGGCGACCGCGACCGAGCTGCCGGCGGACCGGGATCCGGTCCCGGTGCCGGATCTCAACGACTTCTGGGACTTCGACGACGAGGACGAGGCCCGCCGGCGGCTGCCGAGGCTCGCCGCCCTGTTCGTCGAGCCGCCGGGCGAGTAGCCCGGGCCGGGGTTCGCCCGCGCAGCGGACGCGCGCGGGCGACGTGGGAGCATAGAGGGGGCCGGTGTCACGCCGGCCTGCTCAACGTCAGCCGACCAGAACGGACCGCTGTGCCACCGACGCTCGATCCCGGCGCGAACGCTCCTGGTGCCACCGACCCGGCGCGCATCCGGAACTTCTGCATCATCGCCCACATCGACCACGGGAAGTCGACCCTGGCCGACCGGATGCTGCAGCTCACCGGCGTGGTCGACCCGCGGCAGATGCGCGCCCAGTACCTCGACCGGATGGACATCGAGCGCGAGCGCGGCATCACCATCAAGAGCCAGGCCGTCCGCATGCCCTGGACGATCCGGGAGGGCGAGCGGGCCGGCGAGAGCGCCGTGCTCAACATGATCGACACCCCGGGGCACGTCGACTTCACGTACGAGGTGTCGCGCTCCCTCGCCGCCTGCGAGGGAGCGATCCTGTTGGTGGACGCGGCCCAGGGGATCGAGGCGCAGACCCTCGCGAACCTCTACCTGGCGCTGGAGAACGACCTGCACGTCATCCCGGTGCTCAACAAGATCGACCTGCCGGCGGCGCAGCCCGAGAAGTACGCCGAGGAGCTGGCCCACCTGATCGGCGGCGACCCGGCGGACTGCATCCGGGTCTCCGGCAAGACCGGCGAGGGCGTGCCGCACCTGCTCGACGAGATCGTCCGGCAGTTCACGCCGCCGGTCGGGGACGCCGACGCGCCCGCCCGCGCGATGATCTTCGACTCGGTGTACGACGTCTACCGGGGCGTCGTCACCTACGTGCGGCTGGTCGACGGGCGGATCAGCGCTCGGGACCGGATCAAGATGATGTCCACCGGCGCGACCCACGAGCTGCTGGAGATCGGCGTCATCTCGCCGGAGATGGTGAAGGCCGACGCGCTCGGCGTCGGCGAGGTGGGTTACCTGATCACCGGCGTGAAGGACGTCCGGCAGTCCCGGGTGGGTGACACGGTCACCATCAACACCCGGCCGGCGGGCGAGCCGCTCGGCGGTTACAAGGACCCGAAGCCGATGGTCTACTCGGGCCTCTACCCGATCGACGGCTCGGACTACCCGAACCTGCGGGACGCGCTGGACAAGCTCAAGCTCAACGACGCGGCCCTGACGTACGAGCCGGAGACCTCCGGGGCGCTCGGCTTCGGTTTCCGCTGCGGCTTCCTCGGCCTGCTGCACCTGGAGATCATCCGGGAGCGGCTGGAGCGGGAGTTCAACCTCGACCTGATCTCGACCGCGCCGAACGTGGTCTACCGGGCCCTCACCGAGGACGGCGAGGAGGTCGTGGTGACCAACCCGAGCGAGTACCCGACCGGCAAGATCGCCGAGGTGTACGAGCCGACGGTGCGGGCCACCGTGCTGACCCCGAACGACTACGTCGGCGCCGTGATGGAGCTCTGCCAGGGCCGCCGGGGCAACCTGCTCGGCATGGACTACCTCTCGGCCGACCGGGTGGAGCTGCGCTACACCCTGCCCCTCGCCGAGATCATCTTCGACTTCTTCGACCAGTTGAAGAGCCGCACCAAGGGGTACGCGTCGCTGGACTACGAGCCCTCCGGCGAGCAGTCGTCCGACCTGGTGAAGGTGGACATCCTCCTGCACGGCGAGCCGGTCGACGCGTTCAGCGCGATCGTGCACAAGGACAAGGCGTACAACTACGGCACCACGATCGCCGCGAAGCTGCGGAACCTCATTCCGCGTCAGCAGTTCGAGGTACCGATCCAGGCGGCGATCGGCAGTCGGGTGATCGCCCGCGAGACGATCCGGGCGATCCGCAAGGACGTGCTGGCGAAGTGCTACGGCGGTGACATCAGCCGGAAGCGCAAGCTGCTGGAGAAGCAGAAGGAAGGCAAGAAGCGGATGAAGATGGTGGGTCGGGTGGAGGTCCCCCAGGAGGCCTTCATCGCCGCGCTCTCGTCGGACTCCGGCGACGGGAAGGCGCCCGGCAAGAAGTGATCGCCGCCGGCGGATCGGCGCACACGTCGTCATCGACCAGCGACGCTCTCCGGCCCGGCGGTTCCGGTTTGGGAATCCGCCGGGTCGGGCAATGAGGGGCCACGACAGGAACACCACCTATCCGTGGCAGGAATTCGTGAAGGAGGGCGACCGTGGAGCTCACCGTTTGGGGCATCATCACCGCGCTCTTTGTCGGTCTGATCGTCGGCGCGCTGGGCCGTCTGGTCGTGCCGGGCCGGCAGAACATGCCGATGTGGCTGCACATGCTGATCGGTGTCGGCGCCGCGCTGCTCGGCACCGTGCTGGCCCGGGCCCTGGGCATCGCGACCGCGACCGCTGGCATCGACTGGGGCGAGCTGCTGGTCCAGGTCGTGCTGGCCGCCATCGCCGTGGCCCTGGTGGCCGGTGTCGGCCGACGGCGCAGCATCAGCCGCTACTAACCGCCGACAACTGAATCCGCCTCGCGGGCGCCCGACCGGCTGGTCGGGCGCCCGTCGCGGTTCCGGGTACGACCGCCCATCGCGGCCCGGCCGTCCGGTCTGTTCGGTCCCGGTCCCGGCTGTCCCGCGAAGTCGGTTTGGGAGATCCGGGGGTCGGGAACTGTGGGGTCACCACAGAAACATCGATCCAACACGGACTCACACATCCCGTTAGGAGAACGACCGTGGAGCTGACCGTCTGGGGCATCATCACCGCGCTGATCGTCGGTCTGATCGTCGGCGCGCTGGGCCGTCTGGTCGTGCCGGGCCGGCAGAACATGCCGATCTGGCTGCACATGCTCATCGGTGTCGGTGCGGCGCTGCTCGGCACCATCGTCGCCCGGGCCGCGGGCTTCGCCGAGACCGCCGGGATCGACTGGCGTGAGCTGATGCTGCAGGTTCTGTTCGCCGCCGTCGCGGTGGCCCTGGTCGCCGGTGTAGGCCGGCGCCGCAGCGTCACTCATCGGTGAGTCGGCAACATCAACCGGCAAAACTCGCACAGCCTGAACAACGGGCGCTCGACCGGACGGTCGAGCGCCCGTTCGTAGGTCTATGACCGCTTTCGCCCCGGTCCCGTTGGCCGGCCGGCCGGCCAACTGAGATACCGTCGCCACGCTTCGCACCGAGCGCCCACTGTCGTAAAGGATTTTTTCCTACTAAGGTGCGGCGCAGAAGGTTAGTGCCAAGAGGCGCGAGGGAGATATGGCGTGAACAGGTGGAAGCGGCTGGCCCCGGTCACCGCCGTCGTGGCCTCGGCCGCGATGGTGCTGGCCGGCTGCGGTGGCTCCGACGACGATACGGCGGCCGACAACAGCAAGCTGACCGTCTGGATGATGGGCGAGGGCAGCGAAACCCAGACGAAGTTCCTCGACGGCGTCGAGGCCGAGTTCAAGCAGAAGCACCCCGAGACCGACGTGGTGGTCCAGTACATCCCCTGGCTCGAGGCGCCGAAGAAGTTCCAGGCGGCGCTGGCCGGCGGCGAGGGACCGGACGTCACCGAACTGGGCAACACCGAGACCCAGGGGTGGGCGGCGCAGGAGGCGCTTGCCGACCTGACGGACCGGTTCGGCGGCTGGGCCGAGGGCAAGGACATCCTCCCGGACCTGGTCAAGAACGCGCAGCTCGACGGCAAGCAGTACGGCGTGCCGTGGTACGCCGGCGTCCGCGGCATCTACTACCGCACCGACTGGTTCGCCGAGGCCGGCGTGCAGCCGCCGAAGACCTGGGACGACCTGGTCGCCGCGGCCAAGGCCGTGCAGGCGAAGAAGCCCGGCACCTACGGCATCGCCCTGCCCGGCAACTCCGAGCTGCCCTTCTACTCCTTCCTCTGGGGCGCCGGCGCGGAGATCGCCACCAAGGACGGTGACACCTGGAAGTCCGGCTACAACACGCCGGAGGCCCAGAAGGCGGTCAAGTTCTGGACCGACCTGGTGACCGTGCACAAGGTCGCCCCGCCGGCCGCCGCCGGCTGGAACGAGATCGACGCGCGGACCCAGTTCGCCACCGGCAAGGCGGCCATGGCGTTCGGCGGAAGCTGGCAGCAGAACGCCATCAAGAAGGACAACCCGGATATCGAGAAGGTCTGGGGCACGTTCCCGATTCCCGGCCCGGACGGCCAGCCCGCCCCCGCCTTCGCCGGCGGCTCCGACATCGCCATGTGGGAGGACAGCGAGCGCAAGGACCTCGCCTGGGACTACATGACGGTGCTGCTGAGCAAGAAGAACGACGCGGCGTTCGCCGAGAGCCTGGGCTTCTTCCCGGTCTACGGGGACCTGGTCGGCGGCGACAAGTACGCCAGCGACAAGATCATGGCGCCGTTCGCCACCGCCATGCAGAACACCAAGCTCACGCCGCTCACCCCGAAGTGGGTGGAGGTCAGCCGGACCAAGACGGTGACCCAGGCGATGAACAGCTCGGTCATGAAGGGTCAGAAGACGGTCGAGAAGGCTACCGCCGACGCGGCCGCGGAGATGGAAAGCATCCTCAACGCCAAGTGACCACGCTGACCGAGGCGCCGGAGACGTCCGCCGCGCGGGAGACCCCCGCGCGGCGGCGTCGCCGAGTGGACCGCCTCCCGTACCTGCTGCTCCTGCCCTGCCTGGTGATCATCGCCGTGCTGCTGCTCTGGCCGCTCGGCCAGGTCGTGGCGATGTCCTTCTTCCGGCTCGACAACGTGCGGCAGTTGCGCGGGGACCGGGAGTGGCCGTGGGTCGGCCTGGGCAACTACGCCGACATCCTCGGTGACCCGTTCTTCTGGACGGTGCTGCGCAACACCGTCCTCTTCGCCGCCGCCAACGTGGCCCTGACGATGATCCTCGGCACCCTGGTCGGCCTGCTGCTCAACCGGCTCGGCAAGCGGATGGTCGCGTTCGTCGCGAGCTGCGTGATGCTCGCCTGGGCCACCCCGGCGCTGACCGGCACGATCGTCTGGAAGTGGATCTTCGACGACACCAGCGGCCTGGTCACCTGGCTGTTCAACGCGCTGCCGGACAACCTGTCGCAGGCGCTCTTCGGGCGCACCGAGTGGACCGGCTACGGCTGGTTCAACTCGCCGCTGCTCTTCTTCTCGATCCTCACCCTGGTGGTGGTCTGGCACTCGTTCCCGTTCATCGCGGTAAGCGTGCTGGCCGGGCTGAAGAGCGTGCCCAGCGAACTGCACGAGGCGGCCCGGGTCGACGGGGCCGGCCCCTGGAAGGTCTTCTGGCGAGTCACCTTCCCGCTGCTGCGGCCGGTCTTCGGGATCCTGGTGGTGCTCTCCACCATCTGGGACTTCAAGGTCTTCACGCAGTACTACGTCCTGGCCGGGGGTACGCAGGACCGGCCCACCTTCATGCTCTCGGTCTACTCGTACGCCGAGGCCTTCTCGCCGCCGCCCAAGTACGGGCTCGGCTCGGCGATCGCGGTGATCCTCACCCTGATCCTGCTCGTGGTGACCGGCATCTACGTACGCATGATGCTCAAGCAGGAGGAGGTCGCGTGAAACGGCTCGCCCTCAACGGCGCCGGCCTGCTGGTGGCGCTCTTCGCCGCCTTCCCGGTCTACTGGATGATCGCCACCTCGCTGAAGCCGAGTTCGGAGATCTTCGCCAGCACGCCCCGGCCGGTGCCGGCCGAGCCGACCCTGGAGCACTACCGCCAGATCCTCACCGGCAACCTGATCCCCGGCGTGACGTTCGCGGACTTCTTCCTCAACAGCGTCCTGGTCGCCGTCGCGACCGTGCTGCTCAGCGGCCTGGTCGCGCTGCTCGCGGCGACGGCGGTCGCCCGCTTCCGCTTCAAGCTGCGCACCAGCTTCCTGATCATGCTGCTGGTGGTGCAGATGATCCCGCTGGAGGCGCTGGTCATCCCGCTGTTCCTGATGATCCAACGGCTCGGGCTCTACAACACGCTGCCGAGCCTCATCCTCACGTACCTCGGCTTCTCGCTGCCGTTCGCGGTCTGGATGCTGCGCGGCTTCGTCGCCGCGGTGCCCAAGGAGTTGGAGGAGGCCGCCGCGATCGACGGCGCCAGCCGCGCGCAGACCTTCCGGCGGATCCTCTTCCCGCTGGTCGCACCGGGCCTGGTGGCGACAAGCATCTTCTCCTTCATCACCGCGTGGAACGAGCTGATCTTCGCGCTGACGTTCATCAACGACCAGGACCGCTACACGCTGCCGGTCGCGATGACCTTCTTCTTCGGCCGCGACGACACCGCCTGGGGGCCGGTGATGGCCGCCTCCACGATCTTCACCCTCCCGGTGATCATCTTCTTCCTGCTGGTGCAGCGCCGAATGGTCTCCGGCCTGGTCGCCGGCGCCGTCAAGGGCTGAGGTGCAAGGAAGGGCCCCCTTTTAACGCCTGGCGTTGTAAAAGGGACCCTTGTTAACGCGGCGCGGCGCGGTGCGGCGGGGCGCGGCGCGGCGCGGCGGCGGGCTGACCTGGCACCGCCGCTAGGGTGGCCGCATGACGGGCAGGGTGATCTCGGTGAACCTCGGCATCGTGACCGAGGCGGAGTGGGCCGGCGACGCGAGCGGCCGCAGCGGGATCGACAAGCGCCCCGCCGACGGTCGGGTGCACGTGCACGGCGAAGGACTCGCCGGCGACTTCATCGGCGAGCGGGCCCACCACGGCGGCCCGGACAAGGCGGTGTACGCGTACGCGGAGGAGGACGCCGCGTGGTGGGCGGCCGAGCTGGGGCGGCGGGTCGCTCCGGGCGCCTTCGGCGAGAACCTGACCACCCGGGCGGTCGACGTGACCGGCGCGGTGATCGGCGAGCGGTGGGCGATCGGGTCGGCGGTGCTCCAGGTCAGCATGCCGCGTACGCCGTGCACGACGTTCGCCGGCTTCTGGGGCGTACCCGACCTGATCAAGCGGTTCACCGTCCGGGCCCGGCCCGGGGCGTACCTGCGGGTGCTGGGCGAGGGCGAGATCGGCGCGGGGGACCGGGTCGAGGTTCTGGACCGGCCCGCGCACGGGGTCACCGTCGGCGAGGTGTTCCGGGCGCTGAACCTCGAGCCGGAGCTGCTGCCGCGCCTGCTGCACGCCGAGGAACTGCCGGAGCGGGTCCGGGAGAAGGCCCGCCGCCGCGTCGCCGCCGGCTGAGCGCCACCACGACGGGCGCCAGCCGAGCCGCCGCCGGCCGAGCCGCTGCCAGCCGAGCCGCTGCCAGCCGAGCCGCTGCCAACCGAGCCGGTGCTGTTAACAAGGGGCCCTTCCTCTACCGCAGGCGTTAACAAGGGGCCCTTCCTTGCACAGCGGTCGGGGCGCGGGGTCGGCGGGAGCCGGGTCAGGTGGCGGCGAACACCTCGGCCACCACCCGGGCGGCCGCCGGATCGTCGGCCGTCACCCGGTCCCAGGTGCCCTTCTCGGCGGTCCACTGCCGGTCGCCGAAGCGGACCAGCCGCACGCCGTTGTCCTGGGCGTGCGACACCAGCCAGTGCGCGTACCGCCAGCCGCCCCGCTCGTCGTCGGCGGTCACCGTGAGGCGGGTCAGGTCGGTCGCGGCGGCCGTGGCGGCGAGACCCCAGTCCAGGGTGAGCCCCCGGGTCAGCGCCGCGGTCGCCGCCGCGCCCCGGCGCAGCGGGTCACCGGCCACCGTGCAGGCGACCGCCCCGGTCGCGTTGCCGAGCAGCGCCCGGGTCAGCACCTCCGACTCGTCGGCCCACTTCTGGTACGCCTCGGGGAACGCCGACCGCTGCACCTTCTGGGCGGCGTCGGTGACCCGCATTCCCTCCCAGCCCCGCACCTTCTTCAGGGCCGCGTAGAACTTGTTCGCCGCGTACCGCGGGTCGCGGATCTGGGTCGGTGTGCCCCAGCCCTGACTCGGTCGCTGCTGGAACAGCCCGACCGAGTCCCGGTCGCCGCCGGCCAGGTTGCGCAGGCCCGACTCCTGGTACGCGGTGGCGAGCGCCACCACCACCGCCCGCTCGGGCATGCCGCGCTGGATCCCGATGGCCGCGATCGTCGCCGCGTTTGCCATCTGGTCGGCGTCCAGGGCCACCCGGCCGTCCGCCTGCACCGTGCACGTCCGGGCGGCGAGCGGAAGCCGGAACCCGTCGCCGAGCTGGCGGAGAACGATGAACAGCCCGACCACGGCGACGAGAACGAGGACGACGCCACCCGCCACGACTGCCCGAGTTCGCACCTGCACCCCCTGTTCGACAGTTCGACAAGCGTACGTCCCCCGTCGCGCCCCGCGGGTCGTCCGACCGGTTCCGGTCGGTCCACCGGGCGTGGTGCCGGGTCCGCCCGGCGGGCACGGGCGGGCGGGACCGACGTTCCCTCACCGCCCGGGCGGAAACCGGTAATCGCCGGGCACCCAGCTCGCGGGCCGCTTCTCCCGGAACGCCAGGACACCCTCGCGGCCCTCGTCGGAGAGGAAGTAGCCGGTGGACAGGGTCGCCAGGTCGGCGATCTCGGCCCGCAGATCGGTCGACGCGGGACGGCGCAGCAGTCCCTTCGCCCCGGCCAGCGCGCCCGGCGCGCCCCGGACCAGCGAGTCGCAGTACCGGGCCACCGCGGCGTCCAGCTCCGCGGCCGGCACGGCGGCTGTGACCAGCCCGACCTCGGCGGCCCGCCGCCCGTCGAAGGTGTCCCCGGTCAGGTACAGCTCGGCCGCGGCGCGGGGGTGCAGCCGGGGCAGCACGGTCGCCGAGATCACGGCCGGGATCACCCCGATCCGGACCTCGGTGAACGCGAACGTCGCCTCCTGCGCGCACACCGCCAGGTCGGCCGCCGCGATCAGGCCCAGCCCGCCGGCCCGGGCCGGTCCGGCCACCCGCGCCACCACCGGCTTGGGGCACTCCCAGACGGCCGCGAGCACGTCGCCGAGCATCCCGGCGGGCACGGTCCCGCTGGCGTACGCGGCGGCGGTCTCCTTCAGGTCGGCGCCGGAGCAGAAGACCGGACCGGTGTGGTCCAGCACGACCACGCGTACGCCGTCGTCGGCGACCGCCGCGGCGAGGCCGTCGAGCAGCTGGGTCATCAGCGGCGTGGAGAGCGCGTTGCGGTTGTGCGGGCTGTCCAGGGTGAGGGTGGTCACCCCGCGGGCCGTGGTGACCCGCACGAGCGCGTCGGGAGAGGTCATGGAAGGGCACACTAGTGGCCATGCCCGGCGTCCTTCCAGAAGGCGAGATCGTCCCCGCCGACGGTTCGCTGCCCGCCACCGCCCTCGGCTCGGTCGGCGCGCGCGGTTTCGGCGTGTACGTGCACGTTCCGTTCTGCGCCAGCCGCTGCGGCTACTGCGACTTCAACACGTACACGGCGGCCGAGCTGGGCGGTGGTGCCGGCCGCGAGGAGTACGCGGACACCGTCCTCGCCGAGCTGGCCCTGGCCGCCCGGGTGCTGCGCGACAGCCCGCCGCCCCGGGTCGACACGGTCTTCGTCGGCGGCGGCACCCCGACCCTGCTTCCGCCCGGCGACCTGGCGCGGATCCTCGACGGCGTCGACCGCGCGTTCGGGTTGGCGCCGGACGCCGAGGTCACCACCGAGGCCAACCCGGAGTCGGTCACCCCGGAGTCGCTCGCCGCGCTGCGGGCCGCCGGCTACACGCGGATCTCGCTGGGCATGCAGTCCGCGTCGCCGGGGGTGCTGGCGATCCTCGACCGCAGGCACAGCGCCGGCCGGGCGGTCGCCGCCGCGCGGGAGGCCCGCGACGCCGGGTTCGCGCACGTCAACCTGGATCTGATCTACGGCACGCCGGGGGAGAGCGCGGCGGACTTCGCGGCCACGCTCGACCAGGTGGTCGGCGCCGGGGTGGACCACGTCAGCGCGTACGCCCTGATCGTGGAGGAGGGCACCCGGCTCGCCGCCCGGATGCGCCGCGGTGAGCTGGCGTACCCCTCCGACGACGTCGCCGCGGACCGTTACCTGGCCGCGGAGGCCGCCCTCGGCGCGGCCGGCTTCTCCTGGTACGAGGTTTCCAACTGGGCACGGACGCCGGCCGCCCGCTGCCGCCACAACCTGCTGTACTGGTCCGGCGGGGACTGGTGGGGCCTCGGCCCAGGGGCGCACAGCCACGTCGGCGGTGTGCGCTGGTGGAACGTGAAGCACCCCACGGCGTACGCGAAGCGCCTGGCCGCCGGGGAGTCGCCCGGTCTGGCCCGGGAGGTGCTGTCCGCCGACGAGGCGCACATGGAGGACGTCATGCTGCGCCTGCGGCTCGCCTCCGGCCTGCCGCTGGACGTGCTGGACCCGGCCGGGCTGGCCGGCGCGGAGCGGGCGCGGGCGAGCGGCCTGCTCGACGCGGCGGAGTGGGCGGCCGGCCGCGCCGTGCTGACCCTGCGTGGCCGGCTGCTCGCCGACGCCGTGGTGCGTGACCTGCTGCCGTGACCGCCGCTCCCGGCCGGGTCCCCCCGCGTCGGGCGAGGGTGGGTGGTGCCGACCGGCCGGGGGAGCGGCCGGTCGGGATCACTTGATGAAGTTCGCGGACATCGGGTAGCGGTACAGCGTGCCCTCGTTCGCCCGCAGGCCGGCGATGATGCCGAACACGATCTGGATCACCACGACGGCGATGCTGGGCAGGAACAGCAGGCACCAGCTGACGAAGAGCAGCACGAAGGCGATGAGCGACCACACGATCTGGAAGTTCAGCGCCGCGAGGGCGTGGGCCCGGACGCTCGGCGACTGGTTGCCGCGGGCCAGGTACGCGATCAGCGGGGCGACGAAACCGAGCGGGCCGAAGCTGACCAACGCGCCGAGCGCGCCGCCGAAGTGCGCGACGAGCGCCCAGGTCTTGTCCTCGTTGTTGGCGTAGCCGGCGGGTGGGCCGTACGCGCCGCCGGTCGGGTAGCCCGGACCGGGAGGGGGATATCCACCCGGCGGCGGGTAGCCGCCGGACGGCGGAGTGTCACCGGTGGGTGGCGGATAGCCGCCGGGCGGGGGATAGCCGCCCGCGCCGGGTGCGCCGGACAGTGGTGTGGTGGGCTCGTCGGGGCCGGGGCCCTGGGGGTCTCCGCTGCCGGGAGGGCGAGGTGGTTCAGTCATGGGGATCACGGTAGGGGCAGCCGACAACGGCGCACCAGAGCGACACCGGCCCGGATGTCCGGATGAACGGCCCTGGTGTGACGGGACGGCACCGCCCCGGCGTCGCGGTCGGCCGTCGGGGCGCCCCAATCGTCCCTCGTTGATCATCGCGGCGGCGGGCGCGCCGACGTAGACTGGCACTCGCTACAGTCGAGTGCCAGGGCGCCGCCCGGGCAGCCGGCGGCCGACGCGCGACAGGAGGTGGGGAGGATGGGTCTCGACGACCGCAAGCTCGCGGTGCTGCGCGCGATCGTCGAGGACTACGTCGCCACCCAGGAGCCGGTCGGCAGCAAGGCCCTGGTCGAGCGCCATCAGCTGGGCGTCTCCCCGGCGACCGTCCGTAACGACATGGCGGTCCTCGAGGAGGAGGGCTACATCCGGCAGCCGCACACCAGCGCGGGCCGGGTCCCCACCGACCGGGGCTACCGGCTCTTCGTGGACCGGCTGTCCCGGGTCAAGCCGCTCAGCCCGGCCGAGCGCCGCGCGATAGAGCGCTTCCTGGTCGGCGCGGTCGACCTCGACGACGTGGTGCACCGCACCGTCCGGCTGCTGGCCCAGCTGACCCGGCAGGTCGCCGTCGTGCAGTACCCGTCGCTGGCCCGCTCCTCGGTGCGTCACCTGGAGCTGGTGCCCATCTCCACCACCCGGTTGATGCTCGTCATGATCGCCGACACCGGCCGCGTCGAGCAGCGCCTCGTCGAGCTGCCCCGGCCGATCCCCGCCGACGACGTCACCGACCTGCGCCGACTGGTCAACGAGAAGCTGGTCGGCACCCGGCTGTCCGAGACGCCGCCCCTGGTGCAGGCGCTGGTCGACGAGGCCACGGCCGAGCTGCGCCCCGCCATGACCACGCTCTCCACGGTGCTGCTGGAGACGCTGGTCGAGCGGCACGAGGAGCGGATCGCCCTGGCCGGCACCGCCAACCTGGCCCGGGGCGGCCTGCTCGACTTCCAGGGCTCGCTGCGGCCGATCCTGGAGGCGCTGGAGGAGGAGGTCGTGCTCCTCAAGCTCATCGGCGAGGTCGAGCCGAGCACCATGCGGGTCCGCATCGGCGACGAGAATGAGATCGACAATCTCCGTGCGGCGTCGGTGGTCAGCACCGGCTACGGCCCCGGGGCCACCATCGTCGGTGGTCTCGGCGTGCTGGGCCCGACCCGGATGGACTACCCCGGCACCATCGCCACGGTGCGGGCCGTGGCACGCTACGTGGGCGACCTGCTGGCCCAGAACTAGGCAGTACCCGTCCGGCCACGTTCGGGCCGGCGGCCGGCGCAACGCGAGACGAACATGAGGACACGGAACGCAGTGGCCAGGGACTACTACGGCATCCTCGGCGTGAGCCGGGACGCCTCCGACGACGAGATCAAGCGCGCCTACCGCAAGCTCGCGCGCAAGTACCACCCGGACGTGAATCCGGACCCGGAGGCGCAGGAGAAGTTCAAGGACATCAACGCCGCGTACGAGGTCCTCTCCGACGACCGGAAGCGGCAGATCGTCGACCTCGGCGGCGATCCCCTCGCGCCGGGCGGCGGGGGCGCCGGCGGTCCGGGCGGTCCCGGCGGGGCGGGCCCGTTCGTCGGCTTCCAGGACATCATGGACGCGTTCTTCGGCGGTGCCGCCGGCGGTGCCCGGGGGCCGCGCCCGCGTACCCGGCCCGGTGCCGACGCGATTCTCCGCCTGGAACTGGATCTGCAGGAGACCGCGTTCGGCGTCGAGGCGCCGATCACCGTCGACACGGCCGTGCTCTGCACCACGTGCTCCGGCGCCGGCACCGCCGCCGGCACCCACCTGGCCACCTGTGAGGCGTGCGGCGGCCGGGGCGAGGTCCAGTCGGTGCAGCGAACCTTCCTCGGCCAGGTCGTGTCGGCCCGGCCGTGCACCGTCTGCCAGGGCTACGGCACGACGATCCCGCACCCCTGCCCGACCTGCGCCGGTGACGGGCGGGTGCGCACCCGCCGCTCGCTCACCGTCAAGATTCCGGCCGGCGTCGAGGACGGCATGCGCATCCGGCTGGCCCAGCAGGGCGAGGTCGGCCCCGGCGGCGGCACGGCCGGCGACCTCTACGTCGAGATCCACGAGCGGCCGCACGACGTCTTCTCCCGCAAGGGCGACGACCTGCACTGCCGGGTGACCGTCCCGATGACGGCGGCGGCGCTCGGCACGCGCCTCACCATCAAGACGCTCGACAGCGAGGAGCCCGTCGACGTCAAGCCCGGCACCCAGCCCGGCAGCACGCTGCGGCTGCGCGCCCGTGGCGTACCGCACCTGCGCGGCACCGGGCGCGGCGACCTCTACGTCCACCTCGACGTCCGTACGCCGACCAAGCTCGACGCCGAGCAGGAGAAGATGCTGCGCGAGTTCGCCCGTACCCGTGGCGAGGAGGTCGCCGAGCTGACCAAGCAGGGCGGCTTCTTCTCCCGGATGCGGGACGCCTTCAACGGCCACGCCTGACGGTCCGGCGGCCCGGCGACCGGCCGGGCCGTTAGCCTGACGATCGTGTCCGCACCGCTCTTCCTCGTCGAGTCGCTGCCCACCGCCGACGAGATGGTCCTCGACGGCCCCGAGGGGCGGCACGCCGCCACCGTGCAGCGACTCCGCGTCGGCGAGCGGCTGCTGCTCGCCGACGGGCGGGGTGGCACGGCCGCCGCGGTGGTCACCGCCGTCGGCAAGGCCACCCTCGACGTCGAGATCACCTCCCGGGGGTACGCGGACGCGCCCGTCCCGCGGCTGGTGGTGGTGCAGGGCATCGCCAAGGGGGACCGGGGCGAACTGGCGGTGCAGGCGATGACCGAGGCGGGCGTCGACGAGATCGTGCCCTGGGCGGCCGAACGGTCGATCGCCCTCTGGCGCGGTGACCGGGGCGTACGGGCCCGGGAGAAGTGGGTCGCCACCGCGCGGGAGGCGGCGAAGCAGGCCCGCCGGCCGTGGCTGCCGGTGGTGGCCGGCTCCCCGGACGAGTCGACGGCCCGGGTGGCCCGCCGGCTCGCCGGGGCGGACGCCGCGTTCGTCCTTCACGAGGCGGCCGAGGAGCGGCTGACGACGGTGGCGCTACCGGCGACCGGTGAGATCGTCCTGGTGGTCGGCCCCGAGGGCGGCATTTCGGACCGCGAGCTGGACGCCTTCACGGAGGCCGGCGCCCGCCCGGTCCGCCTCGGCCCGTCCGTCCTGCGTACCTCCACCGCCGGCGTAGCGGCCCTTGCAGTCCTCTCCACCCGCCTCTCCCGCTGGTAACCCGCCCCACCCTGGCGATCATGGAGTTGTGGTGCCTGACAAAAACCGCAAATCTGGCTGCAACGGGCACCATAAGTCAATGATCGACAGGCTGGGGGTGGGTCAGGTGCGGAGGTAGCTGGCGCCGTTCAGGTCCACGATCGTGCCGGAGGCCCACTCCGCGGCGGGACTCGCCAGCCAGTGCACCGCAGCGGCGATCTCCTCGGGACGGGCCACCCGGTCGAACGGGGACTGGGCGCGGATCGCGGCGCCCCGCTCGCCGCTGAGGTGCTCGGTGGTCATGTCGGTCTCGACGAAGCCCGGGGCCACGGTGGCGACCGCGATGCCGTACGGCGCCAGCGCGACGGCCAGGGACTGGCCCAGGGCGTTCAAACCCGCCTTGCTCGCCCCGTACGCCGGCTGCTCCGGCTCGCCCCGGAACGCGCCCCGCGACGAGACGTTGACGATCCGGCCGCCCCGCTCCCGCATGTGCTGCGCCGCGCACCAGGTGACGTTGGCCGCGCCGGTCAGGTTCGTCTCCACCGCCTGCCGCCAGCGGGCCCGCCACTCCTCGTACGAGGTGCCGAAGACCGGGTGGGGAGCGTCCCGCTCGCCGTACACACCGGCGTTGTTGACCAGCACGTCCAGCCCGCCCAGGCGCGCCGCGGCCTCGTCCACCATGGCGCGTACCGCCGCCGGGTCGGTGAGGTCGGCGCGGACCACCACGTGGCCGTCGCCGGGCAGGTCGGCACGGACCCGTTCGGCGGCCTCGCCGGAGTCCCGGTGGTGGATCGCCACCCGGTCCCCGCCGGCGGCGAACGCCCGCGCCACCGCCCGCCCGATGCCCCGCGAGGCCCCTGTCACCAGCACCGCCCGTGAAGTCACGCCGGCCATCCTGCCGCACTCGGCGCGGCCTGTTAAGAAGGGACCCTTCCACTACCGCAGGCGTTAACAAGGGGCCCTTCCTTACACTGCCCCGGTGAGCACAACTGACTGCCTGTTCTGCCGCATCGTCGCCGGGGAGATCCCGGCCACCGTCGTCCGGGAAACCGAAACCACCCTCGCCTTCCGGGACATCGACCCGAAGGCGCCGGTGCACGTGCTGGTCATCCCGAAGGAGCACTACGCCGACGTGGCCACCCTCGCGCAGGGCGACCCGGGGCTCGCCGGCGAGGTGCTCGTCACCGCCGCCGCGGTGGCCGAGGACGAGGGCCTGCTCGGGGACGGCTTCCGGCTGATGTTCAACACCGGGGCGTACGGCGGGCAGGAGGTCTTCCACGTCCATGCGCACCTGCTCGGCGGCGCGCCGCTCGGCCCGATGCTCGCCCGGAACGTGGCGTGACGGCCGTGCCGGACCGGCTGGACCGGATGGTCCGGCAGGTCCAGGCGCAGGCGCGGATCCCGGCGCTCTCGGCGGCCCTGCACCGTGCCGACCGCCCGTTGTGGACCTGCACGGTCGGCTGGACCGGGAACGACACCGCCCTGGACCCGCAGACCCGGTTCCGGATCGGCTCGGTGACGAAGACCTTCACGGCCGTCCTGGTCATGCAGTGCCGCGACGACGGCCTGCTCGACCTGGACGACCCGCTGAGCCGGCACCTGGACGTGCCGGCGCACGGCGAGCTCACCGTGCGCCGGCTGCTGTCGCACACCGCCGGCCTGCAGCGCGAGCCGTACGGCGACGTCTGGGACACCCTGCGCGCCCCGGACGCCGACCAGTTGCTGGCCGACCTGGCGAAGGCCGAGCGGGTGCTGCCGCCGGGTCGGCGCTACCACTACTCGAACCTGGGGCTGGCCCTGCTCGGCCGGCTGGTCGGGCAGCTGCGGGGCGGCACCTGGGCGGAGGTGCTCACCGACCGGGTGCTGGTCCCGCTGGGGCTGACCACCACCACGGTGACACCCGGCCGGCGGGCCGCCACCGGCTTCCTGGTCGACGTGTACTCCGACGAGGCGCACCCGGAGCCGCCGACGGACTTCGGCGCGGTGGGCCCGGCCGCCCAGCTCTGGAGCACGGCCGGCGACATGGCCCGCTGGGCGGCCTTCCTGGCCGACCCGGCGGCGCTCGACGCGGTCGGCCGGGTGCTCTCGCCCGCCACCCTTGAGGAGATGCGCTGGCCGGTGACGGTCACCGACGAGACGCTCTGGGCCGGCGGGTTCGGCCTCGGGCTGATCCTGGTGCCGCAGGGCAAGCGGATCATGCATGTCGGCCACGACGGTGCGATGCCCGGCTTCCTCGCCGCGGTCTACGGCCGTCGGGGCGGTGCGGGCACCGCCGGCGCGATGGGCGCGGCGGTGCTGGGTTCCAGCGGCACGGCCGGCGAACTGTTCGACCTGCCGCACCGGCTGCTGGCCGCCGCGGCCGAGCACGACCCGGCCGACATCGAACCCTGGCGGCCCGGGCCGCCGGCCCCACCGGAGGTACGCGGGCTGCTCGGCCGCTGGTGGGGCGAGGGTTTCGAGTACGTGTTCAGCTGGCACGACGGCGCCCTGCGAGCCCGCGGCGCGGACGACCCAGCGGGCAAGCCGCCGGCCGTCTTCGCCCCGTTGCCGGACCGCCCGGACGTCTACCGCACGGTCTCCGGCCGGGAGGTCGGCGAGCTGCTGCGCCTGACCCGCGACGGAACCGGAACGGTCGTGCGGATGCACTGGGCCACCTACCGCTTCACCCGTACCCAGGAGACCTTCGACCGCTACGACTTCCGCACCGGCCCCTCCTGACCCACCCGCCTCCGCGATCTTGCACTTTCTGCCCCGGCAAAAAGCTCCAACCAGGGCATGACAGGGGCCAAAAGTGCAAGATCGCGGGGGGTGGGCGCGGGGAAATGGGCGCGGTGCCGGCGGTGTTGAACCGATACGATGGGAGCAACGCCAGCACGCCGTGGCACCCGGCCCGGCGCCGAGATCGAGAGCAGGTGGCTCAGGGCCGCTCGGCCCGACCTATGACCAGCACCCCACCTCCCGGCCCGCCCCGGGCACAGACCAGGATCACCGTTCCGGATTCGAAGATCATGGTCAATCTCCTCGGCGCGGGTGACGAGATCCTGCGACTGGTCGAGCGCTCGGTGAACAGCGACGTGCACGTCCGGGGCAACGAGATCACGATCACCGGCGCTCCCGCGGACAACGCCCTCGCCGAGCGGCTCTTCGGTGAGCTGCTCGAACTCATCGAGAAAGGCGAGACCCTGACCACCGACGCCGTCCGGCGTACCGTCGGCATGCTCGAGCAGGGCAGCGCCGAGCGGCCCGCCGAGGTCCTGACGCTCAACATCCTCTCCCGGCGCGGGCGCACCATCCGCCCCAAGACGCTCGGGCAGAAGCGCTACGTCGACGCGATCGACGCGCACACAATCGTCTTCGGCATCGGCCCGGCCGGCACCGGCAAGACCTACCTAGCGATGGCGAAGGCGGTCCAGGCGCTGCAGGCCAAGCAGGTCAACCGGATCATCCTCACCCGTCCGGCGGTCGAGGCGGGCGAGCGGCTCGGCTTCCTGCCCGGCACGTTGAACGAGAAGATCGACCCGTACCTGCGGCCGCTGTACGACGCGCTGCACGACATGCTCGACCCCGACTCCATCCCCAAGCTGATGGCGGCCGGGACGATCGAGGTGGCGCCGCTGGCGTACATGCGGGGCCGCGCGCAGCCGTACGACGCCCGGGTCCTGACCCCCGAGGGCTTCAAGCCGTTCGGGTCTCTCCGAGTCGGTGACCTGGTCATCGGCTCCGACGGGACGCCCACACCCGTGATCGGCATCTACCCCCAGGGCCCGAAGCAGGTCTACCGGGTCACCACGCAGGACGGGGCGTCCACGCTCTGCTGCGGTGAGCACCTGTGGACCGTCGCGACGCCGGACGACAAGCGGCGCGGGCGCCGACGGACGCTCGAGACGCGCGAGATGATCGGCAAGGAGTGGCGGGGCCACACCCGCCGGTACGAGCTTCCGCTCGTGGCGCCGGTGCAGATGGAGCCACAGGCCGTTCCGCTCGATCCGTACGCGCTCGGGCTGCTGCTCGGCGACGGCTCGATCTCCTCCCGAGCGACACCGGGCTTCTGCACCGCGGACCCTGAGCTCGCGGTCGGGCTCGAGGAAGCGCTTGTCGACATCGAGCTCGTCCGCAAGGGCGACTACGACTACGTCCTCCGGCACGTCAACGGTCATCGCGGCGGCGTGATCGTGGCGAACCCGGTGACACTCGCGATCCGCGAGCTTGGCCTGGCCGGGGCCACGTCAGGGACCAGGTTCGTACCTGACGTGTACAAGAACAACAGCGTCGGCGTGCGGCTGGCCGTCCTGCAGGGGCTGTTGGACACCGACGGTGGGCCGGTCGTCCAGGCGGGGCGCACGTGCCGCGTGCAGTACTCGACCACCTCGGCCCGGCTACGGGACGACGTCGTCCACCTGGTCGAGTCGCTCGGCGGGGTCGCGACCTGCCGGGTCCGGGAGGCCGAGGGACGCAAGCCCGGCCTGGTGAAGGGTCGACCGGTTCCGTACCGCTCCGACGCCTACGTCGTGGAGATCCGGCTCCCTGCCGGCGTTCCGCCGTTCCGCCTGCCACGCAAGCGCCGGCTGTACGACGAGCACGGCGGCGGCCGGCCGATGCGGTTCATCGACTCGATCGTCCCGGCCGGGGTGCGGGAGACGATGTGTATCCAGGTCGCGGCGGAGGACTCGCTCTACGTCACCGACGACTTCCTGCTCACCCACAACACCCTCAACGACGCGTTCATCATCCTGGACGAGGCGCAGAACACCACGCCGGAGCAGATGAAGATGTTCCTCACCCGGCTCGGCTTCGGTTCCAAGATCGTCGTCACCGGCGACGTCACCCAGGTGGACCTGCCCGGCGGGACGACCAGCGGCCTGCGGGTGGTCCGGGAGATCCTCAGCAACGTGGAGGACGTGCACTTCGCCCAGCTCTCCAGCTCGGATGTGGTGCGCCACCGGCTGGTGGGGGAGATCGTCGACGCGTACGCCCGCTGGGACGCCGAGCGGGAGAACCAGCAGGCGCAGAGCGTGCACGCCGTTCCCGGGCGTACCGCCCAGGGCGGCCGGGCCGGCCGGCGCCGCTAACGAGCTGAAGGAAGACAGTTGTCCATCGAGATCGCCAACGAGTCCGGGGTCGACGTCGACACCGACGCGGTCCTCGCCGTCGCCCGGCACGCCCTCGACGAGATGGGGGTCAACCCGCTCGCCGAGTTGTCCGTGCTGCTCGTCGACATCGACTACATGTCCGAGCTGAACCACCGCTGGATGGGCGGCGACGGTCCCACGGACGTGCTCGCCTTCCCCATGGACGAGGGCAGCGTCGACCACGGGCCGGGCGAGAACGCCGCCGCCGGCGCCGAGCCGGCCCTGCTCGGCGACATCGTGCTCTGTCCCGAGGTGGCGGCCAAGCAGGCGGCCGCCGCCGGGCACGCCGCCGCCGACGAGTTGCACCTGCTCACCGTGCACGGCGTGCTGCACCTGCTCGGCTACGACCACGCCGAGCCGGAGGAGGAGCGGGAGATGTTCGCGCTCCAGGCCCGGCTGCTGGCCAGCTGGCGGTCGAGCCGGTCCCGGTGATGTCCGCCTCCGCGACAGTGGCGGCCGGCGCGGCCGGCCTGCCCGACCTGCAACTGATCTTCTTCGCGGCCGGGCTGGTCGTGCTCGCCGGCCTGATCGCGATGACCGAGGCGGCACTCGCCGCCGTCTCCCCGGCGCGCGCCGCCGAGCTGGCCCGGGACGGTGCCCGTGGGGCGCGTGCCCTGCAGGCCCTCGCCGGTGACGTGGTCCGGCATCTCAACCTGCTCCTGCTGCTGCGGCTGCTCGCCGAGCTGACCGCCACCACCCTGGTGGCGCTCGTCGCGGTCGACACGTTCGGCGCCGGCTGGCGCGCCGCGCTGGTCACCGCGGGCGCGATGACCGTGGTCAGTTTCGTGGTGGTCGGCGTCGGGCCGCGCACCCTCGGCCGCCAGCACGCGTACGCGGTGGGCCGTGCGGTCGCGCCGCTGGTGCGCTGGCTGGGGCGGGCGCTCAACCCGCTGGCGTCGCTGCTGATCCTGATCGGCAACGCGGTCACGCCGGGCCGCGGCTTCCGCGAGGGCCCGTTCGCCACCCAGGTGGAGTTGCGCGAGCTGGTGGACCTGGCCGAGCAGCGCGGTGTGGTCGAGCACGGCGAGCGGCAGATGATCCACTCGGTCTTCGCGCTGGGCGAGACGATCGCCCGCGAGGTGATGGTGCCACGCACCGAGATGGTGTGGATCGAGCGGCACAAGACGCTCTCCCAGGCGCTGGCGCTCTTCCTGCGCTCCGGCTTCTCCCGGATCCCGGTGATCGGTGAGAGCGTCGACGACGTGCTGGGCGTGCTCTACCTCAAGGACCTGATCCGGCGCACGCAGGGCGGCGCCGCGGAGGACCGGCAGCTACCGGTCGCCGAGCTGATGCGCCCGGCCACCTTCGTGCCGGAGTCCAAGCCCGTCGACGACCTGCTCTCCGAGATGCAGGCCGCCCGCAACCACATGGTCATCGTCGTCGACGAGTACGGCGGGACCGGCGGCCTGGTCACCATCGAGGACATCCTGGAGGAGATCGTCGGCGAGATCACCGACGAGTACGATGTCGAGCGGCCGCCGGTCGAGCACCTCGACGACGGCGCGGTACGGGTCACCGCACGACTGCCGGTGGAGGACCTCGGCGAGTTGTTCGACACGGACCTGCCCACCGACGAGGTGGAGACCGTCGGCGGCCTGCTCGCCCAGTCGCTGGGTCGGGTTCCGATCCCCGGCGCGCAGGTCGAGGTGGCCGGTCTCCGGCTGCTGGCCGAGGGCACGACCGGCCGGCGCAACCGGATCGACACGGTGCTGGTGCGCCGGGTGGAGCCGACCGACGAGCAGGAGGATCCGGGTCGCGGCGAGCCGTCCGAGGCCCGGGGCAGCACAGATCGAGCCGAGGAGAGGCAACCCGCCGATGCCTGAGTCACCCGCCGCACCGACGGCCTCGTCCACCCCGGTCGAGTTGAGCGCCGAGGACGCCAAGCTGGTGGTGCTGGCGCGGGGCGCGCGGGGGCGCGTCGGCGCTGTCGAGGGCGCCGCCGTCCGGGACCAGGACGGCCGGACGTACGCCGCGGCCAGCGTCTCGCTGCCCTCGCTGGCGCTCACCGCGCTGCAGCTCGCCGTGGCCTCGGCGGCCGCCGCCGGCGCGACCCGGCTGGAGGCCGCGGCCGTGGTGACCGAGGCGTCGACGCTGGACGGCGCCGGTCACGCCGCGGTCCGTGATCTCGCCACCGACGCGCCGATCCACGTGGCGGCCCCGGACGGCACGGTCCTCGGCACGGTGGTCGAGTGACGCCCGAGGAGCTGGAGCGGCGGCCGTACCGGGCGGGTTTCGCCTGCTTCGTGGGCCGGCCGAACGCCGGGAAGTCGACGTTGACCAACGCGATCGTCGGGCAGAAGATCGCCATCACGTCGAGCAAGCCGCAGACCACCCGCCACGTCATCCGGGCGGTGCTGCACCGGCCCGACTCGCAGCTCGTCCTCGTCGACACCCCGGGCCTGCACCGTCCGCGTACGCTGCTCGGCGAACGCCTCAACGACCTGGTGCGGCAGACCTGGAGCGAGGTGGACGTGATCGGCCTCTGCGTCCCGGCGGACGAGCCGATCGGCCGGGGCGACCGGTTCATCTCCGGGGAGCTGGCCGAGCTGAAGGCCACCGTCCTCGCCGTGGTCACCAAGACCGACCTGGTCGACCGGAAGCGGCTGGCCGAGCAGCTGCTCGCGGTGAGCGAGCTGGCCGACTTCGCCGACGTGGTGCCGGTCAGCGCGGTCTCCGGGCACCAGGTGGACACGCTTGTCGACGTGATGACCCGCTACCTGCCGGAGTCGCCGCAGCTCTACCCGGACGACATGCTCACCGACGACCCTGAGCAGGTGCTGGTGGCGGAGCTGATCCGCGAGGCGGCGCTGGAGGGCGTGCGCGACGAGCTGCCCCACTCCATCGCCGTGGTGGTGGAGGAGATGATCCCGGAGGGCAAGGTCACGAAGATCTACGCCGACGTGTACGTCGAGCGGCCGAGCCAGAAGGCGATCGTGATCGGGCACCGGGGCAGCCGGCTCAAGGACGTCGGCACCCGCGCGCGGCGGCAGATCGAGGAGCTGCTGGGCACGCGGATCTACCTCGACCTGCACGTGCGGGTGGCGAAGGACTGGCAGCGCGACCCGAAGCAGCTCCGCAAGCTCGGCTTCTGACCTCCGGCGGCGGGTGCGTCGACGTCCGCTGCCCGACCCGGCGTGACGTGTATCGCTGATCGTCATCGGCCAGGACGATGGGGTATGTCACTATCTGCCCGGCTTCCTCGCGGGTTCGCGTGCGCCCGAAGGAGGGTAGGGAACCGTACGTCCCCTTGCCCCCGGACACAGATGCAGGCTGATGCGAAACCGATACCTGGACCTGCTGCGCGCCCTCGCGATCGTGCGGGTCGTCGTGTACCACGTCACCGGGTGGGCCACGCTGACGCTTGTCTTTCCCGCGATGTCGGTGATGTTCGCGCTGGCCGGCTCACTGATGGCGGCGTCGCTGCGGCGGTCCGGGGCACCGGCGGTCGGCCGGCGGCTGCGGCGGCTGCTGCCGTCGCTGTGGGTGCTCGCCGCGGTCTTCGTACCCGCCATGCTGCTCACCGGGCTGCCGCTCACGCCGAAGGTCCTGCTCTGGCTCTTCCCGGTGGCCGACCCGCCGGCCAACTACTGGGGCGCGCTGGCGCTCAGCCCGATCTGGTACCTGCGCGACTACCTATGGTTCGTGTTCGCGTCACCCGTGGCGCTGTGGCTGTTCCGCCGCGCTCCGCTGCCCACCCTCCTCGCCCCGTACGTCCTGCTCGCCGCCATCGAGTCGGGGATCTACCCGGACCCGCCGATGGCGCTGCAGCAGTTCGGCCTGTACTTCGGGGCGTGGCTGCTCGGCTTCGCCCACCAGGACGGGACACTGCGCCGGCTCGGCAACCGCGTCCTGTGGCCCACCGCGGCCGCGCTGATCGCGGCCGGCGGGGCGTGGATCGTCACCCACCCCGGGCCGCGCGGCTTCGACCTGAACGACATCCCGCTCGGCAACGCCCTCTGGTCGGCGGGCTTCATCCTGGTCCTGCTCGGCCGCGGACCGGCCGGCGCGGCCTGGGTCGACCGCAGCGCCCTCTTCGGTCGGGTCGTCACCGTGCTCAACCGGCGCGCGCTGACCGTCTACCTCTGGCACATGGCGTTCGTCGTCGCGCTCACTCCGCTTGTGGACGTGGTCGGCTGGTCGCACCAGGACCCGCTCGGCCTGGCCATCCGGGTCCTCCTCGTCTTCGCCCTGGTCGGCGTCGTCACCCTGCTCGTCGGTTGGGTGGAGGACGTGGCGGCCCGGCGCCGGCCGGAGCTGCTTCCCGGTGGCCGGCGTCCGGTGCCGGGACCGCGCCTGGCGGAGGGCCGGGTCGCCGTGCCGGAGCAGCGGACGCCGGAACCCGAGCCGGCGGAGATCAGCGCGAGGTGACCGTGAGATCACCGCTGCCGGTGGAGACGTCGAGCACCAGTGGCGCGCCCGGCGTGTTCGGCACGGCCACGTTCGTGTCGCCCGAGCCCACGTCGGAGCGGACCTGGTAGCTGCCGGCCGGTACGACCAGCTCGACGTCCCCGCTGGAGGCGTGCGCCCGTACCGAGGCGGGCTCGGCCAGCTCGATGGTCACCCGGCCCGAGTTGGCCTCGGCGTCGACACCGCCGCCCAGGCCTCGGGCGTTGATGTCGCCGGAGGACGCCCGCAGCGTCACGGCGGTGTCGACGTCGATCACCTCGATGTCGCCGGAGCCGGTCTCGACGCGTACCGCGCCGGTCGCGCCGGCCACCCGGACGTCACCGGAGCCCACCTTGAGGTCCACGGCGCCGGTCCGGCTCACGTCGACGTCCCCGGAGCCGGTCTCGCCCCGCACCGCCACCCCGGCCGGGGCGGTGACCTCGTACGAGATGCTGCACTGGGGGCCGCAGTCGGTGTCCAGCACCAGTTCCTCGCCCTCGATCCGGTGCGTCGTGCGCGGCTGGCTGTCCTGGTAGCGCACCACGCGCTTGATCCGTACCGAACCGGGTGCGCCGGTGGCCCGTACGACGACGTCGCCGGCGCCGGGGAGCACCCGTACGGTGCTGATCTTCACCGTCTCGGTGTTGTCGAAGTCGAGCCGGCGGAACGACAGGTTGTCACACCCGGCGGCGACGATCAGCGTGGCGGCCGCGAGCGCGGCGGTGCTCCGGTGCAGTGCCATGGCGAGCACGCTACGGCCGGGTGCCCCGGCCCCGCATCGGGGTCGGTCCGCCCGTCCACCCCGAACCGACCCTGATTTCCCACCCCGAGGGAGAATGGCCCGATGGCCGGGTACCGCCGACAGCTCTACCGCGACGACGCGGTGGTGCTGCGTGTGCAGAAGCTCGGCGAGTCCGACCGGATCATCACCCTGCTCACCCGCCGGCACGGTCGGCTCCGCGCGGTCGCCCGCGGGGTACGCCGCACCACAAGCAAGTTCGGGGCCCGGCTGGAGCCGTTCGGCCACGTCGACCTCCAGCTCGCCGGCGACCCGAAGGGCAACCAGGGCAGCTCGCTGCACACGGTGAGCCAGGTCGAGGGCATCGACCTCTACGGCAAGCGCTTCCTCGTCGACTACCCCCGCTACACGGCGGCCAGCGCCATCTGCGAGACCGCCGAGCGGCTCACCCCGGTGGAGCGGGAGCCGTCGCTGCGGCTGTTCCAGCTCACCCTGGGCGCGCTGCGCGCGCTGGCCGGCGGGGAGCACGCCACCACCCTGGTGCTCGACGCGTACCTGCTGCGCGGCATGGCCCTCGCCGGCTGGGCGCCGGCGCTCGCCGCCTGCGCGGTGTGCGGCACGCCGGGGCGGCACCGGGCCTTCTCCGTCCCGGCCGGGGGCGCCGTCTGCCCGGACTGCCGGCCGCCCGGCGCGGCCCACCCCGCGCCGGCGACGATCGAGCTGATGTCCGCGCTCACCAGCGGCGACTGGCGGGTCGCGGACGCCACCGAGACCGGGGTACGCCGGGAGTGCAGCGGCCTGGTCGCGGCGCACCTGCAGTGGCACCTGGAGCGCGCGCTACGCTCGCTGCCGCTGGTCGACCGGGGTGCCCCGGCGGCCGGTACGGTCCCGTCGCCGGCCGGCGACGGGCCGGCCGCGGACGGCGTGGACAGGGAGAAGACCGAGTGATCCGATCGAGCAGGGGCGCCCGGCGCGAGCCGGTGCCGCCGACCCCGCACCCGTCGGGGGCCCGTCCTCCGGCGCTGCCGTCCGAGGCGCTGCCGCGGCACGTCGCGGTCGTGATGGACGGCAACGGCCGGTGGGCCAAGGAGCGTGGCCTGCCCCGCACGAAGGGCCACGAGGCGGGGGAGTACTCGCTCTTCGACACCATCGAGGGCGCGATCGAGCTGGGCATCCCGTACCTGTCGGCGTACGCGTTCTCGACGGAGAACTGGCGGCGCTCGCCGGACGAGGTGCGCTTCCTGATGGGCTTCAACCGGGACGTCATCCGGCGCCGCCGCGACCAGCTCGTCGACCTGGGCGTGCGGGTCGTCTGGTCGGGGCGGGCGGGGCGGCTGTGGAAGAGCGTCATCTCCGAGCTGCAGACCGCCGAGGAGATGTCCCGGGGCAACTCGACGCTGACCCTGCAGTTCTGCGTCAACTACGGCGGTCAGGCCGAGATCGCCGACGCGGCCGCCGCGATCGCGCGGGACGCCGCCGCCGGCCGGCTGGATCCGGCGAAGGTCAGCGAGAAGACCCTCGCGAAGTACCTCTACCACCCGGAGGTCCCCGAGGTGGACCTCTTCCTGCGCCCCTCCGGTGAGCAGCGCACGTCGAACTTCCTGCTCTGGCAGAGCGCGTACGCCGAGCTGGTCTTCCTGGACACGCTCTGGCCGGACTTCGACCGCCGGCACCTGTGGTACGCGTGCGAGCTGTACGCCCAGCGGGACCGGCGGTTCGGCGGCGCGCTGCCCAACCCGGTGGCACCCACCACCTGACGCTTACCGCGTGCTCGCGCGGGGTATCCCCTTCGTCAGCAGTCACTGACGGAGGTGAACCCGATGATCCAGAAGCGCATCGCCCAGTGGGCGTTCATGGCCCTCGCCGTGCCGGTGGCGGCCGCGGGCGCGCGCAAGCTAAGCAACACGATCGAGGCCCGGCGGGGCCCGTCCGGCGTCTCCCGCCTGCTCACCAAGGGCGCCGACCTGATCCGCCCGCAGAAGGCCAAGCGCCGCCGCTTCTTCTGAGGCACCACCCGCTGACCGCCCGCCCGCCGTCCGCGGGCGGGCGGCGGCGCGGTTCGGCCCCGGTCGATCATGGAGTTGTGGTGCCGACGAAAGCCGCCTACCGTCACTCTCCGCCCACCACAACTCCATGATCGTCTGAGGCGGAGCGGTTTGGGCGTGAGGGGGCTCCGGGTTGAATACGATCGGGGCATGCGGGAGCTGCGGTACAAGATGCTCATGGCGTTGAACGCCGCGGACATCGGTGAGCCGATCTGCGGCCAGGTGGCCGAGATCTGTGCCGAGATCGCCGAGCAGCACTGCCAGGAGCTGGGTCACGCCGTGCAGGTCCGCTCGGGCGAGATCGCCGAGCTGGCGACCGGTGAGCCCGCCCTGACCTGGGCGCCCACCGAGACCGGGCAGCGGGCGTGGTGAGCGCGTCCGCTCCCGCCGTCGACGTGCGGCGGGCCGACGACCGGTTCCACACCCGGATCTCCTGGCTCGACTCGCGCCACTCGTTCTCGTTCTCCCGGCACTACGACCCGGCCAACACGCACCACGGCCTCCTGCTGGTCAACAACGACGACGTGGTCCGCCCCGGCGCCGGCTTCGAGACCCATCCCCATGAGGACATGGAGATCGTGACCTGGGTGCTCCGCGGTTCCTTGGTGCATCAGGACTCCACCGGCCACTCCGGCGTGATCTACCCCGGGCTGGCGCAGCGGATGAGCGCCGGCACCGGCATCCTGCACTCGGAGAAGAACGACTCGTGGCGCCTCGACGGGCGTGACCCGCACACCGATCCCGTCCACTTCGTGCAGATGTGGGTCGTGCCGGACGAGGCGGGCGTCGACCCGGGCTACGAGCAGCTCGAGATCGACGACCAGCTGCTGCGCGGCGGCCTGGTTCCGGTGGCATCCGGCATGGACCGGTACGCGGGCGAGTCGGCGATCCGGATCCGCAACCGGTTCGCCACCCTGCACGCCGCCCGCCTGCGCCCGGGCGACGAGGTGACCCTCCCGGACGCCCCGTTCGTGCACGTCTACGTGCCCGACGGCGCGGTGACCCTGGAGGGCGGCGACCTGCTGGGCGCCGGCGACGCCGCCCGCCTGACCGCCGCCGGCCCTCGCCGCGTAACGGCGACGGAACCGGCGGAACTCCTGGTCTGGGAAATGCACGCCACCCTGAGCTGACCGCCTCCTCCCATCCGGGAGCGGGGTCAGGCTTCGGTTTCGGGGCGGGTGGGGGTGGCCCAGAGGGTGTGGTACGCGCCGTCGCGGTCCGTGCGGCGGTAGGTGTGGGCGCCGAAGTTGTCCCGCAGGCCCTGGATCAGGGCCGCCGGCAGGCGGTCCGCGCGCAGGGCGTCGAAGTAGGACAGCGAGGACGCGAACGCGGGGACGGGCACGCCGGCCCGGGCCGCGTCGGCCACCACCCGCCGCCAGCTCGGCACGCCGTCGCGCACGGTGTCGGCGAACCACGGCGCCACCAGCAGGGTGGGCAGGTCCGGCTGGTCGTCGTACGCCTGCCGGATCCGGTCGAGGAAGCGTGCCCGGATGATGCATCCGCCCCGCCAGATCGTGGCGGTGCCACCCAGGTCGATGTCCCAGTCGTACTCCCGGCTGCCGGCCCGGATCTGGTCGAAGCCCTGCGCGTACGCGACGATCTTGCTGGCCAGCAGCGCGCGTCGCACGTCCTCGACGAAGGTCTCCCGGTCCTCGACCCGCAGCGACGATCCCGACTCCGCGAAGGCCCGGCGGGCGGCCTCCCGCTGGTCGGCGTGCCCGGAGAGCGACCGGGCGAACGTCGCCTCGGCGATGCCGGTGATCGGGATGCCCAGGTCGAGCGCGCTCTGTACGGTCCAGCGACCGGTGCCCTTCTGCTCCGCCTGGTCGAGCACGACGTCGACGAACGCGCTCCCGGTGGCGGCGTCGGTGTGCCCGAGCACGTCGGCGGTGATCTCGATGAGGAACGACTCCAGCTCGCCGGAGTTCCACTCCCGGAAGATCTCCGCGAGCTCCGCAGGCTCCGCGCCCAGACCGGCCCGCAGCAGGTCGTAGGCCTCGGCGATGAGCTGCATGTCGGCGTACTCGATGCCGTTGTGGACCATCTTCACGAAGTGCCCGGCGCCGTCCGGCCCGACGTGCCGGCAGCAGGGTACGCCGTCGACCTGTGCCGCGATCCGCTCGAAGATCGGGCCGAGCTTGCGGTACGACTCGGCGGAACCGCCCGGCATGATGCTCGGGCCGCGCAGCGCGCCCTCCTCGCCGCCGGACACACCGGTGCCGACGAAGTGCAGCCCCTGCTTCCGCAGCGCCTCCTCCCGCCGCCGGGTGTCGGCGAAGTGGGCGTTGCCGCAGTCCACGATGATGTCGCCCGGGTCGAGCAGCGGTACCAGCTCGTCGATGACGGCGTCGGTGGGTCCGCCCGCCTTGACCATCACGATGACCGCCCGGGGGCGCTCCAGCGCGGCGACGAAATCGGCCATCGACTCGGCGGGTACGAACCGCCCCTCGTCGCCGTGCTCGGCGACCAGGCTGCGGGTCCGCTCGGGCGAGCGGTTGTGCAGCGCCACCGTGAAGCCGTTGCGAGCCAGGTTCCGGGCGAGGTTGCGGCCCATCACCGCCAGCCCGGTAACGCCGATCTGTGCCTGTCCGCTCATCCGTCCACCTTCCGCGTCGACAGCCTGCCTGCGACCGTATCGCGGCCCACGCCCGGCCGCGCGCGGCGACCGACAGCCGGTCACCGCCGGGTCACGAGCGGTGGTGCCGATATTCGGCTGCGCGCGGCGCTCCCGGCGGTTAGCGTGTGGGCATGCGGTACTGACGCCCCAACCTCCGAGCCGACCCGCCGCCCTGCCGGCGCGGGTCCGCGTGCTCCCGGGCGTCCGCACTCCCGTCCTGTCGCCGATGCGTGACGGTGTCGTCCCTGACGGTCGCTCGCCGGAGCAGTCCCGATCCGTTCGACCGTCGCTCTTCGACGGTCCCCCGACGAGCCGACCGTGTCCACCCGCACCACGGGGCCGCGGTCCGCAGACCAAGGAGGCCCGGATGCCCGCCAGGCGCAAACCGAAGAAGTCCCGTACGTCCCAGTCCACGCCGACCGCCACGGACCTGACGCCGGTCAACCTCGACGAGGTGGCCGTCGCGCCGGCCGTGCCGGCGCTGCCGGTCGAGCGGCCCGCGCCGCCGACGTCCGGGCCGCCGGTCGCCGGCGCGCCCCGGTCCGGTGGCCAGCGCGGCCAGCGGATCGCCCAGGCCCGCCGGTACGCCTTCCGGCGCAGCTGACGGACCCGGACCGGGGGCGGTCACCGGTGGCACGGTGGCCGCCCGCGGCGCCGGCGGTCAGCCGATCAGCGGGCGGAAGGTACCGAGGACGACGCTGACCGCGAGGGCGGCGCCGGCGAGTGCCGCGGCGCCGGCGATCAGGAGCGCGTCGGCCGCGCCGAAGTGCTGGCGGCGCGCCACCGTCCGGGGCGTGGTGGCGTCGAAACCCCGTGCGTCCATCGCCACCGCGAGCCGGGTGCCCCGGCGGATCGCGCCGACCAGCAGCGTGAACGCGGTCGACACGAACAGCCGCAGCCGGGCCGCCGGGCTCCGGCCGGCGTCCACGCCGCGGGCCCGGCGGGCCATGCTGATCATCTGCCACTCCTGGCCGAGCAGCGGCACCAGCCGGAACGCGGCCAGCGCCCCGTACGCGAACCGGGCGGGCGCCTTCGCGTTCTGCACCAGCGCGTCGGCCAGGTCGGTGGGGTCCGTGGTCGCGACGACGATCACCCCGGGCAGGGCCACCGCGAACATGCGCAGCACCAGCCCGAGCGCGGTGAGCAGCACACCAGTGGTCACCACGACCGGCCCCGCGTCGACGAGCACCCGGCCGGAGCGCTCGGCGGCGAAGAGCACGAGCGTCGCGAGGATGCCGACGGCGCCCAGCAGCAGTGGCCACGCCCGCCGGGCGAGCACGCCCGGGCGTACCCCGAAGAGCGGCAGCACGGCCAGCTCCACCCCGATGGCGATGGCCGGGGCCACCGGGTCCAGGGTGGCGACAAGCACGACCGAGAAGACCAGGGCCGCCGCGAGCTTCGCCACCGGGTTGCGCCTCGCCAACGGCGCGTCCGGGCGGGCCACCGGCTCCAGGCTGATCATCACGGGTGGGCCGGGCGTTCGAGTCGCACGTGACGGTCGGCGAGCGCCGCCACGAACTCCGCGTCGTGGGTCACCGTCACCAGTCCGTGCCCCGCGTCGCGCAGCCCGGCGAACAGGTCCACCAGCTCCAGCCAGGTCCGCCGGTCCTGGCCGAACGTGGGCTCGTCGCAGATGAGCAGGCGGGGCGCGGTGGCCAGGGCGGTCGCGACGCTCAGCCGCCGCGCCTCGCCGCCGGAGAGGGTGTACGGGTTGGCGCCGGCGAGCGCCGCCAGCCGCAGCCGGTCGAGCAGCGCGTCGACCGTGGCACGGACCTCGGACTCGGGCCGGCCGACGCGGCGCGGGCCCAGCGCCAGCTCGTCGTAGACCCTGCTCGTGACGAACTGGTGTTCCGGGTCCTGGAACACCGACCCGATCCGGCGGGCCAGCGCCGGGGCGCGCCAGCGGTGCGGGGGAGTGCGGGCGTCCCGGCCGGCCAGTTCACCGGTCGCGGCCACCCGGCCCGTTCCCGGTGCGAGCAGCCCGCCCAGCAGCAGGGCCAGGGTGGACTTCCCGGCGCCGTTGGGCCCGCCGACGGCGAGCGCCTCGCCGGCGCGTACGGTCAGGTCGACCGCGCCCAGCCGCGGCGGCAGGCCGAGCCCTTCGGCGGTGAGCAGCGCGTCGCCGGCCGGGGTGGTGGCCCGCCGGGGTGGCACCGGGCGGCCGGGCACCCAGACGCCGTCGGCCGCGAGCTCCTCGCCCTGGGTGGCGAAGACCGCCTCCGGTGTGCCGTCGGCCCGGACGCCGCCGCCCGGTTCCAGCACGACCACCCGGTCGACCAGCGGCAGCGCCTCGGCCACGCGGTGCTCGACGAGGATCAGCGTGGTGTCGGCGTCCAGCGACCGGACGATCGCGTCGCGGACCAGCGCCGCCCCGTCCGGGTCGAGGTTCGCGGTGGGCTCGTCGAGCAGCAGCAGGTTCGGCCGCAGGGCGAGAACCCCGGCGAGGGCGAGGCGCTGCTGCTCGCCGCCGGAGAGGGCCGCGGTGGGGCGGTCCCGGTGGTACGGGAAGCCGACCCGGCGCAGCGCCTCGTCCACCCGGGGCCAGATGTCCTCGGCGGGCACCCCGCGGTTCTCCAGCCCGAAGGCGACGTCGTCACCGGAGCGCGCCATCACCAGCTGGGTCTCCGGGTCCTGGAAGACCACACCGACCCGCTCCCGGCCCTTGTGCGGGTCGAGGCCGTCGATCTCGACGCTGCCCTCCTGGGCGCCGGAGTCCTCGGGCAGCAGCCCGGCCAGCGCGGCGAGCAGGGTGCTCTTCCCGGCGCCGGACGGCCCCAGCAGCAGCACCCGCTCCCCGTGCTCGATGCGCAGGTCGACCCCGCGCAGCGCCCAGCGCCGCCGGCCGGCGTGCCGCCACCCGAACCCCCGCAGCATGACCGCGCTCACCCCGCCACCCCGCCCCCGCGCCACCCCCCGCCCCCGCACCACCCTCCCGTCCCCGCACCACCCTCCCGTCCCGTTGATCAAGAGGTTTGGGGCAGGAAAGCCCTCGATCGTTGACGCAAACCTCTTGATCAACACGGCCGGGTGGGGGGGTCAGACGGCGGCGCGTTCGCGGCCGGCGGGGAAACGGTCCAGGGTGCCCGTCTCGGCCAGCGCCCGGGTCAGGTACCAGGCGCCCGCCCCGGCGATGACCATGGCGCTGACGACCGTCAGCAGGGCGTACGGGATCCGGTAGCTGACCAGCGCGTACTCGACGTTCCAGACGAAGAAGTCGAACAGCGCCGCGCCGAGGCCGGTCAGGGCGCCCGCGAGCAGCGCGGTGGGCAGCCGGAACGAGCGGTAGCGGAACGCCGCGAACGCCAGCTCGGCGCCGAGCCCCTGGATCAGGCCCTGGACGATGGTGATCCCGCCCCACTCGGAGCCCAGCAGTGCGGAGATCGTCGCGGCGACCGCCTCGCAGAACAGCGCCGCGCCGGGCTTGCGGATCACCAGGCCGCCGAGAACCGCCGGGACCAGCCAGACGCCGTACATGATCGCCTGCGCCGCCGGGAAGAAGGCGAACGCCGGGTCGACGGTCCGCCAGAGCAGGCCCCAGGCCCAGAAGATGACGCCGAAGGCGACGGCGATGACGGCGGCCACGATCACGTCGACCGTGCGCCATCGGGTGGTGGTTGGTTGAGTCATCGAATCCTCCCAGTCCTTGCTACGAACCAGGAGAAGACGCACGCCGCGCCCGGATCGGCCGGACGGCGGCGCGGCTGGAGGTCGACCGAACTCCCTGCGCTGGCATTACCCAGATCAGGTTCGAGGGTCTGCGGGCGGTGCCCGCACTCTCAGCGCTGTGCGCTCCCCTGTCGGATGTGAAGTTGTCCCACGACGCTAACACCCCGGAAGATCATCGGGCAAAGTGATCTCCGTGCAGGTCAGCGCGGGGACGGGCCGGAGTGGGGCGGGCGGCTTCCGCCCGGCCTGGATAGGCTGCCGATCATGCGGATCGACGCCCGGGGCCTCACGTTCGACGTACACGCTGGGCCGGAGGGCGGTCCCGCCGTGCTCCTGCTGCACGGGTTCCCGCAGCACAGCGGTGAGTGGGGCGACGTGACGCCGGCCCTGCACGCCGCCGGGCTGCGCACCTACGCACTCGACCAGCGCGGGTACTCACCCGGCGCCCGGCCGGCGGCGGTCGAGGCGTACCGGCTGGCGGAGCTGGTCGCCGACGCGGTCGCGGTGCTGGACGCCCTCGGCGTCGACGCGGCACACGTGGTCGGGCACGACTGGGGCGCGGTCGTCGGGTGGGCCCTGGCGGCGGGGCACCCCGACCGGGTACGCACGCTGACCGCGGTCTCCGTGCCGCACCCCGCCGCCATGGCGCACGCCCTCGCGAACGACCCCCAGCAGAAGGCGCGCTCGGCGTACATGCTGCTGTTCCGGCAGCCCGGCAAGGCGGAGACGGTGTTGCTGGCGCTGAAGGCCGCCGGGCTGCGCCGGATGCTGTCCGGAGTCGGCGACGCCGACCGGGTGGCTGCGTACGCCGAGCCGATGCGGGCGCCCGGCGCGCTCACCGCGGCGCTGAACTGGTACCGGGCGATGTCCCGGACCGACCTGGCGGCCGTCGGGCCGGTGGCGGTGCCGACGACGTACGTCTGGAGCGACCGGGACATCGCGATCGGCCGCACCGCCGCCGAGGCCTGCGCGGCCCAGGTGAGCGGCGACTACCGGTTCGTCGAACTGGCCGGGGTGAGCCACTGGATCCCCGACGCGGCCCCCGCGCCGCTGGCCGAGGCGATCCTGGTCCGAGCCGGCGGATAGCCGGGCCGGTGCCCGGTGAGGGGTCGGCATCCCCGGCCGAGACGAGAGAGGCAGGAATGGACGTAGAAGACGTGACCCCCGGAGCCGAGGACTTCCTGGCGGTCGTGACCGAGACGATGCGGCGCGTCGCGGCGAGCCAGCGGGAGGCGGTGGGCCGGGCCGCCGACCTGATCACCGAGGCGCTGCGCGCCGACGGGGTGGTGCACGCGTTCGGCACGGGGCACTCCGAGGCGCTGGCGATGGAGATCGCCGGCCGGGCCGGCGGCCTGGTGCCGACGAACCGGATCGCGCTGCGGGACCTCGTCCTGGTCGGCGGCGAGTCACCGGACGTACTCGGTCCCCGCCTGGAGCGGGAGCCGTCGGTGGCGCACCGGCTGTACGACCTCGCGCCGGTCCGCCCGCCGGACATCTTCGTGCTGGCCTCCAACTCCGGCGTCAACGGAGCGATTGTGGAGTTCGCCTCGCTGATCCGGGACCGGGGTCACCGGCTGATCGCCATCACCTCCGCCGACCACTCCGGACAGATGACCTCGCGCCACCCGTCCGGGCGCAAGCTCGCCGACTTCGCCGACGTGGTGCTCGACAACGGCGCCCCGTACGGCGACGCGACCCTGCCGTTGCCCGGTGGCGGCGCCGTCGGTGCGGTCTCGTCGATCACGGCGGCCCTGCTGGCCCAGCAGATCACGGTCGAGGTGGTGGCCCGACTGCTCGCCGCGGGGGAGCGTCCCCCGGTCTACCTGTCGGCGAACATCGCCGGCGGAGACGCCCACAACGACGAACTCGAGGCCCGGTACGCCGGCCGCATCCGCCGCGGCGCCTGAGGTGTAAGGAAGGGCCCCTTGTTAACGCCTCCGGTAGAGGAGGGGCCCCCTTTTAACACCCGGCGTACCGCCCGGCCGCAGGCGGGCGCGCGGCGGTGCGAGCGCGCGGCGGTGCGAGCGCGCGGCGGTGCGAGCGCACGGCGGTGCGGGCGCGCGGCGGTGCGAGCGCACGGCGGTGCGAGCGCACGGCGGGTGCGGGCGTGCGACGATGCGGGGGTGCGCCGCGGCGGCGGTGGGTCCGCGCGTGGTGTGAGCCGGTTTCGCGGAACGCCCGGTGGGGCATCAGCGATCCTGCCGGCGGGGTGGACCCTCCCGGGACTGGTTCGCACCGGAGGTAGCGCGTGTCGAAAGAGACCGAGAAGCAGCGCTGGCAGCGCAACTTCGCCGACCTGCTCCAGGAGCTGCGGGTCGCGCAGACGGGCGTGCAGATCCTCTTCGCCTTCCTGCTGACCCTGCCGTTCAGCGCCGGGTTCGAACGGACGACCCCCTTCCAGAAGGACGTCTACATCGTCGCGCTGCTGGCCGCGGCCTTCGCCACCGCGATGATCATCTCGCCGGTCGCCTTCCACCGGGCGCTGTTCCGGCAGGGACGGAAGCCGGAGCTGGTCCGGTTCGCGCACCGGATGGCCAGCGGCGGGCTCGCGTTCATGCTGGTGTCGATGGTCTCCGCGGTGCTGCTGGTCACCGACTTCGTTCTCGACCGGACGATCGCCTTCGTGCTCAGCGCGGTCGCGGGGCTGTGGTTCCTGATGCTCTGGGTCGCGCTGCCGTTCGCCCGCCGCAACTGGGGCGAGGACGATCTGGACGACGATGATGACAGCCCCACGTCGTACGGCAGTTGAACCGCGGCGAAACCGGTAAATCGATCTTCACCTAACGCTACCGCTGGGTAACACCCGAGGGTAGCGTGGCGGGTGTCGAGCACGTCGACGCATCCGGACCGAGGTTCGAGGAGGCAGCCGTGACCACGACGCAGAACAGCCGGTCCGCACCCGACGGTGCGGGTCCCGAGCAGGCCACCGCGCCCGGCACGGCCGGCCCGCTGCCCTCCGAGGCCGGGCAGGTCTCCGAGAAGGAGGCGCGCCAGGTCGCCGAGGCGGCACGCGAATCCTCCTGGGACCGGCCGAGCTTCGGCAAGGAGCTCTTCCTCGGCCGGTTCCGGCTGGACCTCATCAATCCATGGCCGCGTCCGGCAGCCGACGACGTCGCCCGGGCCGACGAGTTCCTCGGCCGGTTCCGCGACTACCTGAAGTCCGAGGTGGACGGCGCGGCGATCGAGCGCGACGCGGCCATCCCGGACGAGGTGTTCCAGGGGCTGGCCCGGCTCGGCGCGTTCGGTATGAAGATCGACCAGTCGTACGGCGGGCTGGGCCTGAGCAACCTGCACTACTGCCGCGCCCTGATGCTGGCGGGCTCGATCAACCCGGCGATCGGCGCCCTGCTCTCCGCGCACCAGTCGATCGGCGTGCCGCAGCCGTTGAAGATGTTCGGCACCGCCGAGCAGAAGCAGCGCTTCCTGCCCCGGCTCGCCGCCGGTGAGGTGTCCGCGTTCCTGCTCACGGAGCCGGACGTCGGCAGCGACCCGGCCCGACTGGCCACCACCGCCGAGCCGACCCCGGACGGCACCGGCTACCGGCTCAACGGCGTCAAGCTCTGGGCCACCAACGGCACGGTGGCCACCCTGCTGGTGGTGATGGCCCGCGTACCGGCCGGCGAGGGCCGCCGCGGCGGGATCACGGCGTTCGTCGTCGAGGGCGACTCCGAGGGCATCACGGTGGAACGTCGCAACACCTTCCTCGGCCTGCGCGGCCTGGAGAACAGCCTCACCCGCTTCCACGACGTCTTCGTACCCAAGGAGAACGTGATCGGCGGGGAGGGCAAGGGCCTGAAGATCGCGTTGACCACGCTCAACACCGGCCGGCTCTCGCTGCCCGCGATGTGTGTCGGCGCGGGCAAGTGGGCGTTGAACGTCGCCCGCGAGTGGGCGGCCGAGCGGGTCCAGTGGGGCCGGCCGGTCGGTGAGCACGAGGCGGTGGCGCAGAAGCTGTCCTTCATCGCCGCGACCACGTACGGCATGGAGACCATGCTCGACCTGTGCTGCCTGCTCGCCGACGACGACCGCAACGACATCCGCATCGAGGCCGCGCTTGTGAAGCTCTACGCGAGCGAGATGGCCTGGCGGGTCGCCGACGAGCTGATCCAGATCCGGGGCGGGCGTGGCTACGAGACGGCCGAGTCCCTCGCGGCCCGGGGCGAACGTCCGGCCGCTGTCGAGCAGATGCTCCGCGACCTGCGGATCAACCGCATCTTCGAGGGCTCGACCGAGATCATGCACCTGCTGATCGCCCGGGAGGCGGTCGACGCGCACCTGTCGGTTGCCGGCGACATCATCGACCCGGACGCCGGGCTCGGCCGCAAGGCCCGCGCCGGCGCGCGGGCCGGTGTCTTCTACGCCAAGTGGCTGCCGACCCTCGCGGTGGGCCGCGGGCAGGCACCTGGGGCGTACGCCGAGTTCGGCCCGCTCGCCGGCCACCTTCGCCAGGTGGAGCGGTTCTCGCGCAAGCTGGCCCGGTCGACGTTCTACGCGATGTCCCGCTGGCAGGGAAAGATGGAGCGCAAGCAGGCGTTCCTCGGCCGGGTGGTGGACATCGGCGCGGAGCTGTTCGCGATGGCGGCGGTCTGCGTCCGGGCGGCGGCCGAGCGGGAGACCCATCCGGAGAACGTCGAGCTGGCCGATCTCTTCTGCCGACAGGCCCGGGTCCGGGTGGACGCGCTCTTCACCGCCCTCTGGGACAACACCGACTCGGTCGACACGGCGGCGGCGAAGCGGATCCTCGCCGGTCGCTACGCCAGCCTCGAGGAGGGCGTGATCACGCCGCCGGCGGACCTGCCCTGGGTGGCGCCCTGGTCGCCTGGCCCGTCCACCGCCGCCGACGCCCGCCGGCGCATCCCGCCACCTGCTTGATCCACTCGAGGTCCCGCAGGTCGCGGTGTCCCGGCACGCCGGCACCGCAACCTGCGGGATCTCGCTGGCACGGGGTCGCTCAGCGGGCGACGGCCCAGGCCAGTACCGCCGCCAGGATCAGGCCGTTCAGCACGGCCAGCCCGAGGTACGCCGCCGGCGGGATCCGCCGCCCCTGCCGGACGAAGCGGACGAGGAACGCGGCGTAGCCGAGCAGCAGCACGGCGATGACGACCAGGAAGTAGAACACCCGACGACCTTAACGGCGGGCCGGGGGTCGAGCGTCAGCGGCTGGGCGCAGGCCGAGCTGGCGTAACTCCAACGCCGCCAGCGCTTCGACGGTGTCGTCGTCGCCGCGCCGCCACCCCTCCGCCACGTCGGGCGCGATCCGGGTCAGCCGGCCGAGGGGCTGGGTGGCCAGAGCCCGCAGGGCGAGCAGGTCCCGGCCGGCGGGCGCGGCGGCCAGCCGGGCGGCGGCGCCGGCGCGGCGCATCCACCGCACCCGCAGCGGCAGCCAGCCGAGGAGCACCAGGCCGAGGGGGAACACCAGCACGGCGACGGTGAGCGCCAGGGCGAGCTGGTCGACCAGTTCCTGCTGGTCGCGGCCGGCGTCGGCGAGGGACCGCGCCGCACCGGCGGCCCGCTCGAACGGCGCGGTCAGCTCGTCCCCGACCAGCGGGACCCGGCCGACCTTGCCGCCGGCCTCGGCCAGGTTGTCGGCCAGGCCGCTACCGGCCCCCTCCAGCTTCTGTCCGGGTACGGCGAGTTTCTGCACCAGGTCGTGCAGCCACAGCGCGCCGCGCACCGACGCGTACACCCAGGCGACGACGAGCAGGTCGGTGAGGAACTGGCGGGCGGCGGTCGGGAAGCGATCGGCGTAGATCTTCACGCCGGACAGCGTCCCACGGCGGCGCGGCCGGGGCACCCCGTGCGGCCAGGTGTTAAGAAGGGGCCCCGGTACAACGCCAGGCGTTAACAGGGGGCCCTTCCTTACACGCTTTCGCCGGCGTGGCTCACGGCGTCCGCCACGATGTGTGCGACGTGCTCGTCGACGAGCGTGTACGCGATCTCGCGTCCGCGGCGCGAACCGCGCACCACGCCGGCGCCGCGCAGGACCCGCAGGTGCTGGGAGACCAGCGGCTGCGGTGCGCCGAGCTTGTCGACCAGCTCGTGCACGCACCGCTCGCCCGTGGCGAGTTCGCTGACGATGGCCAGCCGGATCGGCGCGGACAGGGCACGCAGCAGCTCGCTCGCCCCGTCGAAGGCGTCGTACCCTGACCCGCTGCTCACCGGCTAACGGTAACCAATGGCACGGGCGGGCCGCTGGTCAGGACCGGTCCAGGACGACCTCGTGCGGCTCGGCGGTCGGCGCGGTGGCCGGGGCGACCGGGCGTCGCCGCAGCGTACGCCAGCCGGCGCCGGCGAGCGCCACGACCGCGAACGAGGCGATCGCCATCAGCACCACCGACGCGCCGGGGGCGGTGTCGGCGGTGGCGGCCACGTACACGCCGGAGCCGGCGGCGAAGAGGCCGAGCGTCATCGCCGCGGTCATCGTGCTGCGGAAGCCGCGGGTCACCTGCTGGGCGGCCGCGACCGGCACCACCATCAGCGCGCTGATCAGCAGGACGCCGACGGCGCGCATCGCGATCGTCACGGTGACCGCGGTGGCCACCGCGAGGAGCAGGTTGAGCGTACGGACGGGCAGCCCGGAGACCCGGGCGTACTCCTCGTCGTGACAGATCGCGAACAGCGCCGGGCGCAGCGCCAGCATGGTCAGCAGGATCGCCGCGCCGAGCACCGCGATGACGACCAGGTCCTCGGGCTTGATCGTGGACAGCGAGCCGAAGAGGTACGCGTTGAGGCTCGCGCTCGTGCTGTCGGAGAGCCCCACGAGCATCACGCCACCGGCGATGCCCCCGTAGAAGAGCAGGGCGAGGGCCAGGTCGCCGGAGGTGCGGCCACGCGCCCGGACCAGCTCGATGGTGATCGCGCCGAGGCTCGCCACGATCACCGCCACCAGCACCGGGGAGCGGTTGAGCAGCAGGCCGGCGCCGACGCCGGTGAGCGCCACGTGCCCGACCCCGTCGCCGATCAGCGCCAGCCGCCGCTGCACCAGGTAGATGCCGAGCGCGGGGGCGGCCAGCCCGATGACCAGCGCGCCGATCAGGGCCCGCTGCATGTACGGGTACTGGAAGAGTTCCATGCTCAGCTGCTTCAGAGCCCGGCGGGCTCGTCGGGACCGTGCGGGTGCACGTGGTCGTGGTCGGGGTCGGCGTGGTGGCCGGCGGGCTCGGGCACCGGCCCGTCGTGCGCGATCCCGCCGGCGTGCACGACCACGGCCCGGGAGATCAGCGGGCGCAGCGGCCCCAGCTCGTGCGCGACAAGCAGGACCGTGCCGCCGCCGGCCACGAAGTCCTTCAGCGCCCCGGCGAACGCCTCCTGGCTGGCGGCGTCGACCCCGGCGGTCGGCTCGTCGAGGACGAGCAGCTCCGGTTCACCGGCCAGCGCCCGGGCGATCAGGGTCCGCTGCTGCTGCCCGCCGGAGAGGGTGGCCACCGGGTCGCCGGCCCGGTCGGCGAGCCCGACCGACGTCAGCGCGGCCTCCACCGCGGCCCGGTCGGCGCGGCCCGGCGGCCGCAGGACACCTCGGCGGGCCAGCCGGCCGGAGGCCACCACCTCGCGGACGGTGGCCGGTACGCCGCCGCCCGCGCCGAGGCGCTGCGGGACGTACCCGATGCGGTGCCACTGCCGGAACCGGCGCAGTGGCTGCCCGAAGAGGGCGACCGACCCGGCGCCGAGCGGGACCAGCCCGAGCACGGCGCGGATGAGGGTGGACTTGCCGGAGCCGTTGGCGCCGAGCACGGCGACCACCTCGCCGGTGGTCACCGTGAGGGAGACGTCGCGTAGCACGGCGCGGCCGTCGTACCCGACGGCCGCGTGCGTGACGGTGATGACAGGGGTGGTCACGAGCAGCTCAACGCCGTCCTCAGGGTCGCCAGGTTGGTGCGCATCACCGAAAGGTAGTCCCCGCCGTCGTCGGTCGACAGCCCCTCCAGCGGGTCGAGCACCGCGGTCCGCGCGCCGACCTGGTCGGCGATGGTCTCGGCGACCTTGGGGCTGACCAGGGTCTCGAAGAAGATCGTGGTGGCCTTGTGCTCCTTCGCCTCCTCGATCACCTCGGCGAGCCGCTGCGGCGACGGCTCGTTGTCCGGGCTGAGCCCGGTGATGCCGATCTGCTCCAGCTGGTAGCGCTCGGCCAGGTAGCCGAAGGCGGTGTGACTGACCACGATCTCCCGGCGCTGGCAGGTCTTGAGGCCGGCGGCGAGGTCGGCGTCGAGCTTCTCCAGCTCGGTGCGCAGCGACGCGGCCCGGGCGGTGTAGTCGGCGGCGCGGTCCGGGTCGGCCTTCCCGAGCCGCTCGGCGAGCTGGTCACCGACCGTCGCGAGCCGGGTCGGGTCCAACCACAGGTGCGGGTCCTTGCCGCCGGTCTCCTCCTCGTGGCCCGGTTCCTCGGCTGCGCCGGACTCCTCGGCGTGGCCGGGCTCCTCGCCCTCGTGCTCGTGGTCGTGCCCGCCGGCGGCCGCGTCCAGCAGCGGCGCGACGGTCGCGACGTCGAACGCCCGGTCGGCGGCGTTCTGCTCCACGGCCTCGTCGACCTGCGGCTGGAAGCCCTTGAGGTAGACGACCAGCTCGGCCCCGGCCACGTCGCCGACCTGGCTCGGGTTGAGCTCGACGTCGTGTGGCTCGGCGCCCGGCTTGACCAGGTTGCTGACCGTCACCGCGTCACCACCGATCCGCTCGGCGAGGAACTGCAGCGGGTAGAACGCGGCGACCACGTCGACCCGTTGCGGGTCGCCGCCGGCCTTCTCGTCGGAGCAGGCGGCGACGCCGCCGAGGGCGAGCAGGGCGGCGGAGGCGGCGGCCAGCGTACGCGGAACGGATCGGTTGTTCATGTCGTCAACTGTCCGCGCCAACGATAATGATTGTCAAAAACGCATGAGTGCATGTCAGAGCAGCTTGACCAGCCCGGCCGTGACCAGCAGCGTCAGCACCAGCAGCCGGATCACCCGGGTCTGCGGCGTCTGGACCGCCCACGTGGTGACCAGCAGCGCGGCCACGCCCGCCGCGAGGGCCAGCGTGAGCAGCCCGCCCACCACCCCCGGGGTGAAGAAGGCGACAAGCACCAGCACCAGGGTGATCAGGAAGACCGTCGTCGGGTTCGCCCGGGCCAACCGGCTCGCCAGCCCGCTCTGCGTACGCTGCATCCCACAGACTCTACGAGGAGGAACCCGGTGCTGGTGACCAACCGGTTCGTGGTCGACGTCGATGTCGCCGACGACTTCACCGCGCGGGCGCACGCCGCGCTCGCCACACTCGCGGCCCGCCCCGGGTACCTGCGCGGCCAACTCGTACGCGCCCTGGACGACCCGCGCCACTGGTGCCTGCTCACCGAGTGGGAGTCCGTCGGCACCTACCGGCGGGCGCTCGGCGACTTCGACGTCAAGGTCACCGCGATCCCGTTGCTCGCCGAGTCGGTCGACGAGCCGTCCGCGTACGAGGCGCTCGCCACCGCCGCGCCCGGCGGCGAGGTGGTCGTGGCGTCCAGCGATCGGGCCGCCGGTCCTTACCGCTGAGCCCGTACGCACTACATTGATCTCATGACCGCTCCCGGACCGGCCGCCTCCTCGCCGTACCCTCCGGTGCCCGGCCAGGAGGGCGGCGCGCCACCGCCCGCCGTGCCCGGCCCGCCCCCGGAGTCGGGGGTCCCCGCCCCGCCGGCCGGTCCCGGCGTCGCGCCGCCGTTCGCGGCGCCGCCGACCGAGGGGCGCAACACCCGCCTCTGGCTGGGCCTCGGCGCCGGCGCGCTCGCCCTGCTGCTCTGCTGCGGCGGCGGCGGGGCCGCGGTGGTCGGCCTCGCGGTGACTGGCGTGCAGGCCATCGAGGAGCAGGGGCGGGCGGTCTCCACCGACTACTACCGGGCGCTGGCGGAACGGAAGTACGGCGCGGCGTACGACCAGCTCTGCGACTCCGCGCAGCGGCGCGAGTCGCGGCGGGAGTTCGAGCGGCGCGTCGCCGACGAACCGCAGATCGACTCGTTCCGGGTCGGTGACGTCGACCCGAACACGCTTACCGTGCCGGTCGACGTCACGTACACCGGCGGGGACCGCGAACGCCAGCAGGTCAACCTCGAACAGGACCGGCAGACCGGCGAACTGGAGGTGTGCGGGGTCAACTGACCCGCCACCGGTATTCTGCTGGGCTCGGGACGCCGCTGGTCGTACCGTTGTCCCGAACTGTTCGATCCATCCCACACTGTCCCCGCCGACCGCCAGCCGGCGTAGGAGGAAACATGCCAGCCGACCGTATCGACGCCGTTGTCAGCCTCGCCAAGCGCCGGGGCTTCGTCTTCCCCTCCAGTGAGATCTACGGGGGCACCCGCTCGGCGTGGGACTACGGTCCGCTCGGCGTGGAACTGAAGGAGAACGTCCGCCGGCAGTGGTGGAAGACGATGGTCCAGCAGCGCGACGACGTGGTGGGGCTCGACTCCGCGGTCATCCTGGCCCGCGACGTCTGGGCCGCGTCCGGCCACCTGGACGCGTTCGTCGACCCGCTCACCGAGTGCCAGTCCTGCCACAAGCGGTTCCGGGCCGATCACCTCGAGGAGGCGTACGAGGCCAAGCACGGTCGCCCGCCGGCCTCGCTGACCGAGCTGAACTGCCCGAACTGCGGCAACAAGGGCACCTTCACCGAGCCGAAGATGTTCAACGGCCTGATGAAGACCTTCCTCGGCCCGGTGGAGAGCGACGAAGGCCTGCACTACCTGCGGCCGGAGACCGCGCAGGGCATCTTCGTCAACTACAAGAACGTCGAGACGGTGGCCCGCAAGAAGCCGCCGTTCGGCATCGCCCAGACCGGCAAGTCGTTCCGCAACGAGATCACCCCGGGCAACTTCATCTTCCGCACCCGTGAGTTCGAGCAGATGGAGATGGAGTTCTTCGTCGAGCCGGGCACCGACGAGGGGTGGCACGAGTACTGGCTCCAGGAGCGCTGGAACTGGTACGTCGACCTCGGCCTGTCCGAGGGTAACCTGCGCTTGTACGAGCACCCGAAGGAGAAGCTCTCCCACTACTCGAAGCGCACCGTCGACATCGAGTACCGGTTCCAGTTCGGCGGCACCGAGTTCGCCGAGCTGGAGGGCGTCGCCAACCGCACCGACTTCGACCTGTCCACACACAGCAAGCACTCCGGCGTCGACCTGTCGTACTTCGACCAGACCAAGGGCGAGCGCTGGGTGCCGTACGTGATCGAGCCGGCCGCCGGCCTCACCCGCGCGGTGCTGGCGTTCCTGCTGGAGGCGTACGACGAGGACGAGGCCCCGAACACCAAGGGCGGCGTGGACAAGCGCACCGTGATGCGGTTCGACCCGCGGCTCGCCCCGGTCAAGGTGGCGGTGCTGCCGCTGTCCCGCAACGAGGCGCTGTCGCCGAAGGCCAAGCAGCTCGCCGCCGACCTGCGGAAGCGCTGGGTGGTGGAGTTCGACGACTCGCAGGCGATCGGCCGCCGGTACCGCCGGCAGGACGAGATCGGCACGCCGTTCTGCGTGACCGTCGACTTCGACACGCTCGACGACGACGCCGTGACCGTGCGGAACCGGGACACCATGGCCCAGGAGCGGATCGCCCTGGACCAGGTCGAGCGCTACCTCATCGAGCGCCTCCCCGGCTGCTGAGCTTGGTAAGGAGGGGCCCCTTCTTAACGCCTGGCGTAGAGGAGGGGCCCCTTCTTAACACTCAACCCGGCACCCGCTCCGCTCGTACGCCGGTCCCGGCGCCCAATCCGCGCCGGGCCGCGTACGCGTCCTCCACCATGCGCCGGACGCGCCGGGGTTCGCGCCGGATCTGCGCCGGCGTGAAGTGCAGGATCAGGACGCCGTGCCGGCTCAGCTCGTTGTGCCGGTCCAACGTCCGCGCCCAGTCGTCCGGGCTGAAGTGGTACTCCCGCGAGTCGACCTCCAGGGCCACCGCGCAGTCGGGGAGGTAGCCGTCCGGCGTCGGCAGCCGGGTCCCGTCGCTCGCCGACAACCGCGGGTTCCACAGGATCTCGGGGAGCACGCCGCTGCCGCCCAGGCACTCCCGCAGTTCGGTCTCCGGCGCTGACCGGGCGCCGTCGGTGATCTCCGCGAACGCCTTGCGGATCAGCGCGGTGCGGCTCCGCCTGGCCCGGCGGATCTCCTCGTCGAGGCTGGCCAGGTCGGTGTAGCCCCGCTGGACCGCTTCGGCCACGGTCGCCCGGACCGGCCGCAGGTGGCGCAGGTCGCGGGCCGCGTCCACCACCGCCCGCGCCGGCGAGCACACCGGGTACAGCGCCGTGCGCCGGGCGCGCGGATCAAGCTCCAGGGCACGCGCGATGAGGGCGTGACCGGCCGACCGGCGCCGCGCGTGGTGCGGCAGGATCAGGTGTACGTCAGTGGTGCGCGGGCTGTGCCGGAAGCCGTACCAGATCAGGGCCGCCAGACCGGTGAGCTGCGCGTCGGTGCCCGCGTAGAGCGCCGCCGAGATGCGTCGCTGCTCGTCGGTGAGGGTGCCGGTGACCAGGGCGTACGTCGCCGGCAGGACCCGCTGCCACAGGCCTCGTCGGGTCTGCCGGTACAGGTACATGTCGTCGAATCCGACGCTCAGGAGCTGCGTCCGGGTGACGATCTGCTGCTGGCGCTCCGCCAGGTCGGCGAGTTCGGGTGGGTGTTCACGCATGCACCGCAGCCTGCTTGTTCCGCGGCGCCGCTTCCTGCCCGTGCGCCCGATCTGTGGACAGCCGGTGCCGCTGTGGAAAACCCCCGCACGAGGGGTCGGTTGTGATATGGGCCCTGTTAACAAGGGGCCCCTGCTCTACCGGAGACGTTAATAAGGGGCCCTTCCTTACACTTGGGCGGTGACTGCTGCCCAGCTTCGCCCGCTGACGATCGGGCCGCACCAGGTGTGGCCGCCGGTGGTGCTGGCTCCGATGGCGGGCATCACCAACGTCGGCTTCCGCCAGCTCTGCCGCGAGCAGGGCGGCGGCATCTACGTCTGCGAAATGATCACGACGGTCGCGCTGGTCGAGCGGAACCCGAAGACCCTGCGGATGATCGCCTTCGGCCCGGACGAGTCGCCGCGTAGCCTCCAGCTCTACGGCACCGACCCGGAGATCACCGCCGCCGCCGTGCGGATCGTCGTCGAGAAGGACCTCGCCGATCACATCGACCTGAACTTCGGCTGCCCGGTCCCGAAGGTCACCCGCAAGGGCGGCGGCTCGGCCCTGCCGTGGCGGCGCCGGCTCTTCGCCCGTCTGGTCAAGGCCGCGGTGGACGCCGCGTCACCCGCCGGGGTGCCGGTCACGGTCAAGATGCGCAAGGGCATCGACGACGACCACCTGACGTACGTCGAGGCGGGCCTCGCCGCCCAGGACGCGGGTGTCGCGGCCGTGGCCCTGCACGGGCGTACGGCGGCGCAGCGTTACTCGGGCACCGCGGACTGGGACGCGATCGCCACCTTGAAGGCGGCGCTCGACGTACCGGTCCTCGGCAACGGCGACATCTGGGAGGCCGACGACGCGCTGCGGATGGTCGCGCACACCGGCGTCGACGGTGTCGTGGTCGGGCGCGGCTGCCTCGGCCGCCCGTGGCTCTTCGCCGACCTGGAGGCCGCGTTCAACGGCGCCCCGCAGCGGCGGTTGCCGACGTTGGGCGAGGTGGCGACGACGATGCGCCGCCACGCGGAGTTGCTGGTCGAGCAGTTCACCGCGGGCGCCCGCACGGCGGCCCGGGGCGAGCGGGACGGTTGCACCGACTTCCGCAAGCACGTCGCCTGGTACTTGAAGGGCTTCCCGATCGGCAGCGAGCTGCGCCGCTCGCTCGCCATGATCGACAGCCTGGCCCAGCTCGACGACCTGCTCGGCAAGCTCGACCCGGCGGTGCCGTTCCCGGTGGAGACCCTGGGCCAGCCGCGCGGGCGGACCAACTCGCCGGGAAAGGTCTTCCTGCCCGACGGCTGGCTGGCCAGCCGCGACGACGACACCGTCCCCGAGGGCGCCGAGCTGGACGACTCCGGCGGCTGAGCCGGAGCCGCCCGAGCCGCCCCCCGCACCCGGCAACGACGGGCGGGTGACAACTTCGGGGAAGTTGCTGCCTCCGTCTGGGTCGAGGCAGCAGTTTCCCCGAAGGTGTCGCCTGGTGGCGTGGGCGGGGGACGACGAAAGGGCCGGCCCCGTCAGGGGCCGGCCCTTGTCGTGGTGGGTCAGCTGGTGCTGTAGCCGCGGGTGGCGATCCAGTCGGCGAGGGCCTC